>JBFYZW010000414.1:0-3395 GCA_041309305.1 Deltaproteobacteria bacterium | reverse complement strand
TGGATGAACCGCGAGACCCTCCTCCACCTGGCCGGTGGGCGGGCCGCGTTCGCCGACTTCATCCACGCGGTCCGCCAGGGCTCGATCCCCTGGCCGGAGCGGTTCGACGCCGAGAGCGGTTGGCTCAGCTCAGCCGACCGGCCGCACCCGTGGACGCTGCACACCGCCACGATCAGGGACCGCAAGGTCGCGGAGGATTGGCCCACGGTCGACGAGACGATGGCCCGGATCACCGCGCTGACCGGCGTCAACCGGGCAGAGCTGCGCCGGGCCGGTCGGGGGCGCGGCGCGAACGCCGCGCGCCGCTTCGCCGCGTGGGCCCTGTCTCGCGCCACCCCGCTGACCCAGCTCGAGATCGGCCGTGAGCTCGAGATGTCTGCCGTTCACGTCGCCTCGACGATCCGGCGGGTGGAGAAGTCTCCTCACCCCTCCTTGCGCGCCTGGATCGAGCAATGGCTGGCCGCCGCACCCAGCTGACGCCGGCGCCCGGGGAATATGTAAAGTGTCGAGTCCTGACCCCTCCCCTTGGCGCGACGGATGTGGTACGACGTGAGCTGGGACCTGGGCCGGTGACGCGAGGCATCAGCGCCGAGCCCGTGGCGACCGTGTGCGTTGGGCCTTTGCCGCTCGGATCCGACGAGGACCGAGACGGAGCCGCCGATGAGTGACAAGCCGATCACCACCCTCGACATCCGCAAACGCAAGCACCAGGGCCCCCGCCTGGTGATGGTCACCGCCTACGATGCGACCTTCGCGGCGCTGTTCGACCGCGCCGGCGCCGACATCCTGCTGGTCGGCGATTCGCTCGGCATGGTCATCCAAGGCCACCCCAACACCCTGCCGGTCACCCTCGAGCACGTCCTCTACCACACGGCCGCGGTAGCCCGGGGCACGCGGCGAGCGCACCTGGTCGCCGACCTGCCGTTCCTCAGCTACCAGGTCTCCGCGGAGCAAGCGGTGCACTCCGCCGGCCGCCTGCTGCAGGAAGGCGCCGCGCACGCGGTCAAGCTGGAGGGGGGCGAGCGGATGGCGCCGACCGTCGAGCGCCTGGTCGCCGCGGGGATCCCGGTGATGGGGCACGTCGGTCTGACGCCGCAGAGCGTTCACGCGCTGGGCGGCTTCCGCGTGCAAGGCCGCGAGGCCGCCGCCGCGCGCCAGCTGCTCACCGACGCCCAGGCGCTCGCCGCCGCCGGCTGTTACGCGATCGTCCTCGAGAGCATCCCGGCCGAGGTGGCGCACGAGATCACCGCGGCGGTGGCGGTCCCGACCATCGGCATCGGCGCCGGCCCGGCCTGCGACGGCCAGGTGCTGGTCGGCTACGACCTGCTCGGCATGAACCCCCAGTTCAAACCGAAGTTCGTCAAACATTACGCTGACCTCCACGGCGTGATCGGCGCGGCCTTCGCCGAGTTCCAGCGCGAGGTGCAGGCGGGCACGTTCCCGGCCGAGGAGCACACGACCCACGCGACGCCGCTCCGGTTGGTGCGCGACGAGGACGAGGATCGGCTGTACGGCGCGCCGATGTAGAGGCCTAGAGACGCCGGCCGGCCAGGTCGTGGCTGCCGGCCACCAGGCGCGTGACCAGGCCGGCGACGGTGGTCGCGGTGCCGCTCGGATCGGCGGTGGCCACCGCGCTGCTCACCTCGGCGCCGGCGGCGGCGCTCATCGCCTTCAGGCTCGACTTGCCGAGCTTGCGCGCCCGCTCCTCCTCGCCGACCGCCTTGTCGTCCCGGTCCTCGCGCTTCTCGGCCTTCTGCTCCAACGTCTTGCGCTGCAGCTCCTCGAGCTTCGCGAAGGCCTTGGCCAGGTCGCGCTCGAGCTGGCCGAGGATCGCCCGCAGCACCGCCTGGACCTCCGAGTTGCTGCCGAGCAGTCGGTCCATCTGCCGGGCGTTGCTGATCGCCAGCTTGGCCAGAAGGTGCTTCACGAGCGCCAACGTCTCGGTGTAGTCGCACTCCTGGCGGTCGGTGCCGACCTGCAGCTTGAGGAAGGCGGCGGTCAGATCATCGCTCGAGATGGGCGTCTGCCCCACGGTCTCGAGCTGGGCGGCGAAGGACTCGGCGCCGCGCAGCGCCGCTTCGCTGAGCGCCACCGCCGGCGCGCTGGGCGGCGGAAGCGTCGCGGCGACCTCGGCCGCCGACTGGACCGCGGCCGGCCCGACGGCGTCGGTGGCGGTCTTAACGCCGACCGCCTTCGGGCTCCCCTCGAGCACCACCCCCGGCCGCGGCTCGCCAATCGGTCGGTTTCCTTTGATTTCCATCGGCGACCTCCCATGGGCGACGGGCACAAGGACATACACCCCGGCGCACACCCACGGCTACCCCCCTTGATCCCGCGCCCGGTTCCGGCAATCCTGCCCGCCCGCACCGGAGGAGGCCGCATGAGCGACTGCCCAACCCTCGCCGCCACCATCGACCGGGTCGAGGTGTTCCGCAACCAGGCGCTCGTCACCCGGCGCGCCAGGCTCGACGCGCCGCCCGCCGGCCGCGCCGCGCTGTGCGTCGGCGGCCTGCCGATCAAGCTCCTCGACGACTCGGTCCGCGTGCGGGTGCTCGACGGGCGCGCGCGGGTCGCCGACCTGCGCGTCGCGTGGGAGCTGGCGGGCCGCGACCGCGCCCTGCGCAGCGCGAGCGAGGAGGAGGTCCGGCGGCTGACCCGGCAGCTCGAGGCCTCGCGCCTCTCGGCCGCGCGGGCGAGCGCGGCGCTGCAGCAGCTCGAGCTGCTCAAGCCCGGCCGGGTCTCGGGCACCGAGCTGCCCGAGGGGCTGGCCTTCAAACCGCTGGCGCCGATGCCGGCCTGGCTGCGCCTCGCCGGGTGGGTCCGGCAGGAGAGCGGCGCCCTGCGGAGCGAGCTTCTGCGCCTCGAGCAGGAGGCGCGCGACCTCGCGGAGGCGCTCGAGGACGCGCGGGACCGGCTGGCGCGCGCGAGCGACACCGAGCAGGCCGAGCAGGGCGCGGTGCGCAAGGCGGTGCACCTCTCGCTCGACGGCTGCGCCGCCGGCGCGCCGCTCGCGCTCGAGCTCAGCTACCTGGTGCCGGGCGCGGCGTGGGTCCCGGAGTACGAGCTGCGCGTGCTCGAGGGAAAGAACGAGGCCGAGCTGGTCCTGCGCGCCCTGTGCGCCCAGCGCACCGGGGAGGACTGGACCGGGGCCGCCTTCTCCTTCTCGACCGCGGACCTCGGCCGCTCGACC
Source organism: Deltaproteobacteria bacterium (assembly GCA_041309305.1). GTDB lineage: Bacteria > Myxococcota > XYA12-FULL-58-9 > XYA12-FULL-58-9 > XYA12-FULL-58-9 > JBFYZW01. The sequence continues at coordinate 205 of JBFYZW010000414.1, read as the reverse complement.
GAGCTGCCGGAGCTGGACTCCTGGCGCATCGGCCGCGCCCAGCCGCGCAAGCCCTCCGGCTGGCGCGAGCTGCCCGACACCCTCGGCGAGCTGTTCGCCGCCTATCGCGCCGGCCTCGCGCCGCTGCCGCCGCCCGAGGCGATCGAGCCCCCGGCGCTCCCGCCGCTGCCGCGCCTCGAGGTCGACGGACCCGCTACCTCGGGCA
>JBFYZW010000413.1:0-6298 GCA_041309305.1 Deltaproteobacteria bacterium | reverse complement strand
TCCCGGCGGCCCGCGCGGAGGAGTTGGGGGAGCTGTTCGCCGCCAACGAGCTGGTGGTGTCGCGCCGCCGCCTGGTCGTGCCCCGGCCTGGCGCGCCGCCTGGGCACGTGCTGCTCTGCGCCGGGCGCGAGTCGGGCGCGCGGGTCGAGGAGCCGCCGCTCATCGTGCACGGCGCCGAGGGCCGCGCCTACAGCGCCGAGGTCCGGCGGCTGCTGCGCCAGCCTACTCCGTCCTGAGTCGCCGGCGCCTTCGGTCGAGCAGCAGGGCGCGCTCGAACTGCTTGCGCAGCTCCGGGTCGTCGATCGCCTGCGCGGCGTCGGCGGCCACCTCGAGGTCCTCGGCGGTCGGGCGAGCGGTGACCCAGGGCGGCGGAGGTGGCGGCGCCCGGTGGCGGCTGATCTGGCCGGCGATGACGCGCAGGTCGGTGACCGCCTTCTTGCCCCCAAGCGCCTCGTTGACCTTGGCGATGATCTCGGCCTTGAGGAAGGTCAGCTCGTTCTGCCAGGCGGCCGAGGCCGAGCGGACGACCAGGACGCCGCGGCGGAAGCTCTGCGGCTCGGTGCGCGCGGCGATCTCGGGCCCAACCGCCTGCGCCCAGGCGGCGCTGATGCGCAGCTTGCGCACCTGATCGGTCAGGCCGAGCTTGTGCAGCAGCCCGAGCACCCCGGCCAGCGCCGGCTTCGCCTTGCTCTTGACGAACGCGGGCCGGCGGCGTCCGCTCCGCTGCTTGTCGTGCTGCTTGTCGCGCTGCTTCACCGGCCCTGCATAGCAGCGCCGCGCTGGTCGCGCCACCGTTGGTCGGCCGCCCGGCCGATGGTACGCTGCCGGGCATGCAACGCGTCCGCGAGCTCATCCGCGCCGTTCCCGACTTCCCGAAGCCCGGCATCCTCTTCCGCGACATCACCCCGGTGCTCAAGGACGCCGCCGCCTTCGCCCGGATCATCGCGGTGCTGCGCGAACGGTACGCCGGCAAGGTCACCCACGTCGCCGGCATCGAGAGCCGCGGCTTCATCTTCGCCGCGCCGCTCGCCCACGCGCTCGGCGCCGGCTTGGTCGTCATCCGCAAGCCGGGCAAGCTGCCGGTCGCCACCTACCGCGCCGCGTACGCGCTCGAGTACGGCGAGGACGTGCTCGAGATCCACCAGGACGCGCTGGCCAAAGGCGACCGCGTGGTCATCCTCGACGATCTCATCGCCACCGGCGGCACCGCCCGCGCCGCGTATGACCTGTGCACCCGCTGCGGCGCCGAGGTGGTCGAGCTGTGCTTCGTCGTCGAGCTCGCCGCGCTCGCCGGTCGGCAGAAGCTCGTCCCGTTGCCGGTGCACGCGCTCATCACGTATTGACGCTCCTCGGGGCCGGCTCTACAGTCCAGCCCGCGCGCCCCCGTAGCTCAGGTGGATAGAGCTGGGGATTCCTAATCCCTGTAAGCCAGAGGTTCGAATCCTCTCGGGGGCGCCACCTGCCGCCATGGGCAGGTAGCCCGGGCGGGGCGGGCTCGTGGGTCTCCTGCTGCCGGCCCGAGCCGTCGACCCGGTGGCGCTGGTTGACCCGGGTCCCGGCGTCGATTAACACGCACGGTGCGAACGGAGCATCTGCTCAGGGGGCCTGGTCCGTGACGACGATCCGACCATGGTCGCTGGTGTTGATCTCGACCGCTGCGGCTTTGCCGCGCTGCTTCGCCGGGGAGCCCGTCTACGCGACCGAGTGCAACCCCAACGACCCGCGGGACCGGCCCTGCCCATCAGGTTGGCTGTGTGCGCTCGCCGTGTCCGGGAGCTTCTCCCTGACGGTCGATTTTGGCGGCGTCATCGAGACGAGCCGCGGCGAGACAGACGTCTTCGTCGCTCTCCTGCCGCTCGAGTGACGCGGCCCACGGGCAAGATGATGGAAGACCGTGCTCATCGTAGGGAGGCGGCATTGCCGGGCGCGCCGCTCGTCTCGTCGTGGACCTTGTACGCGGCAATCAGCGGCTGCGGCGCGGCGACGATGGCGCTGGAGGTGCTCGGCGCGCGATTGCTCACGCCGGTCTATGGCGCCAGCCTCGTGGTGTGGGCGGCGCTCATCTCGGTGACACTGACCGCGCTGGCGGTTGGCTACGTCATCGGTGGACGGATCGCCGATCGCCCGCGTCCCGCGTTCGTCTTCGCGCCGTTGATCGCCGCCGGGACCTGGGTCGCCTCGATTGAGTTGCTGCGCTACCCGGTGCTTGTGCTGGTCGAACCGCTGGGGTTGCACGCCGCGGCGATCGGCGCCGCGACGTTGTTGTTCGCGCCGCCGCTGGTGGCGATCGCGACCCTCGGACCGATCGCTATCCGGCTGCTCGCGGTCGAGCAGGCGGCGGTCGGCCGCGTCACCGGCTGGGCCTTGGCGTGGAGCACCGCCGGGAGCGTCGCAGGGACGCTCCTGACCGCGTTCGTGTTTGTCCCCTTCGTCGGCACGCCGGCCGCGCTTCTCCTCGTCGCCGGGGGCCTCGCGCTGGCCGGGGCGGGGCTATGGTGGCGCGTCGGGCGGCGGCGCGATTGGGGGCCGGTCGTCACGGCGCTCGGCTTGGTTCTGGCGGCGACGCTCCTCGCGGGACGGCCGGCCGAGCCGGCTGGCTATCGCGTCCGCGAGGTGCGCGAGAGCCTCTACGGCCGGCTGCGTGTGCTCGACGACTCGGCCAACGGTTTGCGCTGGCTGGTCGCCGATGCCTCGGTGATCGGGGCGCGCTTCGCGACCTCCGATGCGCCGGTGTTCCCCTACTTGAAGCTCGCAGCGGCGCTAACCGATCGCGAAGAGCTGCTCCCGCCCGCGGGGCGGGTGCTCGTCATCGGGCTCGGGGCGGGTTTCCTTCCCCGGCGGCTCGCCGATCGCGGGCACGCGGTTGAGGTGATCGAGCTCGACGCGGGCGTCGTGCACCTCGCGACGCGCCACTTCGGCTTCGACCCGAGCGCGCTCACGGTGGTGCGCGTCGGTGACGCACGTCGGGAGCTGAGATCGCTCTCTGGACAGTACGACCTCGTCGTTCACGACTGCTTCACCGGCGGCACCAATCCGGCCCATCTGCTCACCGTCGAGGCGCTCGGCGAGCTGGCCGCCAGAATTCGGTCCGGAGGCAGCCTGGTGATCAACGTCTTCGCCGAGCCGGGGGGAGCGGCGGTCAGCGCCGCGGCGGCGACGATCGCCGCGGTGTTCCCGAACGCGCAACTGTTCGTCATCGGCCGTGGACGACCGCTCGCTGACCATGTCTTCGTCGTCACGCCGCGCGCCCTCACGCTGAGCAACGATGATCTGGCCGCCTTCGACGCCGAGCGTGCGACGATGTCGGTCACCGCGTCGCCAGTCACGGACGCGGCCAATCCGCTCGAACTCTTGCAGGTGAAGGCGGCTGCTCGGTACCGCGAGCTACTCGTCGTCCGCCTTGGCCGCGAGGCCGTGCTGCGCTGAGCCCCGCGCCGGGATTCCTCATCCCTGTAAGCCAGAGGTTCGAATCCTCTCGGGGGCGCCACCTGCCGCCATGGGCAGGCTACGGCACCACCATCAGACCGCGGCCGGCGAAGCCGCGAAAGTCGGCGTCGCGGGTGCACAGCGGCACGTCGTGGTCGAGACACGACTGGGCGATCAGGGCGTCGGCGAGACGCGCGCGCCGGCCCCGGCGCAGGGCCTCGGCCCGCAGCTTGCCCACCCGCTGCCAGTAGCCGTCCGAGAGCGTGAGGGTCGGCAGGTCGGCGAACAACGCCGCGACCGCCGGCTCGAGGTGGGGCGCGCTCCACAGCTCGGCGAGGACCGCCGGGGGCAGCACCACGGTCTGGTCGGCGAGCGCCGCGTCGAGCAGCGCGACGTCGCGACCCTCGAGGCCGGCGAGGAAGGCGGCGAAGGTGCTCGTATCGACCGCCAGCATCAGCGGTCCTCGCGCAGGCGGGCGAGGTCGAGGCCGAGCTCGACCCGACCGCGCAGCGCGCGGAGCTTTCGATAGGCGCGGCCCGCCGCGACCAGCTCGAGCCCGCGCCGGACCGTGGGGGTGATCCCCTCGCCGGTGGTCTCGCGTGCGCGGCGCAAGAGCTCGTCCGAGACGTGCACGGTGATCTTGCGGATCCGGCCCATCCCCCCGAGGATGCTGTACGCAATGCCGTAAGTCAATATGGCATTTTCCGCTTGCCCGCTCACGCGGCGCCGGCGTAGGCCTTCAGCTTGGCGAGCGCGGTCGGGCCGACGTACGGCACCGCGGCGAGCTCGGCGAGCGTCGCGAAGGGGCGGGCGGCGACGATGTTGGCCGCGGCTCGGCTGTCGAGGCCGACCTGGTCGTCGAGCTCCTCCTCGCTCGCGTTGTTGACCAGGGCCAGCACCGCCGCCGCCTCGGCGGCGGTGAAGCTCACGCCCTCGATCTCCTGCCCGCCCGCGGGCGGCGCGTCGTCGGCCGGCGGGTCGGGCGCGGGGGAGTCCGCGGGCGGAGGGTCGTCGGCCGGAGGGTCGTCGGCCGGCGCGGCGGCTGGCGGCGGGGGGAGGGCGGCGTCGAGGAAGGCGCGATAGGCGTCGAGGCGGGTGTCGACGCCGAACTGCGTGCAGCGCCGGTCACCCCAGGAGGTCACCCCGGCGAGCAGGTGGTGGCCCTCCCGGTCGACGTGGAAGGCGGGCCCGCCGGAGTCGCCGTAGCAGGTGTTGCGCTCCGGATCGTCGTACTCGAACGTCGTCGGCTCGACGTGGCTGACCGCGATCCAGACCGCCCGCTTGCGTCCGGCGCCGCGCCCGGTGGTCCCGTTGGTCACGCCGTAGCCGACGAAGAAGAGGTCGGTGCCGACCCAGGAGGCGTCCATCGCCGGCAGGCGGGGCAGCGGCTCGACCGGCGCGTCGGCGGCCAGCGTGACCAGGCCCAGGTCGTGCTCGAGATCGTACGGGTCGAAGGCCGGGTGCGGGCGCAGCGCGACGACCGGGAGGCTCTGCTCGGGTCGGGTCGCGTCCGGCCCGATCGCGAAGGCGAGCCGCTCGGGCTCCGCCTCGTGCAGGCAGTGGGCGGCGGTGACCAGCGTGCGCGGGCCGATCAGCGTCGCGGTGCAGAACGGCTCGCCGGCCCAGGTGAGCGCGCCGACCGCCGGCAGGCCGTCGAACGGCTTGCCGCCGACGATGCTGTCCTCCTCCGGTTCTACCGCGGCGGGGACGAGGACGTTCCCTTCGCCGCAGGCGCTGGCCGCGACGGCGGTGAGGCAGGCGAGATCGATCCAGCGGGGCACGCATGAGCGCACGAGGCACCTCCGAGCGGGCGCGGCGACAGGCCGCGCGGCGAGCGGCGGCGATGCATCGTTTGCGCCGCGCCGAGATCGGCGAGATCAGGTCAGCGGCCGAGCTGCGGTGTCGCAGATTGCGACAGCGATCGCGGGGCGGAAGGAGGGGGCGCGCGCTCGGTGTCTTGGTCAACCGCCCGCGGCGGGCGGGGGCGCGGCCGGTGCGGCCGGTGCGGCCTCCGGGGCCTCCGTCGGAGCCGCCGCCGGGGCGCCGAACGACCAGGAGGCGAGGGCCATGATCTCGAACGTGCCGTAGAAGGCCGGGCGCTCGCCGAGGGTCGAGCTGAGCTCGACGCCGATCATGCCGCCGACGGCAAGGCTGGCGGTCAAAAAGTAGTCCGCGCCGCCGCCGAGGTGCACGCCGAGCGTCGTCAGGTTCGCGCCGATGACGTCGAACAGCCGGCCGACCGAGAGCTGGGCCTGCGCCCAGGGGACCACCGGCAGGTCGAGGTCGGCGATGCGGTAGCGGCCGCCGGCGCGCAGGCGCAGCGGCATCGTCCCGGCGAGGCCGTAGTTCAGCCCGGCGACGATTCCGAGGGAGCTGCTCAGGGTGTATTCTCCCTGGGCCATGAGCATCAGGTACCCGGCCGAGCCGCCGAGCGGCGAGCCCATCTTGAAGCCGGCGCCGGGGCCGCCGGTGACCCACAGCTCACCGGCCTCGACGTTGCGGGCCGACGCGGGGGACGCGATGCAGACCAGGGCGATGCCGAACAAGAGCGAGCGCATGATCCTCGCCTCCTCGGGTGGTGGCGAGAAGGGGTAACATGGCGGCGAAAGCAGGTCAAACCGTGCGCGAACGGACGATCTGGCGCCGCCTGGACCGGGCGATGCCCGAGGCGGTGCGCCGCGTGGTCGAACGCCTCGCGGCGCGCGGGCGCGTGGTGCTGGTCGGCGGCGCGGTGCGCGACGCCTGCCTGGAGCGCCCGATCCACGACCTGGACTTCGCGGTGCAGGGCAACGCGGTGGAGCTGGCGCGCGCCGTCGCCAACTGTCTGCGCGGCGACTTCTACGTCATGGATGCCGAGCGCGGCACGGCCCGG
>JBFYZW010000412.1:0-5452 GCA_041309305.1 Deltaproteobacteria bacterium | reverse complement strand
GGTCATGCGCAGACGGCCGGGGACCGCGTCGGCGAGGGTGAAGCTCTCGAGCAGCCCGGTGGCCAGAAGCAGCCAGGCGAGCGAGCCGGCGACGGTCAGCGTGACGAAGAGGATGGTCTGGGCGAGCAGCTTGCCGAACAGGATGTTGGCGCGCGAGCAGCGCACCGCGGTGTAGCAGATCGCGCGCGACTGCAGATCGGCGGCCACCTGGTCGAAGCTGGTCAGCAGGATGACGAAGGGCAGAAAGGTCAGCGAGCCCCAGAAGAAGAACGGCACGATCAGCGAGCGTCGGAACGGCTCGGCCAGCCGTTCGGGCTCGACGCCGGCGAAGAAGCCGGCCAGCTTCTGGAAGGCCGGCTCGCTGAGCAGCGAGATCGTCCCGGCGGCGTCGCCGGCGCTGGCGCCCTGGGCGACCAGGCGGGCCAGCACCTCCTGCTCGACCAGACGCAGGGAGAGGACCAGCGCCACCCCGGCGAGGATGGCGCTGCCGAGGTAGATGGCGGCGACCCACAAGGCCCGCCGTGTGCGCAGCGCGACCCCGAGCTCGTGGCGGGTGATCTCGGCCCAGGCGTTCATCGGACGGCTCCTCGACCAGGGCGGCAGCGTACTGCATCCGGCCCGAGGGAGCCAGCGCGGTGCACGATGCGTGGGGCAACACTCACGACCGACGGCCCCGGTGGTCATGGAAGGCCTCACATCCCCGCCTGCGCGGGCCTGTGCGCAGCCCCCCTTCGCCGTCTGTCGGCGCGGTCGCCACCGCACGGAGTCTTCTCAGACGCCGGAGGTCGCTGGACGCCGTACCGACGACGACCGATCGCGCCCGGCCAGCGGTTGAGAAATGTGCGCTACCAGGTTACACCGGAGCGCCCGAGCGGGAGGTGCGCATGAGCCAGAGGTTCGTCGCGGCGCTGGTGGTCACGGCGGCGGTCGGCTGCGCCGAGCCGCGCGAGCTCGGCTGCTGCGCGATCGACGAGCGCTTCGAGTGGGGCAGCGCGACGGCGGCGTTTCAGATCGAAGGGGACAACCGGACGAGCGACTGGGCGCAGTGGGAGGCCCGCTGCGTGCTCGACGAGGTCAACGGCGTGCGCGACGCCGGCGAGACGGTGACCGACTGCGAGTCGAACCTGGACGGGCCGGACGGCTGGACCCACTTCGACGCCGACTTCGCCGCCGCCGCGGCGATGGGCCACAACGCCGTGCGCCTCGGCCTCGAGTGGGCCAAGCTCGAGCCGGCGCCGGGGGTCTACGACGGCGCGGTGATCGCCCACTACCGTGCGGTGCTACGCAGCGCGCGGGCACATGGCCTGACGCCGATGGTGACGCTGCAGCACTTCACGCTGCCGATCTGGGTGCACGACCTCGAGGTCGCGCCGCACGGCCTCGGCGGGTGGGCGGGGTACCCGGGGCAAGCGCCGGGCGAGGCCGGGATCGTCGACGCCTTCGCGCGCTTCGCCGGCGCGATGGCGATCGAGCTCGGCGACCAGGTCGATCTGTGGGTGACGATCAACGAGCCGATCGTCATGGTGCTCGCCGGCTACATGGTCGGCGCCTTCCCGCCCGGCGCGACGCTGAAGCCGGAGACGACGCTGCGCGCCGCCTTCACGATGGCCCACGCCCACGCCCGCGCCTACGACGCGCTCCACCGCGCCGATCTCGTCGACGCCGACGGCGACGGCGTCGCCGCCGCGGTGAGCATCGCCAAGCACTGGCGCATCCTCGATCCGGTCGACCCGGACAACCCGCGATGTGTCGCGAGCGCGGCCCGTCAGGACCTGCTGTTCAACCACCTGTTCCTTCAGGCGCTCACCGCCGGGCGGGTCGATCTGAACGCCGACGGCGATCTCGAGGAGCCGGGGGAGGGCGTCGACCCGTCGCTGGCAGGTCGGCTCGATTGGCTGGGGATCAACTACTATGGCCGGATGATGGTCTACGACTCGCTGGCCACCTTGTGTGACGACCCTGCTTGTCCTCCCGGCGCCGGGGTCGAGCTGGCGCTGTTGACGCTCGAGAACGACGACCCGGGGGTGCCGCGCTCTGAACTCGGTTGGGAGATCTACCCCGAGGGCTTCACCCGCGCGTTGGTGGCCGCGAGCGCCTACGGCCTGCCGATCCGGGTGACCGAGAACGGCGTCGCCGACGCCGACGACGATCAGCGCCCGGCCTTCCTCGTCTCGCACGTCACGGCGTTGCAGGCGGCGATGGCCCGCGGCGTCGACGTGCGCGGCTATTACCACTGGTCGCTGGTCGACAACTTCGAGTGGGCCGAGGGCTACGCGCCGCGCTTCGGGCTCTGGGCGGTCGACTACGCCGCGGCGGAGCGGACGCGCACGGCGCGGCCGAGCGCGACGGCCTTCAGCGAGATCATCGCTGCCGGCGGCGTCAACCGGGCGCTGCGACGCACCTGGGGCACCCTCGGGGAGTGAGTCGCTTGCCGCGCTGCGGCCGACGACCTACTTTGTCGAGTGCCGAGTTGGCTCGGCCGGGAGGTTCACGATGTCTGGGACGATCGACTCCACTCCGCGGGCATCGGGCGCGGCGGCGCCGCCGGTGCGGTTGACCGAGAAGGCCGCGGCGATGGTGCGCGACGCGATGCGGGACGAGGGGGTCGACGGCCACGGGCTGCGCGTCGGCGTGATCGGCGGCAGCTGCTCCGGGCTGCAGTACCTGCTCGACTTCGCGCCGGCGCCGCAGGATGACGACTGGGTCGCCGAGGAGCACGGCGTGCGCCTGTTCGTCGACCCGTACAGCGCCAACCACCTCGCCGGCACGGTGATCGACTACATCGACGACGAGAGCGGCACCGGCTTCCACTTCGACAACCCGAACGTGAGCAAGGGTTGTGCCTGCAGCGGCGGCGGCTGCGCCTCCTGATCGGCGCTTGAATCGGGCCGCCGGCCCTCGCTATCCTCACCTTCACCTGTCCGGTCCAGGGCCGGCCGTCCGATCGCCGGTATGGAGGTCTCGATGTGTTCACCGAGCTGTGTGCGAGGGTCGTGGGTCGTCCTCACCGGGGTGTTGGCCCTCGCGGCCACTGCCCGCGCCGAGCCGGCGGGCGATGATCAGGCCCGGGCCAGCGCGGCGATCGGCGGACTGCACCGCGCCGCGGCCGGGGTTGAGGCGGCGCTGACCTTGTACGGCCACGCGCTCACCGAGCTGCAGGTGGCCGCTGCGCGCGTCGCCGCCGAGGGCGAGGCCAAGGTCACGCCGCGGGCGGCGATCCCCGATCCGGTGACCGAGGTCTTTCGGCGGTTGAGCGCCACGCTCCCCGACCGGGTGCCGAGCGCGGCCCTGCCGGTCTTGGCCCGCTCGTACCACGGCGAGGTGGTCGACGCGCTCGAGCGGCTGGCGCTGGCCAACGAGCTCGGCGAGGTGGTCGGGCCGCTCGGCGACCTGGCGCGCGGGATGGCCGGCGTCTCGGCCGCCGCCGACCTCCTCGGCGACCTGTTCTCGCGCCGTCGGCCGATTCAGATGCAGCTCGTCGACCCCGAGCTGATGCTCGAGGACGTGGCCAACGCCCTCGACCAGGTGATGAGCGCCGAGCAGCGGATCGGCGAGCTGCGCGGGCGAGGGGCGCCGGCCGGCGATCAGTTCCAGGCCGTCCGCGCGCTCGAGGTCGCCCTCGGCCATGCGTTGGACCTGATCGCGCTGGCCGAGCAGGCCGGGCTGCACATCGGCTTCGAGGTTCAGCTCGGCGCCGAGGCGTTGGCGGCTAGCGCCGCGCGAGTCCGCCGCGGCCTTGCCGGGCTCGACGCGGTCCTCGCCGAGCTGCGCCGGCCGCCGGGCGCGCTCGCCGGTCAGCTGCGCGCCTGGGGCCTAGGCCGCGTTGACCAGGTCGAGATGGCGCTGCGCTGGACCCCCGATCCGGCGAGCGGCGCCGCCGCGGTGCGTATCTACCGGCGCACCGCCGGTGAGGTCGCGCGGGCTCGCCTGGTCGAGGCGCTGCGCTGCGAGGGGAAGAGCGAGGCTGCGGCGGTTGGCCTGGCCGACAGCGCGCTGGCCGGGCAGACGGACGCGGAGCTTCTGGTCGCCGAGCTGGCCCCGGGGCGGGCGAGCTTCGCCGAGCTGATCGCGGCGCCGATCGCGCCGCCGGAGTACCGGGTCGTGCCGGTCAACAGCTTCGCGGTCGAGGGCGAGTCGCTGCGCGCGACCGCGGTCGTGCCGCCGGCGCTGATCTCCGGGCCGACGATGATCGCGGCCCGGGCGCTTGCGCCGGCGCTCGACGACCCGGCCTTCTACACCGACCACGACGCGGTCGAGGTGACCTGGCAGCTGTCGCCGAACGACGAGCGCGCCATCCTCGCGCTCGGCCCGGCCGGGGCGGCGCTGCGGGCGATCAGCGTCGTCGGCTATCGGGTGCTGCGCCTCAACGCGCGCGGCGATCAGCTGACCGTCGGCCGGGTGGCGAGCGGCACCGACCGGTTCGTCGACCGGGTGCCGCTCGACCGGCTCGCCGACGGCGTGCGCTACTCGGTCGAGGCGGTCGGCGTCGACGGCCGCGGCGTGCGGCCCCCGGAGGGCTGCGCCGAGAGCGCGCCGGTGCAGCTCGACCTCCGCCCGGCGTTGACGCTCGCGCGCTGGGGCGTCCCGTCCATTCGGCAGCCGGCCGCGGCGGTGCGGGCGCGGGCGGCGGCGTTGCCGGCCGACGAGGGTTGGGCGCGCCTGTCGGTCGAGGAGCGACAGGCGGTCACCACCGCCTGGTGGGGCGCACAGTCGAGCGCGCGCCGCCAGGCACTGCTCGCCCGCTGGCCGGCTCTGGCCGGGGCGAGCGAGGCGGAGGTGCCGGCCGCGCCCCCGGCGGTGCTGCTCGAGCGCGACCGGGTGCGCGCGATCATCGAGGCGTGGCTCGCCGATCAGCCGGCGGAGGTCCAGGCCGAGGTGGACCGCTGGTGGGGGCTGTTGCCCGCCCGCGCTCAGCGTCAGGCGGTCGACGCGTGGCGCAAGGCGGCGAGCCCGGAGGTGGTCGCCGCCGCGGGGAGTGAGCCGGGCGCGGCGCGGGGCGTGCGCCTCGGCGCCTGGTGGATGAGCCGCGACGCCGAGAGCGTCGCGCAGCTCGTCGCCTGGTGGGAGAGCCTGCCGGTCGAGGAGCGGGAGCGACGGCTCGCCCGCTGGTACGGGGCGCTGACCGCGGCGGAGCAGCGGGCGGTGCACTGGCCGGCCTGGTCGACGCTCGACGCCGAGGAGCGGCGGGCCCGCCTCGCCTCACCGCCGCCGTTGCCGCCGTCGCTGCAGGCCGAGGCGCTGGCCTACCGGGCCTGGTCCGCCGTGCTGGCCCGTGCCGACGCCGCCGCCGAGGCGGAGGTGCGTGCGGCGGTCGCTCTCCCGGCCCGCTGGCGCGCGGCGCTGGCCTACGGCCTGCGTCCGCTCGACCTGGCGCTGTCGTTCCGCCTGCGCCCGCTCGCCGCGTTCGCGGCGGTGTTGGTGGCGGCGGTCGGGCTCGCGGCGTGGGCGCGCC
>JBFYZW010000411.1:0-4933 GCA_041309305.1 Deltaproteobacteria bacterium | reverse complement strand
AGCTCGCGCTCGACGCCGGCGCGACGGCGGTCGAGCTCGACGGGTACACCGCCTGCTGGGTCGCCGGCTGCATCACCATCGCCGGCCAGGTGGCGCCGGGGGCGCGCGCCGTGATCGAGATCGGCAGCCTCGGCTTGCCGGCCTCGGCAGGCGAGCTGGCGGTGCTCGATGCCGACCGGGTGACGCGCGCCTACCTGGCCTGGGGCGCCGACCCGGTGCTCTTCCGCTCGCCGTTGGCGACCGCGGCGCTGCTCGCCGGCGTGACCGCGGCCGGCGACTTCGTCCCGTTGCCGTTTCCGATGCCGAGCGGGGTCGCGGTCGCGTCCGAGGGCGCGCAGCGCGGCTGTGCGGTCCCCTCGCCGGGCGACGTGGCGCTGCTCAACCCGGCCCTCTGCGCCGCGCAGCCCTCGCCGCTCGAGATCACCGAGCTGCTCCCGGCGCTGGACGGCGGCGCGAGCGGCTGGGTCGAGCTGTTCAACCCGACCTCGGTCGCGGTGCGGCTATTCGGGGTGCGGCTCTGCCAGCTGCCCGGGTGTGTCACCTTCGGGATCGGGCAGAAGGTGGGCGCGCTCTCGCGGGTGCTCGTTCACCTCGGCCGCGAGCGGCCCACCGATCCGACCGATCCCGCCTCCACCGACGCGGCGCAGCTGTTCTTCTCCGCTGCCGAGCCGGTGCGCCCGGCCGGCGAGCTGGCGCTGCTCGCGCCTGGGCCCGCGGCGCCGGTCGACGAGCCGGCGGCGCTGCTCGCCTTCGTCCGCTACGGCGGCACCCTCGGCCAGCTCTCGCCGACCGCGGTGGTCGCTGGGCTGTGGCCCGAGGTCTTCGACGCGGCGCTCGCCCCGCGGATCGCCGGCGAGTCGCTGAGCCGCGACCTGAGCGGCGCGCTCGGCGGCGTGACCTGGAACCCGACCCGTGCGCCGACGCCGCTGCTGGCGAATGAGGACCTGGGTCAGGCGAGTGACACCTGGGGCTCCTGCTCGTTCCCGCGCCCGTGGCGCCGCGCTGCGCCGTCGCAGTTGGTCGTGGTCCGTCTCGAGCGCACCGCGCCGGCGGTGTTGCAGCTCGCCTACCGCGGCGCGCCGGAGAGCCCGCTGCCGCTCGCCGGCTGGTCGCTCGACCTCGGCGGCGCGCCCTGGCCACTCGGCGGCGAGCTGGCGCGCGACGCGGCGTTGTTCGTCGAGCTCGATCCCGAGGGGGACGGCTGCGCCGCCGACCGGCTCTGCTGGCAGGACGCGGCCGCGGTGGTGCCCGAGCACGGCGAGCTGGCGCTGTGGCAGGAGGTCGGCGGCGTCGACGAGCTGCGCCAGTACCTGGCGTGGGGCACGGCGGCGCGCCTGCGCGCCGACGCCGCGGTCGACGCCGGGGTCTGGCCGCTCACCGACTGCGCGCTCCCGTCGCTCGACGACGGCCGCTTCTTCATCCTCGGGGCCGGTGAGGTCGGTGACAGCCCGGCCGACTACCAGTGACCCGGATGCGCCTCCTCGTCGTCCTCGCGTTCGGTGCAGCGCTGACCGGCTGTGACGACCCCTGCCTCGTCCCCGGGCCGGCCGACGCCTGCCACTACGCGCCCCCCGGCGAGCCGGGGATGTTCCCGGTCGGCGTGACCACCGTGACGCTCGTCGATCACACCCGGCTCGACGCCGCCGGCCAGCCGCGCCCGCTGCGCACCGAGTTGTGGTACCCGGCCGCCGAGTCGGCGCGGGGCGCGGCGCGCGACGCGTACGACTTCCGTGACGAGGCGCCGGCGGAGCTGTTCGAGCGCCTGACGCGCACGACGATCGGGGTGTGGGCGCAGGACGCGGTGCGCGACGCGCCGCTGGCCGACGACTTCGCGCCCTTCCCTCTGTTGGTCTTCTCGCACGGCAAGAACGGCCTGCGCTTCCAGACCGCCAGCCTGATGGTCCACCTGGCCAGCCACGGCTACATCGTCGCCGCGCCCGATCACACCAATGACACGCTCTGGGAGCTGCTGGCCACCGGCAACCTCGATCCGGGCGGCATCGTCCAGTCGTTGGTCGACCGGCCGCGCGACGTCACGTTCGTCGCCCGCACGCTCGCCGAGGACGGCGGCCCGCTCGGCGCCGCGGTCGACGGCCGGCGTTACGGCGTCTTCGGCCATTCGTTCGGCGGCGCGGTCTCGGTGATGCTCGCCGCCGCCGGCAGCGAGTTCCACGACCCGCGCGTGGTCGCGTCATTGCCGCTCGCCCCGGCGGTGCGCATCGTCGATCTACTCGGCGCCGGCACCGCCGCGAAGGCGGTGCCGATGCTCATCCTCGGTGGCGAGCGCGACGAGACCACCGGCTACGAGAACGAGCAGGTCTTCGGCTACCAGACCGCCCCGGCGCCGCGCGGGCTGGTCGGGATCATCGACGCCGGCCACTTCTCGTTCACCGAGCTGTGCGACCTGGACCTGGTCGCTGTCGCCGCCGAGCTGGGCTTCGACGCCAGCGACGTGCTCGACGACGGCTGCGGTGACGCGTTCATCGCCCCGCCGCTGATGCGCCGGGTGCAGGGCTACTTCGCCGCCGCCTTCTTCAACGCCGCGCTGCGCCGGAGCGGCGCCGCGAGCCGCGACCTCGATCCGGCGGCGCTGCCGGCCGACGTGCGCTGGCAGGTCGACTACGTCGAGGACGGCCTGGCGCACGCGCTCGGGCGTTGACACCTCGTCCGGCCGTTGACAGATTCGCCCCCGCCGCAACTCACGCGGGCGCCCGATGTGCCCTTTCACCAGGAGAGATCATGCGTACGCTCATCGCCGTCGTGCTGTTCGCAACTCCGCTGTCCGCGTTCGCCGAGGAGGTCGGGGTCGACGCCGGCGTGCCCTCGGACATCAAGGAGGAGCAGGTGCTGGCCGCGAAGCTCGACGCGAAGCAGGGCTTTCACCCCAAGCTGTCGATCGGCGCGACCGGGGCGTACAACCACTCCAGCCAGGTGGTCGGCACCACCGACGGCTCGACCATCCAGCTCGGCCTGATGCTCGACGGTCAGGCCAACCTCTACCGCGGCCAGCACGAGTGGGAGAACCAACTCAAGGTGCGCGAGTCGACCACCCGGACGCCGCAGGTGCCGACCTTCGTCAAGTCGGCCGACGAGCTCGAGCTCAAGTCGACCTACCTGTTCCGGCTCGAGAGCATCACCTGGCTCGGCCCGTACGGGCGCGCCCAGGCCTCGACCCAGCTGTTCCACGGCTACGAGGTGCGCGCCGAGGACGTGACCATCCGCCGGGCGCTCGCCAACGGCGACGTGGTCGAGAAGAGCAAGCCGGCGGGCAGCGCCATTGCGCTGACCACGCCGTTCGAGCCGGTGTTCCTGCGCGAGAGCCTCGGCCTGTTCGCGAACCCGCTGAATGACAAGACGCTGACCGCCAAGGTCAAGCTCGGCGCCGGCGTGCAGCACATCTTCACCCGCGGCGGGTTCACGCTCACCGACGACGCGGCGACGCCGACGATCGAGTACACCGAGCTGCGCACCTCGCACCAGGCCGGCGGTGAGCTGGACCTGGGTCTGAACGGCGCGCTGGCCGACAACGTCACCTGGGAGGCGAGCGCCCAGTACTTCTTCCCGCTCTACACCTCGCTCGAGGACGCACCCACGGGACTCGACGTGTTGACCCACGAGTACGCCGCGAAGCTGTCGCTCAAGCTCACCGCCGCGCTGTCGCTCGACTACGTGCTCAGCGCCAAGCGCGTGCCGCTGGTCATCGAGGCCTGGCAGGTGCAGAACGGCCTGATGTTGAAGGCCGGCTACGATCTCCTCTGAGGCGGCGCAAACGGGGTGTGCGCGACTCGCGCACCCCCGCTTAGCCGGTGAGCGCGTCGAAGCGCAACAGCGCGGCGGTGACGTCGCGCTGCGTCTCACAGCCGGTCTTCTTGAGGATCCGCTGCCAGTAGGTCTTCAGCGTCCCGGGTTGGCAGTCGAGCTCGGCGGCGATCGCCGCGACGTCGTGGCCGTTCAGGCTGGCGGTGAGCACCTCGGTCTCGCGCGGGCTGAGGCCGTGGAAACGGCAGAAGGCGGCGAGCAGGCTGCCCGGCCGGCGCAGCTCGAGCAGGCGCTGCACCAGGCCGATCACCGTCGCGCGGCTGACCGGCTTGGGCACGACCGTGTCGCACTGGCCGCATAGCCGCGCGGCGCGCTCGCTGTCCAGATGCCCGGTGATCACCGCGACCGCCGGGCGCGGGTGTAGGCGGCCGAGCCGGGCCAGGACCTGCTCGCCGTCGCCGTCGGGCAGGACCAGATCGAGCAACACGACCTGGAAACTGTCGAGGGCCAGGGCCTCCGCCTCGGCGACCGTCGCGGCGGCGGTGACCTCGAAGCCGGCCGCGCGCAGCGTCCGGCACCAGACGCGGGTCAAGGCCCGCTCGTCCTCGATGAGCAGCACCCGCGCGCCGAGGACCGACCCGTGGCGCAACGAGCTCCTGTCGTTGGGGGGTCGCGCTCCGGCGCTCGGCATGACTCTTCATCGTAGCACCGCCGCCTCCGCGACGCCTGTCCTCCATTGGAGGACAGGGCCGGTGTCCTCCAACAGGTGACATGACGCCGGGCGGCGGGTCGGCTATACGCGATCGGCAGGAGCAACGGGGGACGCGTGGCGCACGAAGAGGGTTGGGGGGCGCTGCTCGAGCAGGCCGCGCTGCCGGCGCTGTGGCTGGCGGCGGACGGCCAGCTCACGCGCCTCAACGCGGCAGCCAGACGGCTCGGCGTCACGCCGACCCTGGTCGGCGCGTGGGTCGAGGCCGCGCGTCGCGCTGGTCGGATGCAGACCCAGGTCGTCTGTGCCGGCGGCGAGGACGGCCGGCGGGTGTTCGAGTGCTGCGTCTGGCCAGCCGGCGTTGGCGCCGCCGCGGCCGGCTGGCTCTGCCTGCTCAGCCCGTGTGACGCGGGCGCCGCCGGTGAGCGGGCCGCGGGCGAGGAGCTGCTGCCCATCTGCGCCCGC
>JBFYZW010000410.1:0-3219 GCA_041309305.1 Deltaproteobacteria bacterium | reverse complement strand
CTGGCGGCGCCGGCAGCGCGTGGCTGGCTGGGCTCGGCGATCTGCGCGGTCCGGCGCGCGAGCAGGCGATCCTCGCCGAGGTCGCGCGCGGCAACGTGCCGGCGTTCCTCACCCGCTTCGTCGAGGTGCCCGTCTCCGCCACCGACCGCCAGGGGGTCACCCACACCGGCGTCGTGCGCGTCTCGCCCGACTACGTCGCCATCGGCGACGACCAGAGCTTCGTGCGCGTCCCGATGGCGCAGCCGACCGCCGAGGCGATCGCCGCCCGCTATGACTGCGTTCTGCCGACGCGCAGGTTGGTCGATCAGATCTGGGCCGCCGCGACGGTGAGGCTCGCGCCGCAACCGATGGACTACCGCGACGGCCAGCGGATGATGTCGAACGCCTACACCGCGCGCCACCAGGAGTTGATCGAGGCGGCGCGCCGCGCGGCCGGCGGTGAGCTGGGCGCGTTGACCGCCGGCCACAAGAAGGACCTGGTGTTGAGCAACCGGCAGCTGCAGCACCGCGACAGGGTGGCGATCTACGGCTGGCACCAGCCGAACGGCGCGCCGATCCAACCGCTGTCGACCGTGCACGAGGCGGCCTACGCCGACTACAGCCACGGCGTCCGCCTGGTCAGCCGGACGATGATCGTCGATGGCCGCGAGATGCGCATCGAGGACGTGCTGCGCGATCCGAACCTCGCCGGCCTGCTCAGCGACGAGGGGCCGATCGGCCTCTGACCACGGCGGCGTGACACCGCCACGATCGGCTATATAATGTAGCGATGCGGCGGCCCCTGCTCAGCCTCCTGCTCGCCGGCGCGCTCGGCGCCTGCGCCGTCCCGGGCGACCGGGTGCTGATCCTCGACCGGATCGCCGCCGGCGGCGAGTTGGCGCTGACCGAGGTACAGCTCACCGGCCTGGTCGACCTCGACCGCCTCGAGGGCGCGCGCGTGCGCCTGTTCGGCGGCGCGACGTTGCAGGTCGACCCGACCAACCCGACCGCCGACCGCGGCGCCTCCCGCTCGGCCTGGGTGCAGGACGGCGGGGCGGTGCGGCTGCGCTGGGTCGACGACGGCGGGGTCGCCGTACCGGCCGACTTCGACTCGCTGTGCATGACCACCGCCTACGCGCACGTCGAGCGGGTGGCCGATCGCCTCGCCGCGCTCGGCGTCGGCTCCGCCGCCGACCAGGCGCCGCTCTTCTACCACCCGCGCGTCGAGCAGAGCGAGAGCGAGCCGTTCCCGACCACCGACAACGCCCTCTACCTCCCCGAGGCCGACGGCTTCGTCCTGTTGCCGATGCGCATCCTGCGCGACATCCCGTTCGCGATGAACCCGGGCGTGCTGGCGCACGAGTACGCGCACCGGGTCTTCTACTACGAGCTATGGGGCGGCCAGATGTTCGCGGCGATCGCCGAGCACCAGGGGACCCCGGGCTCGCTCAACGCCTGGAACCGCCTGCGCGCCACCGACGAAGGGGTCGCCGACTACATCGGCGCCTACCTGACCGACGACCCGGACTTCTTGGCCAAGAGCGCGCCGGCGGAGATCGCCGCTCCCCGCTCGCTGCGCGGCGCGTGGGTGCTCGAGCCGAGCTGGGTGAACGGCCTCGAGCCGACCACCGACGAGGACGAGTACGCCCGCTACCTGCCCGGCAGCGTCGTCGCCGCCGCGCTGTGGCGCCTCGGCCAGCTGGCCGGCCACGACGCCGTCGCCGCCGCGCTGGTCGACGCCGAGCGGCAGCTCCGCGCCACCGTCTTGGGCAGCTTCGACTACCGCTTCGGCGAGCTCGAGGCGCTGGTCATCGGCGCGCTGCCGAGCGGCGAGCGCGCCGCCGCCTGCCAGGCGCTCGCCGACGCCTACGCGGCGGTCTGGTCGACGTTCGCCGCCGTCTGCCCCTGAGGCGGCGTCTGCCCGCCGCCCCCTCTTCCCTCGCCGGCGAAAATGGGTAGGATGCGCGGCGTGGTGACCCGGATGACCCACGAGGCGCTGGCGCTGGTCGAGATCGACGGACTGCCCCGTTGCCTCGCCGCCCAGGACGCGGCGCTCAAGCGCGCGCCGGTGACGGTGCTGTGCAGCGCGCCGCTCTCGCCGGGCAAAGCGGTGTTGATCTTCGCTGGCGGCGTCGCGGCGGTCGAGGAGTCGCTCGCCGCGGCGCTGGCGGTGGTCGGGGAGCGGCTCGTCGATCAGCTCTTTTTGCCCGGCGTCGACCCGGAGGTCCTCGCCGCGGTGCGACGGCCGCCGGAGCCGGCGCTGCCGGTCTGCCTGGCGATCCTCGAGCTCACCTCGCTCGCCGCCACCCTGCGCGCCGCCGACGCCGCGGTGAAGACCGCGGCGGTGCGCATCGGCCGGCTGCACCTGGGCAGCGGCTTCGGCGGCAAGGGCTACTTCACGCTGCTCGGCCCCCAGGCCGAGGTCGAGGCGGCGGTGCTCGCCGCGGCGGAGCTCGCCGGCGAGAAGCTGACCGATCACGAGATCATCCCGGCCCCCCACGAGGAGCTGGCGGCGGGCGCCTTCGTCCGCCCCTGGCCCCTCGATCCGGCCAGCGCGCCCCGGGAATAGGACCCCGTTTTCAGGGGTTGAGGCCGAGGCATCCGACGGAGGCATGCGGTGACCGCCGAGACTGAAGACCCCAAGGCGCGACCCTTCACGGTTGTCGACCGGCGCTTCTCCAGCGGCGGACGCGACGCGGAGGACGAGGACCGGCCGGCCAAGCCGACCTTCGTCGCCGAGCTCGAGGAGAAGCTCGCCGCCGCCGAGAGTCGCGCCGCCGCGATCCTCGCTCAGTACAAGGAGGCGAAGGACGAGTTCGAGAACGCCCGGGCCCGCCTGAGCCGCGAGGTCGGCCAGGAGGTCGAGCGCGGCCGACGGGCCTTCCTCGCCGAGCTGCTCGAGGTAGTCGACAGCCTCGACCGCGCCGTCGAGGCCGGCGCGACGGCGAGCGATGCCGAGGCGCTGCGCCACGGCATCGGTCTGGTGCGCGACCAGATGCTCGCCAAGCTCGGTCAGCTCGGCGTGCGCCGCGGCGCCAGCCTCGGCGAGCCGTTCGACCCGGCCCGCCACGACGCGGTCGCCACCGTGCCGGTCACCGACGCCGCGCACGACAACCGGATCGTCGGCGTCGTCCAGGAGGCCTTCTTCCTCGGCGACGACCTGCTCCGACCGGCGCGCGTCGCGGTCGCCAGGCTCGCCGCCGACCAGGCGCCGGCGCCGAGCGACGACGTGGCGCCCGG
>JBFYZW010000409.1:0-3350 GCA_041309305.1 Deltaproteobacteria bacterium | reverse complement strand
GGCGATTCACCGCCCGCGCCGGCGCCGACCTGGCGCTGATCCACGCCGGCGCCGGCCTCGCCTTCCTCTCCCCGGCCGCCGGCCTCGCCGCCGAGCACCGACTCGCGGACGGTGAGCTCATCGGCCTCCTCCGCCACGAGCCGGTGCCGCTCACCGCCCAGGCCGCGGCCTTCCTCGATCCGGCGCGCCCCAGCTTCCGCCGCTACACCTGGGCGGATGACGGCGACCTGGTGCCCGAGCCGGGCGAGGCCGGCACCCTCCTCGCCGCGTTCGGCGGCGCGACGCACACGGTCAGCCCCCGGCTCCGCCGTCCGACCTCGAGCCAGCTCAGCGTCGGCTGGCGCTCACCCACCTTCGGCCCGTTTCGCGCCACCGCCCACGGCTTCGCCCGCGTGTTGCTCGATCGGTTGGTCGTCCGCCTGCGCGGGCCGGCGGCGCAGAGCTACCAGCGCAGCACCGTGGGCGCGGTGGCCGGCGGTGACCCGATCGACGCCGACCTGCCGGTCTACCTGCGCACGCCCGGCAGCGAAGGACGCGAGCTCTACCGGCTCGAGAACGCCCGCCGTGCCCATCACCACGTCGGCGCCGAGCTGCAGCTGGTCAGCGAACCGGAGCGGCCCTGGTTCTTGAACCTGATGGCCACCGGCTACTGGAGCCTTGGCTGCGCGCCGTTTGGCCTGTTCGCCGACCGCAACGACCCGGGCATCATCGACCCGGTGACCGCCGACCCGAACGCGCGGGTCAACCAGTGCGGCAGCCTGGACGCCGGGCGTGCCTACCACATCAAGCTGCTCGGCGGCCTGCGCCCGACGCCGGCGCTCGACCTGGGCCTGGCGCTGCGCTACCGCGACGGAGAGCCGATGACCCGCATCCTCGTGGTCGACGGCCTGCCCCAGGGCCCGACCGCGTTGATGGCCGTCGCGCGCGGTGATCCGATCCCGCGCTACACCTTCCACATGACGGTCGACCTGCGCGCCGCCTACCGCTTCACGGCCGGACCGTGGACCGCTCGATTCGGGCTGGATCTGTTCAACCTGCTCGGCTCGGGGACCGAGATCCTCGAGGACGTGGCCAGCGGCGCCGACTTCCGCCGCTCGCTCGAGATGATGCCCGGCCGGACGCTGATGGCGACGCTGAGCGGCGCCTGGCGCTGAGCGCCTCGACCGCGCACCGGGTGTTCGCCGGCGGGCGTGGCGGCGTGTATACTCTCGACGGCGGGAGAAGCACGGAGGGGCGATGAGAACCGCTTGGATCCTCTGCTCGACCTGCATCGCCGGAGCGGCGGCGGCGCAGACGACCGTGACCCTCGACGACACGGTGATCGCGCCAAAGGCCCAGATCGGCCTCGGGATCAACGGCGGCGGCAGCTGGTACAACTTCGTCGGCGCGAACATGATCGACGACCCGAGCTTCGAAGGCGCCGAGCAAGACGGCTTCGCCCGCGACGGTTGGCCCTGGGGCCCCTCCGGCGACCTCTCGGGCGCGGTCGACGTCACCGACTTCGTCTCCGGCCGGCAGAGCCAGCGGATCGTCGTCAACACCGCGCCGGCGCACATCGGCCAGGGGCGGGTCACATTGCCGCAGCTCCCCCACGTGATGACGGCCACCGTCGGGCAGACCTTTCGGATCAAGGCGATGATCAAGTCGGACACCGCCGGCGCGCGCGTCCGCTTCGGCGCGATGGATGACGGTTGGCAGTGTCGCTTCGGCCCGGAGCAACCGGTCAGCGAGAGCTGGGCGGCCTACGCCGGCAACTACACCCCGACCTCGACGCACCTGCTGCGCGGCTTCTGCGTCGGCTTCAACGACGCCGCGACCTACTGGCTCGACAACCTGGTCGCCTGGAAGGTCGACGACCTCGACCCGGCCACCGGGCTCTCGGCCACCTTCGTCGCGCGCCTGCGCGAGCTCGCCCCGGCCTCGTTGCGGCTCGGCGGCCTGGGCGTCAACGGCATCCCGCTCGAGTCCTACCTGCGCACCTTCTGGGACCTCGACTACGGCCCACCGGCGCTCGAGCCGGACCTGGATCTGAACACCTTCCTGCGTTTGTGCCGGGAGGTCGGCGCCAACCCGTTCATCTGCGTGCCGCCGGCCTTCTCCGACGCCACGCACTGGCAGCTCGGCGACCTGACCGACGACGTGATCGCCAACGTCTACGTCGACCACGGCAACCTGGTCGACTACATCGGCGGCGACGCGACCACGACCTACGGCGCGCGGCGGGAGGCGGCCGGCTTCGCTCGCTGGGACGTGCAGTTCGATGCCATCTACTTCGAGCTCGGCAACGAGCTCTGGGGCACGCCGGACGACCACTGGGACATGGACCCGAACGGCGGCGAGGACCTGCTCACGCAGATGACCAACTACGCCACCTACTGCTCGCGCCGCATGACCGAGATGAAGGGGCGGCCGGGCTGGCGCGCCAACATGAAGGTCGGCTTCGCCGGGCGCAGCCCGACCACCTGGATCGGCAACTGGCCCGGCTCCTACGATCACACGTTGGTGCCGGCGATCGGCGCGTTGACCGACTTCTCGACCATCGACCTCTACTACGGCGACGGCGTCACCGGCACCGACCCGGACGCGAGCATCTTCGCCGCGCTGTTCGCCAACGCGGTCAAGCACGAGCGCGAGATCGGCGCAATGAAAACGGCGTTCAGAGCCGCCAACGGCGGGGTCGACATCGAGACCACGGTCTACGAGGGCAACGCCACCTGGGGCGACGGCTCCTACCAATCGGACCTGACCAACCCGACGCCCCAGTACTTCAAGTCGGTGTCGCTCGGCGCCGCGGTGTCGCTGGTCGACGTCTACGCGGCGAGCAACCGGGCCGGCTTGACGGTCAACAACCACTTCCACTACGGCGGCAACATCTGGGGCGCGACCGGCCCCTACCCGGCCGTGCTGCGCAAGCCGGCCTTCTTCGCCCTGAAGGTCTTCACCCGTCACCTGGACGGCGACCTGGTCACCTGCACCGTGAGCGGCGGCGGCAGCTGGAACGACGCGCTGACCGGCGAGGACGCGGTGCCGTACGTCGCCTGCTACCCGTACAAGCGCGGCGCGGTGTGGAGCCTGCTGCTCGTCAACCGGCACCTGACCGAGACGCGCCAGGTGACCCTGCCCCATCTGCTCGCGCCGATGTCGCGCACGACGCTGGCCGGCGCCGATCTGAACGCCAACAACGAGGCCGGCGAGACGATCACGCTGACCAGCACCCCGCTCGCCGGCGTGCTGCAGAACCCGGTCACCGAGACCCTCCCGCCCGCCTCGGCGGTGGTGCTCGTGCTCAGCGAGACCGGCGAGCCGCTGCCCGACAGCGGCCCGGAGCCCGACGCCGCGCCCGCGCCCGA
>JBFYZW010000408.1:0-6884 GCA_041309305.1 Deltaproteobacteria bacterium | reverse complement strand
CGGGCGCCGGGCGCTCGCCGTCGCCGCAGCCGAGCGCGAGCGCGAGCCAGAGGGCATGGAGCACGACCTTGCGCATCGCTCACCTACCTCGGCGGCCCATACTGCACCGCGCGGACGAAGGCGAGCACCGCCGGCAGCGCGCCGCCGCGCAGAACGAACGCCAACTGCTCCGCCTGGGCGCGCTGCGTCGCCCGATCGGCGGCGGCGCCGAGGGTGATCATCGCCCGGCCGCCGGTGATCGGCTCCATCACCACCGGGGCCGAGAGCACCTCGTCGTCGACCAGGATGGCGATGCGCCGCGACACGCTGCGCGTGGTCAACGCGGCGAACTCGGCCCGCCCCTGCTCATCGAGGCCGAGGCTGACGTGCCAGCCGCCCCACTCGCTCTCGCCCGGGCTCACCTCGACCACCCGCTCGCCCATCGCCCACGGCGGCGTCTCGACCAGGTAGGTGCGCCAGCGCCGGGCGTCGTTGACATCGACGCCGAGGCGGAGCGCCCTTTGCGCCGGCAGGCGCGGCGTGACCAGGGCAACCGCCGCCTCCAGCGCCGGGCGTCCGTCGGCGACCAGGAAGACTCCCTGGCGCTCCTGCACGGTCTCCTGCGCGAGGGTGACCCCGGAGGGCAGCGGCGCCGGCGGGTCGGCGACCTGCTCGACGCCGGTCGCCGCGGCGTGGGCCGCGAGTAGCGCGCTCCCCTCGTCGTCGACGACGGCGAGCTCGAGCCTCCCTTCGCGCTCGAGCACCGCGCGCAGCCGCGCCGCGTCGCTCACCCCCGGCAGGCGCACCGTCAACTCGCCCTCGGCGAGCGTCACGGTCGCGCCGCGCAGATCGAATGACGCCAGGCGCCGCTCGAGCACCGACACCATCTTCTCCGCGGCGCTGCGGTCAGCGAGGGCGTAGGTCAGCTCGACGCCGTGCGACGGCAGCGAGCGGCAGGCCGAGAGGCAGATCAACAGGCCCGACAAACGGCGCAGGTCCATGACCCCGGAGGATGCCTGCCGGGGCGGCGTGAGGCAACGTCAATCCCGCTCGCCGGTGCCGATGCGCAGCTCCTCGCCGCACAGCGCGCAGGTGTAGCGCACCACCACCGCGGTGCCGCCGAGCGCGTGCGGGGCGGCCCAATCGGGCATCGGCTCGACGATCATCACGGTCTGCCCGCCGAGCTGCGCCGCCCGACGCGGGGCCGCGACCGCGCTCCAGCGCTCGACGCGCACCTCGCCGCCGCAGTGGTCGCAGCCGCTCTCGGCCGCCGGCTCGCGCGGCAGATTGAACATCTGGCCCTCGAGGTACTCGAGGCGGTGACGCGCCTCGAGCAGCACGCGCTGCGAGGTCACGGTGCGCTCCCGCTCGTGGTGGTCACGCGCCTTCTGATAGGTGGCCTCGGCGACCAGCAGCGCGTCGGCGAGGCGACTCAACGGGTCGGTGGGATCCGGCATGCCGCTGAGCATCCTCCGGGCCGGCCCCGCAGGCAAAAAAACGGCTCTTGCCAGGCGGGCCGCCGGCCGGATAGGAGGGCGCGATGGGTCGCTCCGGAGTCAAGCGCATCGGCCGTGAAGACCTGCCCGCCTTCGAGCAGCTCTTCGAGGTGCTCGGCGCCGAGCGACAACCGGAGTGGCAGCTCCTGGTCGAGCAGGCGCGCACCGGCAACCTCGGGCCCCCGGCCGAGATCCACGGCCGCGCCGACGCGCTGGCCTGGTTGGCCTGGGCGCACACCCACCACCACCAGGACAGCTGCCAGTGCCGCCGCTGCCGCGCCGCGCGCCCCTACCTGCTCGACGCCTCCGGCTGCCTGTGCGACGGCCCGCTGGCCGGCGAGAAGGGCTG
The DNA here is from genome assembly GCA_041309305.1 of Deltaproteobacteria bacterium. Taxonomy (GTDB): domain Bacteria; phylum Myxococcota; class XYA12-FULL-58-9; order XYA12-FULL-58-9; family XYA12-FULL-58-9; genus JBFYZW01. Next base: position 5,060 of record JBFYZW010000408.1, on the reverse strand, counting down.
AACGGAGTAGGCCCAAAGAGGCCGCTCAGCGCTTGCCCGACTTCTTGCCGCCCTTCTTCTCCTTCTCCAGCCGCGCCTTGATCTCGTCGAGCTTGTTCGCCGACGCCTTGGCGTGCGGTGAGCCCTTGTGGCTCTTGACCACCTCGGTGAAGAAGATCTGCGCGTCCTCGAGGTTGCCCAGCTCCATCGAGCACAGGCCGATCTTGTAGAGCGCGTCGTCGGCGAACGCGCCGCTGGCGAAGCCCTCGGCGATGGCGATGTACTCGGGCAGCGCGTTGCGGAACTTCTTGTCGTCGTAGTAGAGCTCGCCCAGCCGGTAGCGCGCCTCGTCGGTGACCCCGGCCTCCTTCGGCCAGCGCTTGATCACCTCGCGCAGCACGCCGCGTGCCTCGGCGGCCTTGCCCTCCTTGATCAGCGCCCGCGCTTGCAACAGCAGCTCTTTCTTGTCCTGCACCGCGGGCGGCGGCGCCTCGGCCGGCTTCTTCTCCAGCGCCTCGACCCGCGCGGTCAACGAGCCCTCGCCCTCGAGCCGCCCCTCGAGCTTGCCCAGCCGGTACTCACTGAGCTCGTAGGCGCCGCGCAGCTCCTGCAGCTCCTTGATCACCCGCTCGAGCTGCACACCGAAGTCGGCGTCGGTGTTGCGCGCCGCGCGCTGCAGCTCGGCCAGCGCCGCGCTGACCTCGGTGATCTGTTGCTCGGCGCGCTGCATCTGCTCGGTCAGCGCCGCCTTCTGCTCGTCGAGCCCGCGCTCGGCGGTCTGCGCCTGCTGCTGCAGGGCCAGGATGTCGGCCTGCATGCGCTTGCCGGTCTCGGCCGGGACGAAACACCCGGCCATCCCCGCGCCGAGGCACAGGCAGACGCTGGTGAGCTGAAAACGCATCGCCGCGGTCAGCGCTGCTGGATGAACTGCACCCGGCGGTTCTGCTCCCAGCACTGCTCGCTCTGCTTGCGGCAGACCGGCTCGTTCTCACCCTTCGACGTCGTGCGCATCCGCGCGGTGTCGATGCCGAGGTTGCGCAGGTAGCTGACCACCGTCGCGGCGCGCTTCTCGCCGAGCGCCAGGTTGTACTCCTGCGTGCCGCGCTCGTCGCAGTGCCCCTCGACGATGATGGTCACCGCCGGCGCCTGACGCAGGCACTCGGCGTTCTGATCCAGCGCGCTGCGCGCGCTGACGGTGAGATCGTACTGGTCGAAGCCGAAGTTGACGGTGTCGAGGTTGATCACGTCGCCGCTCGCCGCGTTGACCGGCTGGCACTGCGCCGAGACCTTCACGCCACCGCGGTCCTCGTCCTGACAGGCCCCGTCGACGCAGACCCGCCCCGGGCCGCAGTCGATGTCGTTGGCGCACTCGGCGACGCACTTCTGATTCTCGCACTTCTGGCCGGCGCCGCAGTCCTCGTTCTGGGTGCACTCGACGACGCACTTGTTGCTCTTGCACACCAGGCCCTCACCGACGCTGGCGCAGTCGGCGTCGACCCGACACTCGGGCTTGACCTCGCAGCGACCGCCGACGCACTCGCGCGCCTCGTTCGGGTACTTGGCCTGGCACTGGGTGTCGTCACGACACTCCTGACACATCTGGTTGACGCAGACCTGACCCTTCTCTTTGCAGTGCTCGTCGCTCTTGCACTTCGGGTAGTCCGGCTTGCACCCGACGACGGCGAGGAGCGTCACGGCCAGCAGAGCGGGGATGGTCTTGCGCAGCAGCATAGTCTCTCTCTCCCATCGGGGCCATCAGGCCTCGTGGCCCCTCGAAAACACGACAAGTTCGGCGGACTGGCGCATCCTATTGACGCCCCGGGGTCGAGTCAACTGGAAATCGGCCCGTGGTTGGTGTACTGGACCGCGGGGCGCCGGGGAGTGCGCGCGGCACGACCGCGCAGCGCGAGGTCGCACGATGGCGCAGCCGGTGTTGCAGATGGACAGCGAGCCGCCGCCTGACCAGGCCCAACCGGCGCCGCCGAACGACCACGGCGCGCCCGAGCCGTTCCTGCTCGTGCCCGACCCGCAGGTGCGCCGCGGCTGGCGCCGCCTGCTGGTCGATCCGGTGCTCACCCGCCAGACGCTGCGCCTGGGGCTGCCGGTGGTCGCCGGCATGCTCACCCAGACCGCCATCAACATCCTCGACACGGTGATGGTCGGGCGCCTGCCGCCCGAGCTCGCCAACCCCGGCCAGGCGGCGATCCAGGCGACCTTGCCGCTGATGTGGCTGGTCGGGGGCTTTCTCTCCGCGGTCTGGGTCGGCACCCAGGCGATCACCGCCCGCCGCGCCGGCGAGGGCCACGACCTGTTCGCCGGCCGGGCGCTGACCAACTCGCTGTTCATCTCCGCGACCGCCGGCGTCGTGCTCACCACCGCCGCGATCCTGGTCGCCCCCACCCTTCTGGCGGCGCTCTACTCCGATCCGAAGGTCGTCGAGCTCGGCAACGACTACCTGCGCGCGCGCCTGGTCGGCGTCTTGGCGATGGCGACCACCTTCTCGTACAAGAGCTTCTTCGACGGCATCGGCCGCACGCGCGTGTTCATGAACGTGGCGATCGTCATGAACGTGCTCAACGTCGTGCTCAACTACACGCTCATCTTCGGCGTCGAGGCGGTCGGCATCCCGGCGCTCGCTGTCGCCGGCGCTGCCTGGGCCTCGGTGATCGCGGCCTACATCGGCCTGCTGCTGCTCGTCACCTGGAGTTTCCGACCGAGCCTGCTCGGCCGCTACCGCTACTACACGCTGCGCAACCTCAACCTCGACGTGCTGCGCGAGATCGTGCGCCTGTCGCTGCCCAACGGCGTTGCCACCATCGTCGTGATGGTCGGCTTCGTCGGCTTCTACTGGGTGGTCGGGCAGGTCAACGACCGCTACGCGGTAGCCGGCAACCCGGTGGTCTCCACCGCCAACGCCGCGCTGGTGACCCTGTTCATGATCAGCTTCATGACCGCGCTGGCGTTCGGCATGGCCACCGCGACGCTGGTCAGCCAGTCGCTCGGGGCCAAGCGCCCGTTCCTGGCCGAGCGCTACGCGTTGAACGCCGCCAAGCTGTGGGCGTACGTGATGTGGGGCATCGGCCTGATCTTCTTCCTCGCGCCCGAGCAGGTCCTCGGGCTCATCAACCCCGACCCGGCGGTGATCGACCTGGCGCGCGAGCCGCTGCAGGCGATCGCCGTGCTGCAGGGCGTCGCGGCGATCGCGCTGGTGCTGGCGCAGACGCTCTACGGCGTCGGCCTCGCCCGCTACGTGATGGTCGTCGAGTTCTGCCTCCACCTGTTCATCGTCAGCCCGGTGGCCTACCTGTTCGGCGTCGTCCTCGACCTCGGGCTGATGGGCGTCTACGTCGGACCGATCCTCTACGCCGGCATCCTGGCGGTGGCGATGTACTGGCGCTTCAAACGCGGCGACTGGAAGGAGCTGCGCATTTGATCCGCCGCGGGCCTGAGGTAGGCTCCGGCGAACGAGAGGGAGGCGCGTGGAACCGCTGATCCGCAACGTCGGCTGGATCGAGGTCGTCTGCGGCCCGATGTTCTCGGGCAAGACCGAGGAGCTGATCCGCCGGATCAAGCGCGCCCTCTACGCCCGGCAGAAGGTCGAGCTGTACAAACCGACCGTCGACACCCGCTACCACGAGCTGCAGATCGTCAGCCACAACCAGCAAGCGCTGACCGCCCGGCCGATCGACGCGGCGGCGAAGATCCTCGAGCTGGTCGACCCGAAGACCCAGGTGGTCGGCATCGACGAGGCACAGTTCTTCGACCGCGATCTGGTGCGCGTCTGCCAGCACCTCGCCGACCGCGGCCTACGCGTCATCGTCGCCGGGCTCGACCAGGACTTCCGCGGCCTGCCGTTTGAGCCGATCCCCGAGCTGCTCGCGGTGGCCGAGTACGTGACCAAGACGCTGGCCATCTGCATGGTCTGCGGCAACCCGGCCGGCCGCTCGCAGCGGATCATCCGCGGCGAGGAGCGGGTGGTGCTCGGCGCCACCGAGGCCTACGAGGCCCGCTGCCGCCGCTGTCACACGCTCGAGGAGGAGCAGCCGGAGCAACCCCGGCTGTTCAAGTGACCGCGGTGAGCGGCCCACTCACGACCGGCGGCCCGCCCGCCGCCGCCGGTGGCGGTGGCGGCGCCGGTGGCGGCGATCAACGCGCCCGCTGGTTCATGCTCGGCGCGGTCGGCGTCACCGGGCTGCTCTACGTCGTGCCCTACGGCGAGCTGGTCGCCTACCCGCTGGTGCTCATCTCGACCCTCGCCCACGAGATGGGCCACGGCGTCGCGGCGCTGCTGGTCGGCGCCGAGTTCAACTCGCTGCGCATGTGGGCCGACGGCTCCGGCCTGGCCGAGCTCGGCGCCATCTCTGGTCGGCTGGAGCACGCCTTCGTCTCGGCCGGCGGCCTCGTCGGCCCGGCGGTCGCCGCGGCGCTGCTCTTCTGGCTCGCCGCCCGGCCGAAGCCGGCGCGCGTCGGCCTCGGCCTGCTCGGCGCGCTGCTCGCCCTCGCGTGCCTCTTGGTCGTGCGCAACCTCTTCGGCCTCTTCTTCGTTGGGCTGTGCGCCGCGATCGCGCTCGGGCTGGCGCTGAAGGCCTCGCCGCGCGCCGCGCAGATCGCGCTGGTCTTCGTCGGCGTGCAGCTCGCGCTCTCGGTCTACTCGCGCGGCGACTACCTGTTCACCGACGTCGCGCAGACCTCGGCCGGCCCGCAGCCGTCCGACGTCGCGCAGATGGCCGACGCCCTGCTGCTCCCCTACTGGTTCTGGGGCGCGGTCTGCGGCCTGTTCTCGATCGCGGTGCTCGTCTTCGGCCTGCACCGCTTCTGGCGCGCGACCGGCGCCGCGGCCGACGCCGCGCCGTCCCGCGCCGATTGAGCCGGCCGCGGTCGCGGAGGCCTGCAACAACAATCCTGCCGCAGGGGGTCGGCACCGGGTGTTACCTATCTCTCTAATCTGGACCGGGTGACGTCTCCTTCCAAGGCAAGGCACACCTCCTTGCCCGCACTGTCACCCATGTCTCTGGAACGATCTGCCACCCGCTCACCGATCACTTCGGCACCGGGTGTTACCTATCTCTCTAATCTGGACC
>JBFYZW010000407.1:0-13453 GCA_041309305.1 Deltaproteobacteria bacterium | reverse complement strand
CACCTGGTCGGTGCTCAATCAAGGGCCGGCGGCAGGGTTCGTCGCCGAGCACTTCGTCGTCGTCTTCTCGATCATCTACGGCCTGAACATGTACTTCCAGAGCTTCGGCGCGGTGGCGATCGTCAAAGTCAACGCCCCGTGGTTCCACGTCCGCGAGCGCGGAGTGATCGGCGCGGTGTTCGGCATCCTCATCTCGCTCGGCATCTACTTCGCGTTCGACTGGTCGAAGATCATCCTCAACCACCTGCCGCTCGAGTGGGTCTTCGTGATGCCGGCCTTGATCCTCGGCGCTTTCTGCCTGCTCGACGCGTTCGTCATCCAGGACCGGCCGGGGCTCGCCGGCCACCCGGACATCGCGCTCGGCGACGCGACCTCCGGCGACACCGGGCCGCGCAAGGGCGCGGTCGAGGTGTTCATGATGATGCTGCGCAACCCGATCATCATGACCATCGCCTGCATCGAGTTCTGCTCCGGCTTTTTGCGCCAGGCGATCATGCAGTGGTACCCGTCGTTCGCCAAGCAGACCGACGCGACGCTCGGCCTGATGCAGGGCTTCGTCAACCAGAACTGGGGCATCCTGCTCTGCTGCGCCGGCATCCTCGGCGGCGTGGTCGCCGGGATCATCTCGGATCGGGTGTTCGGCTCGCGCCGCGGGCCGGTGGCCGGCATTCTCTACGGCATCCTGCTGCTCGGCTCGGTGATCCTGACCTTCACCTACGCGACGCCGGCGGTCGGCTGGCTGGTGGTCTTCATGTCGCTGGCGGTGATCGGCGTGCACGGCATGCTCTCGGGCACCGCGAGCATGGACTTCGGCGGCAGCAAGAACGCCGGCATCGCGGTCGGCATCATCGACGGCTTCGTCTACCTCGGCACCGGCGTGATGTCGCTCGTCTACGGGATCATCCTGCCCAAGGATCAACTCGACGCGGCCGGTCAGCTCACCGGCCCGGCCACCGACCCGGCCAACTGGTCCTGGTGGCCGATCGCGATGATCCCGCTGGCCGCGATCGGTTTCGTCTTGGCGCTGCGGGTCTGGAACGCCCGGCCGAAGTCGTCGGCCGCCGGGCACTGACGGTCAGGAGCGACGCAGCGGCCGACCGCCGAGCTCGAGCTTGGCGACGGTCATCGCCACCGCCCGGCGGACCTCGGCGTTGGTCTCCGAGCGGTTGTGCGCCTTGAGCTGCTCGACGACCGAGCGGTCGCCGACCTCGGCGAGCTTCTCGGCTGCCTGGGCGCGGATCTGCGGCGAGCTGTCGTGCGCCAGACGCTCGACCACCGCGGCCAGCACGGTGCCGTCGCCGCGCAGACGCGCCGACAGCGCCATCAACGCGCCGGCGCGCACCGCCGAGCTCTCGCTGCCGAGCAGCTCGACCAGCTCGGCGGCGGGGAAGGTGACGAAGCGGGCTCTTTCGCGCGGGCGTGACGAGGTGGGCATCGACATGGATCGGCGGCTCCCCAGAAACGAAAACGGGCGCATCTTGATCACGACCGGAGAAAAAAGAAAGGGGGAAAACGCCGCGCCGCCCGCGCCGGCGCGCTCAACGCCCACGTCTTTTCGCCCAGTTGCAGATGTCAACCGGATTCGTCGCTCACGAAAGTACGTCGCGCCGCGGAGTCACTTCGGCGGCGCGGCGGGAACCGGCGCCGTGACCGCCGCCGGCGGGGGGGCAGGCGGCGGCGGGAGCGCCAGCGCGCGCAGCTTTGCGCCGTCGGCGTAGAGGAGCTGCTCGCCGCGCACGAGCGGCGCCGAGAGCGCGAAGCTCGCCCGGTCCGGGGCGTTGTAGCTCCAGCGCCGCCGCCCGGTGGCCAGCTCGACCGCGATCAGCTCGTAGAGCGTCTCGGCGACCTGCTCTTCGCCGCGCGGCAGCGCGCTCCACACCAGCGCCACGTCGCCGGCCAGCTGCGGCCAGAAGTCGTGGCCGTCGCAGTCGGAGACCACCGGCGTCTGCCAGCGCGGCGTGCCAGTGGCGAGTGAGTGGGCGCGCATCACCCCGGGGCTCTTCTCGCGCGCCTCGCCAATGACCAGCACCTCCTCCCCGGCGAGCCTGAGCGGCGCGCACAGCGCCGCGCCGTCGTTGCGCTGCCAGAGGACCTTGCCGTCGGCGGCGGCGAAGGCGCGCAGGTACTCCCGGTCGTCGTCGTCGAGCGCCGGGTCGTTGCGCGCGGTGACGCTGACCACCACCACCTCGCCGTTGGCCGCGATGCTCGGCACCCCGGCGGGTAGCGCCGCGCTCCAGCTCTTCTGCCCGCCCTCGGTAAAGGCGGTCAGGCTCCCGGCCTCGGCGGCGACGAACAACCGGCCGGCGGCGGCCTCGAGCACGAAGCTGCGCGCGGCCGGGAGGGTGTGGCTCCAGCGCACCGCGCCGCTCTCGCGGCTGAGCGCCTCGAGCCGCGCGTCGTTGACCAGCAGGATCTGCTCGCTGCCGAGGATGAACGGGCCGGTGGCGGCGCTGATCTCGCGCTGCCAGCGCTTCTTCCCCTTGCCCAGCTCGACCGCGACGAGCAGCCCGGCCGGCAGCGCGTGCACCAACGCCTCGTCGCCATCGTCCGGGCGCTCGCAGAAGGCGACCAGCAGCCGGTCGTGCACCGCCATCCGCGTCACCGCGAAGCAGCCCTTCAACCGGGTCGTCCAGCCGGCCTTGCCGCTCGGCAGCCGGCGCTGGCGCAGCCGCGGCCCCTTCTCGGCGGTGATCACCTCCGCGTCGGTCGCGGCGAGCGGCACGCCGTCGCCGTAGATGACGCTGCCCGGCTGCGTCCACAGGACCTTCGGTCCGGCGTCCGGCGCGGCGAGGAGGGACCCGACGATCAAAGAGAGGAGCATGGCTGAGGATTCCAATGCGAATGGCACCGGCAGTCAAGGCGTAGCCGGTTGCGCGCGCACCGGCTCGCGCCGGTGGACGCGGTCAGAGCGCGACGAGGTAGTTCTGCCCGCCCCGGCTGTCCCACGCGTCGGCGCGCGGGTCGTGGAGCGCCAACTCCCAGCCGCGCAGCTGATAGACGTCGCTCATGTAGACGGTGGCGTCGTAGGAGAGGAAGCGGGCGAAGGCCTTCAACTCGGGGGCGCTGGCGGCGAAGCTGCCGTCGCTCTGCCGGCGCAGCGTGATGCGGTTCATCTGCTGAAGCTCGCGCAGCTCGCGTTCGACGTAGACCTTCGGCGCGTAGCCGTGCTCGCCGTAGTGATCGCGCCGGTCGACCAGGCGGCTGCGCGGGATGAGCAGCAGCTCGAGCGTCTCGGCGCCGGCGTAGGCGCCGTCCTGGTCGACGAAGCGCGCCCCCTTGAGGCAGTGGTGGTAGCCGACCATGTGTGAGCCGAGCATCTCACCGCAGGTGTACTGGGTCAGCTCGAGCGCGCCGTGCTGCATCGCGCAGGAGAGGGTCCGCCAGTCGTCGAGCTGGGCCGGCTCGTGCACCTCGCGCGGGATGTCGACCAACCGGTCGCGCGCCGCCTCGGTCACCGGCACGCTCGGCCCGTCCTCCCAAACCCGGTGCTTGCCGCCATCGGGTTGGTCGACGTCGACCCAGCCCTTGGCGCGCAGCTCGTGCAGCTTCGTCCCCGCCGGCAGCGCGTCGACCCGGAGGTTGCCGACCCACAGATCGTCGTTCGGACCGCGCAGGTTGCCGATCGTCTTGCGCCAGCCGAGCGGGACGTCGAGCACGTGGCCGTCCTGATCGAACAGGCGCACCCCGCCGCGGTCCTTCGTGCCGGCGAAGTCCTCGGCGCGCAGCTGGAAGGACAGCGTCCCGTCGGCGTTCTTCTGCGACAACTGGGTGCGCATCAGCATGTCGATCGGCATCCGCGACCTCACACCGCCGCCCGATGGGGTGGCGCCTGAGCAGATCATCGCCCGATCCCTGCCGGAGTTGCGCCCGCCTGGCGCGGCTGCCGCGTTCGTGGAATGATCCACCGGACGTATGGCTCCCACCGCCCGTCGCTCGACGCTCGCCACCATCACGCTGCTGGGCGCCATCTTCGCGGCGGCCTGCATCGGAGATCTCCCGCCGCCCGGCCCCGGCGATGATCCCCCCCCGGCCCCGGTCGGGGTGCTGGCCTTCGGCGGCGACGGGCAGGTGACGCTGGTGTGGCCGCCGGTGCCCGGCGCCACCGGCTACACCGTGTACTGGACCAGCGGCGCGACGCCGGCGACGCGGGAGAGCGGCGCCGCGATCGCTGACGCGGCCTCCCCGTGGCGCCACACCGGCCTCACCAACCAGACGACCTACCGCTACGTGGTCACGGCGCGCAGCGGCGCGGGCGAGGGCGCGCCCTCGGGCGAAGCCAGCGCGACGCCGCACCCGCCTGGCCCGGTCGGCGAGGTAGCTGCTCAGTTCACCCTCTGCTGCGCCACCTGCTGCCTCGACCGGGCGATCGGTTACGCGCTGTGGGTCACCGACGCGCAGGGTGACTACGTCGACACCGTGGTCCACTACAGCCACCACCCCGGCGCCCCCGGCGGCTACGCCAACGCGGCGCTGCCCACCTGGACCGCCGCGGCCGACTCGCTGACCGACGGCGTCACCGAGGCCTCGCGCTACAGCGGCGCCGAGGTGGCGTACACCTGGGACGGCCGCTCCGCCGGCGGCGCGCAGCGACTCGAGGGCGAGTACACCCTCTGGCTCGAGATCACCGACTGGGCGCCGACGACCTCGGTCAGCCGCCAGCCGATGTACCTCTTCGACCGGCCGTACGTCACTGGCGCCACCAACGACTACGTCGCCGGCGAGGTGGCGTTCGAGTACACGCCCTGAGCGCGTCAGACCAAGGAGCAGCGATGTCAACCCGCACCCCGCTCCCGTTGTTCGTTGCGTTCGTCGCCGGCTGCGTCGGTGATGCGTCGGTCGACCCGCCGCCGGGCGGCGACGGCGCGGCGAACGCCCCCCCGACCGTGGCGCTCACCAGCCCCGCAGAGGCCGCGGTCGTCGGCGAGGGCGCGGACGTGACCGTCACGGCCACCGCTGGCGACAGCGACGGCGCGGTGACCCTGGTCGAGCTGTTGGTCAACGGCGCCCCGGTCGCACAGACCACCGGCGAGCCGTTCACCTTCTCGTGGGCCGCGGCGCCGGCTGGGCGGGTGACGCTGACCGCGCGGGCGACCGACGACGGCGGGGCGACGGCGATCTCGGCCCCGGTGGCCGTCACGGTGATCGGCGCGGCGCAGGTGTACGGCACGCTCTCGGTCCAGCTGACCACCGGCCAGCCCCCGGGCCCGCAGGGCGGCGTGCGCGGGCGGGCGGTCTACCTGTGGATCGAGGACCTGGCCGGGAACTACATCGACACGGTGCACCAGTACTTCGGCCGGGTGATGACCGGCGACTGCCTCCCGGACGAGCTGCACTACACCTGCCTCGGCTACCGCTACTACGACGACCCGTGCTGGGATTGGCACGCCGCGAGCGCCGAGACCGGGCTGTTGCAGCCCAGCCCGACGCTCCCGCCCGACCCGGTCACCGGCGCGCTCTCGATCGACGGGGTCACCGGCGCCTCGGTGCTGCCGCAGCCGGGCGGCCTGCCGGCCTCGAGCGGCACCGTGACGCTGCCGCCCTGGGACGGGCTCGACCGGGCCGGCAACCCGATCGCGCAGGGGACCTACGTCGTGCAGCTCGAGATCACCTGGGAGCGCGCCGACGGCCTCGGCCATACCCGGCCGTGCGAGACCTACCCGGGCACCTTCCCGTGCAACTTCCGCTACTCGGCGAGCATCGATCTCGGCGCTGCGACCACGACCGCGTCGTTCACCCCGAGCGACTGGATGGTCTCGGCGAGCCAGCTCCGCTTCGTCCCGCACTGAGCCCCACCGGGCGATCGACCGCCGCGTGAACCCGTTCGCCGCCAACCTGCGCAAGTGCTACGCGATGCACTTCGTCGGCCACCTGCACTTCTTCGCCGGGGTGCTGGTGCCGTTCTTCACCGACTGGGGCGGCATCGACTTCGGGCAGGTGATGCTGCTCCAGTCCTACTTCGCCGCCTGCGTCTTCCTCTTCGAGGTTCCGACCGGGGTGGTCGCCGACCGGTTCGGGCGGACGGTCTCCTGCGCGCTGGGCCTGGGCTGCACCGCCGTCGCGGCGCTGGTCTACGCCTCGACCCCGCACTTCGCCGTCTTCGCGCTGGCCGAGACCATCTGGGCGCTTGGCCTCTCGCTCTACTCCGGCGCCGACTCGGCGCTCATCTACGACAGCCTCAAGGCCCTCGGCCGTGAGGCGGAGGCGACGCAGGTGCTCGCCCGGCAGCGCAGCTTCCTGCTCGCGGCGATGACCCTGGCCGCGCCGGTCGGCAGCGGCATCGCCGCGCTGCTCGGCCTGCGCCACGCGGTCAGCCTGATGGCGGTGCCGTCGCTGGTCGGCGTGCTGATCGCGCTCAGCATCCGCGAGCCGCCGACCGGGCGGAGCGAACGGCCGGCCTACGGCGCGCTGCTGCGCGAGGGGGTGAGCCTGTTCGCCCGCTCGCGGCGGCTGCGTCGGTTGACCGTCGACCTTCTCCTGGCCGGCACGCCGGCCTTCCTGATCATCTGGATCTACCAGGCGCGGCTCGGCGAGCTCGGCGTGCCGATCGGCTGGTTCGGCGTCGTCCACGCCGGGCTGGCCGCGAGCCAGATCGGCGTCCTCGCCCTGCTCGCCCCGCTCGGCCGCTGGATCGGCTCGCCCTACCGCCTACTCGTCTGGCTGGCGCTCGTGCCGGCGCTGGCCTACCTCGGCCTGGTCGGCAACGACCTTATGCCGGTCAACCTGCTGCTCTTCGCCCTCATTTGCGCGCTCGGCATGTCGCGGCCGGTCCTGCTCGAGAGCCTGATGCACCAGGAGATCGACAGCGCGGTGCGCGCCACCGCGGTGAGCAGCGCCAACATGCTGAACCGTGGCGTGCAGGCGCTGCTCTTGCCCCTCATCGGCCTGCTCGTCGACCGGAGCACCCACCTCGCCTTCCTCGCCCTCGGCCTGGCCCTGGCCGGCGCGGCCGTCTACAGCGCCCTGGCCCACCGCGGGCCGTCCCGCGCAACGATCGCCCGCTCCGGTCGATAACCCCCTGGAGTTGCGCTATCCTGTCGCGGCGCCTTGGTGTGCGCGACGGACGAGGATGGAAAGATGCCGAAGCCCGTCGGCGTGAAGCTCGATCCCGGCACCGCGGTCCACGACGCCAACGTCGTGCAGCCGCCGGTCCAGCCGAAGACCCCCGACCCGTCCGGCAAAACGAAGCCGGTCGGCGACGGCTTCGCCAGGACGAGTGGCCACAAGTCGAAGCTCGACGCGACGCCGAAGAGCCAGGGCGCCCCCGACCTGACCCGCTCGGCGAAGCTGCTCGACCTGATGCTCGCCGCCGACAAGACCTCCTTCGTCGAGGGTCTCCAGCAGGACGAGGCCGGCGCGCTGCTCGAGCGCGCGGTCGCCAAGCGCGTCGCCCAACTCCTGCTCACCAGCCCCTACGCAGCCCCGCGCGCGGTGATCCTGCGCCGCGTCGCCGAGGACCCGCTGGTCGCGGCGCACTACCCGAGCCTGCGCTGGCAGGACCTGGAGCTCCTGCACGAGCGCTTCCCGACCATCGTCCCCGATCCCAAGGTGCCGGTGGACCTCGGCGCGACCTTCAGCCCGACGCCCGAGGGCTACCTCGACGTGCTGGTGAGCATCTGCCTGCAGGCCTCCGGCCGGCGCGAACAGGTGGCCACGAACTACCGCGACCCATCGATCGCCGACAAACGCAGGTACTTCCCCGATCGCTATCGCGTCTTCGACGAGTCGAGCTTCCCGAAACGGTACGTGATCCAGGACCGGGCGCGGCAGTTCACGCGCTTGAACTCGGGCGGCCACTTCGAAGAGGTGATGCTGCGCCGGGTCATCCTCAACGCCCTGCCGACCTGGGGGCCCGAGGAGATCGCCGCCGAGTTCAATCGCTACCTCGACTATTATGCGCCGCTCATCTGGTATGGCGACAACGACTCGCTGGCCCAGGCGCGCGAGCGCGCGACGATGACCGGCGAGCGGGTACGCGGGCTGATGGACCGACACCCGGAGCTGAGCGGCGCCGCCGAGCTCGCGGCGCGGCAGAAGGTGCTGCGCACCACCCTCGCCGGGGCCCTCGCCGCCGCCAAGCCGGGCGACAACCTCTACGCGACGCTGCAGAAGGTCTGCGATCAGCTCGAGACCCCGACGCAGGCGCCGCGGCGGAGCTACCACCCCGACGCGCCTGCCTCGCTCATCTTCGACGTCCCGCCGTCGGCCAACGCGACGGTGACGCCGGAGGACCTCGCCCGGCTCCTCGCCGCCGACCAGGCCTTCTCCGAGCCCCTGGCGCGGCTGCTCGGAGACCGACAGGCGCAGTACTACCGGACCCTGGCCGAAGAGATCGTCGAGAAGGTCGGCGGGCGGCTGAAGGGCGCCTCGGTGAGCGAGATCGTCACGGTGATGCGCCACCACGACGAGGTCTACAACGAGCCGCTCGTGCGCCACCTGCTCGGCAGCTTCCCGGACCTCTTCTCGACCATGCCGGTCGAGCGCAGCAAGGCGGAGATCAACTTCCTGCTCGCGACCCAGGTCGCCGACGCGATGGACAACATGTTCGTCGGCGCGACCCTCGACGACGTGGCCAAGTTCCTCCGCGCCAGCGCCCGCGGCTTCGCCGAGCTCTACCCCGACTTCTCGGCCGACGACATCCGGCTGCTGCAGCAGGCCTACCCGATCCTGCCCCAGTGGGAGACCCGCCCCGAGGGCGCCGCGACCACGAGCACCGGCCGGATGACGCTCGACGAGCTGCTCAATCTGACCACGTTGGTCTTCCCGGTCGAGAGCGGCAAGGAGCTCAAGGCGGTGGTGCTGCGCAGCCTGAGCGACGGGCTGACCAGGGAGAAGGTCCCGGACGAGCTGCGCGCCTACCTCGACACCGCCTTCGCCCGCGACGCGCTCGACATCGTCGCGCAGGAGCTGGGGGTCAAGCGCCTGCAGGCCTGGTCCAACCCGGAGCGGATGCGCGCCTACCAGGAGTTTCTGGCCCAGACGCCGGACGCGCCCCGCCTGACCGAAAAGGACCTCCTGGTCATCCTCGCCGACCGCGACCTGTTTGGCCTGCCGGCCGAGACCGCGAGCGGCTACGCCCGGGCGCTCAAGCAGGCCCAGACGCTCGACGTGGTCGGGCTGCGCCAGACGCTCTGCGAGGTGCTCAAGGGCAAAGCCAGCGCCGCGACCACCCAGACGCAGCTCACCGCCCTGGCGCTCGGCCACCGCGCGCTCTTGTCCCAGATCGAGCTGGACATCTTCCGCAACAAGGAGCTGAAGGCGAGCTTCCAGCGCTTCGCGCGCATCCCGCTGCGCCTGCCGATGGTGCAGACGGTGGTCGACAAGTACCAGACCGAGCATCCGTTCGCGAACACCAACGTCCTGCTCGTCCAGCACATGCTCGGCCAGGCCTACCCGCAGATCTCCGGCTACAAGCAGCTGGGCATGAACCCGGAGCAGGCGATCTTCGTCGGCATCCCGTACCACAAGAACGACGAGGTCGAGACCGCGGTCGCCCGCTCGTTCGGCATCGACGTGCGCGTGCCGTCAAAGGACATGGACGCCCTCTACGCGGCGATCGAGCAGGCGGTCGACGATCTGGTCGCCAAGCACAAAGAGAACGGCCAACCGTGCCTGATCGTCTGCGACGGCCCGCACGCGCGCAACTACTTCAAGGAGCGCTGGCTGAAGGAGGACCCGTCGCTGGCCGACAAGGTCCGCTTCACCGAGCAGACCGCCTTCGGCGATCGCGCGCAGCACCGCACCGACCAGTCGATGCGCGTGGTCAGCTACGCGCGCACCGAGCTGAAGGGCAACGAGGCGCGCTTCGTCGGCCAGTCGGTCGCCCGCGCCGTCTCCGCGGTGCTCAACCAACTGGCCACCGGCTACGAGGAGAAGCCGGTGATGATCCTCGGCGGCGGCTCGATCGGCCGCGCCACCGCCGCCGCGTTCAAGGGCGACCGCGCCAACGTCTACATGTACGACCCGAACATCACCGCCGAGCTCGAGCAGTGGGCGCAGGAGAACGGCGTCACGCTGGTGCGCGAGAAGAAGGAGCTGTTGAAGAACAAGTTCCTGCTCGTCGGCTGCTCCGGCTACTGCTCGATCGACGAGCAGGAGATCCTCGACTCCGACCCGGGCTCGATCTACGTCTCGGCGTCGTCGAAGCTGGTCGAGATCAACATGCGCAAGCTCAAGGAGTTGGCCACCGACGAAGAGGGTCGGCTCCGCCGCGTGCTCGCCGCCGAGGTCAACGACCAACAGACCTGGCACTATTGGCTCAAGGACGGCACCATCCGCACGGTCATCGCCGACGGGCTGCCGGCCAACTTCAACGACCTCAACGTCGTCCCGCCCGAGTTCATCGACATGACCATGGCGCTGTCGATCGCCGCCGCCGTGCAGGCGATGCGCGGCGATGCCTGCGTCTTCGAGTCGCTCAACGCCGCCGACCACGACTTGTTGGCCGACTACTTCGAGCGCTTCCTCGCCAGCCTCCGCTGAGCGGGGGCGATCGGCGGCCCTTGCCCGGCGCGGGCGCGCACGCCATCATACGGCGTGATGGTCGACCAGCTTCAAGACTACAAGCAGCACGTCGAGCCCGACTTCCGAGTGCGGCTGGAGTGGCAGCGCGACCTGCACTTCACCGCCACGACGACGGTCGGCTACGACCTCGACTTCGACGCCAACAACCAGATGGGCTGCATGCCGCTCGAGGCGTTGCTGATGTCGCTGGCCGGCTGCGTCGCCATCGACATGGTCGCCATCCTGCGCAAGATGCGCTGCACGGTCGATCGCTACCGGATGGAGATCACCGCCCGGCGCAGCCCGACCCCGCCCCAGCGCCTGGAGAGCGTGCACATGACCTTGCACCTCTCCGGCGACCTCCCGGAGGAAAAGGTGGCGCGCGCGCTGAAGCTGTCGCAAGAGACCTACTGCTCGGTGCGCCACTCGTTGCGCGAGGACATCGTCATCACGGTGGACACCGTGATCGACTGACTCAGCCGGCGCGCAGCGGACCAGCAGGTCGACGCGTCGGGTCACCGGTCAGCCGCGCTCGGTCTGGCGCACAAGATGCGCTATTCTGTCGCCAAGTCGGAGGTTCCATGACCAGTCGCTGGATCCCCTGCTGGGCGCTGTTGGCCGCCGCCGGTCTGGTTCATTGCGCCGTCGACATCGAAGCACCGCGCGGCGCCAAGATCTCGTGCCGCACCGACGCCGACTGCCTGAAGCCGATGGTCTGCGAGCGCGGCCAGGGCCGCTGCATCGACTCGAAGGCGCTCCTCAACGACTCCGACGCCGACGGCGTCCTCGACGCGTATGATGTCTGCTACGGCGACGACACGCTGGATGACGATCGCGACAGCGTACCGGACGACTGCGATCGGTGCCCAGGCGCCGACGACGCCTTCGACGCCGACGCCGATGGCGTCCCCGACGGCTGCGATGCGTGCCCGGACTTCGACGACCGGGTCGACGCCGACAACGACGGCGTGCCGGACGGCTGCGACGTGTGCGCCGAGGGCAATGACCTCGCGGACGCAGACCAGGACGGAGTGCCGACCGCGTGTGATCGATGCTTGCTCGGCGATGACAGCCAAAACGCCGACGCCGCGCTCGACGACGTGCCGGATGCCTGCGACAGGTGCCCGGACGCCGACGACGCGCTCGACGACGACGGTGACGGCGTCCCCGATGATTGCGATGTCTGCCGCACCGGCGCCGATAGCCGGGATCTCGACGGCGACTCGGTCCCGGATGCCTGCGACGCCTGCGCCGGCCACGACGACCGGCTGGACGCCGACGGCGATCTGTCTCCCGACGCCTGCGACGTGTGTCCGGGCTTCGACGATCGGAGCGACCCGGACAGCGACGGCGTCCCGACCGGCTGCGACGTCTGCCTGACCGGCAACGACCACCTCGACACCGACCGCGACGGCGTGCCGGACGCCTGCGACGTATGCCCCGGCGGGCGAGACGACGTCGATGGCGACGGCGACGGCGTGCCCAACGCCTGCGATCTGTGCGTCGGCGAGAATCAACTGGACGCGGACCTCGACGGCGTGCCCGACGCCTGCGACCTGTGTCCCGGCTTCGACGATCGTGACGACGACGACGGTGACTTCGTACCCGACGGCTGCGAGCTCTGCCCGGGTGGCAACGACCAGATCGACCACGACGACGACGGCGTGCCCAACGCCTGCGATCTGTGTCCGGGCGCCGACGATGGGGCCGACGCGGACGGCGACGGGACGCCCGACGCCTGCGATCCCTGCTTCGGCGAGCAGAACAACGCCAACCCGGACCCGCCGGAGGCCTACCTGCCAGCGCGCCCGCCGGCGGAGTATCTGGACACCAACTGCGACGGCTTGGACGGCCGGATCGACGAGTCGATCTGCGTCAGCAGCTTCGGCTCTGATCTCTACGGTGACGGCTCACCCGAGCTGCCCTTCGGCACCATCCAGCGCGGCATCAACGCCGCCGCCGCCCCCGGCGAGACACGCAAGCACGTCCTCATCACCGAGGGCACCTACCGCGAGTCGCTGGTGCTCCGCAGCGGCGTCAGCCTGCACGGGGGCTACAGCCGCGGCTTCTACCTGCGCGGGTCGGCCCACCGGGTGATCCTCGACAGCTCCCTCTCGCCGGGCATCGCGGTGAAGGACTACACGGGCAGTGGCGTGATCGAGGGCATCGAGATCGTCGTCGCGGCGCCAAGCGGTGCCTCGCGCTCGGCCGTCGGCGTCGGGGTCCGCAACCTGAGCGCGCCGAACGCCCTGGTCCTGCGCGGCCTGCACATTACGCCCGGTCGCGGCGCCGACGGCGGGCCGGGAGCGGACGGCACGGTCGGAAGCCCCGGTGGCGACGCCGTCGGCAGCCAGGGCGGCAGCGGCTGCGGAGGAAACAGGGGCGGCGACGGCGGCGAGGCCGGTGGATCCGAACCCAGTGACTACGGCGATCCAGGCGGGACAGGACAGCCGGGAAGCGGACCGCTCGCCGGCGATGGAGGAGCGGGCGGCGACAGTAGCGACTGTGACATCGCGGCCGGCGCACCTGGTGGTCACGGCGGCGCCGGCGCCAACGGCAACGACGCGGGCGCGCCGGACGCGCTCACCCAACGCCGGGGCAGCATCCTCGGTGACCACGACTGGGCGGCGCAAAGCGGCAACAACGGCGCCGTCGGCGGCCACGGCAGCGGCGGGGGCGGAGGAGGAGGAAATGCGTACCCCTTCGACCTCTGGGACGACTGCCCGGCCTTCAATCCCGGCCTCTCTGGCGGCGCGGGCGGCGGTGGCGGTTGCGGCGGCGGTTACGGGCGGGGTGGCGATGGCGGCGGCGGCTCGATCGGCGTCCTCGTCGTCGACGCGCCCGCGGTGAGTCTCCTCAACTCGCACGTCACCGCCGCCGCAGGCGGGAGCGGCGGAGTCGGCGGCGGCGGTGCCGGCGGCGGCGATGGCGGCGGCGGGGCGTGGACGCCCGG
>JBFYZW010000406.1:0-2619 GCA_041309305.1 Deltaproteobacteria bacterium | reverse complement strand
CACCTGCTCGAGGGCGACGTGCCCCGCGGCGTCGAGGCGCTCGCCGCGCTCGAGGACGCCTGCGGCTGCCTCGCCGACCCGCACCGCGCCGAGTTGCTCGAGCGCGTCCGCTACGGCGGCTACCGGCCGCCCGCCGCTGAGCTCGAGCCGTGGCTCCGCCGCCTCGAGCGACACCTCGCAGAGCGTGCCGACCAGCACCAGGCCGCCGCCGCGGCCGTTCGCCTGAAGACCAGGGAGTGAACGATGAGCAGTGAGCTGACCCATGACCTCCAATCCCACGCCCAGACCCTCGCCCGCCTGCGCGACGAGGTCGGTCGCCTGATCGTCGGCCAGACGTACATGGTCGACCGGATCATCATGGCGCTGATCGCCGACGGGCACATCTTGATCGAAGGCATCCCCGGGCTGGCCAAGACCACCGCGGTCAAGACGGTCTCGCGGGCCATCCAGACCCGCTTTGCGCGCATCCAGTTCACCCCGGACCTCTTGCCCGCGGATCTGGTCGGCACCGAGATCTTCCGGCCGCAGAGCCAGGACTTTACCGTCAAGCAGGGGCCGATCTTCACCAACCTCCTGCTCGCCGACGAGATCAACCGCGCCCCGGCCAAGGTGCAGAGCGCCCTGCTCGAGGCGATGCAGGAGCGACAGGTGACCATCGGCGAGCAGACCTTCAAGCTCCCCGATCCGTTCCTCGTCCTGGCGACGCAGAACCCGATCGAGCAGGAGGGCACCTACCCGTTGCCCGAGGCGCAGGTCGATCGCTTCATGCTCAAGCTGAAGGTCGGCTACCCGGACAAGAAGCAGGAGAAGGAGATCATGCGCCGCATCGCCACGCGGCAGGCGCCCGAGATCCACCCGGTGATCACGCCGGCCGAGCTGTTGGCGATGCGCGAGGTCGCCGACGCGGTGCGCCTGGTCGACAAGGTCGAGGACTACATCGTCGACGTCGTCTTCGCCACCCGCGAGCCGAAGCTGTACAAGCTCGAGCAGCTGGAGAAGCTGATCGAGTACGGCGCCTCGCCGCGCGCGACCATCGCGCTGGCCCAGGCCGCCAAGGTGCAGGCCTTCCTCAGCGGGCGCGACTTCGTCACCCCGCAGGACGTCAAAACCGTCGGCCCGGACGTGCTGCGCCACCGGGTGCTCATCACCTACGAGGCCGAGGCGCGCGACCTGACCTCCGACGACATCATCCGCGAGGTCTTCAACACCGTGGATGTCCCCTGAGATGAGCGCGGTGCGCGACCAGAGCGAGCCGGGGATCTCGCCCGAGCTCTTCCAGCGGATCAAGGCGATCCAGATCCGCACCCAGCGGTTGGTCACCGACCTGTTCGCCGGCGAGTACGAGAGCGCCTTTAAGGGCCGGGGGATGGAGTTCGAGGAGGTGCGCGCCTACGTGCCCGGCGACGACGTCCGCCACATCGACTGGAACGTCACCGCCCGCACCGGCGCGCCGCACATCAAGGTCCACCGCGAGGAGCGCGAGCTGACCGTGATGCTGCTGGTCGACGTCAGCTCCTCCGGCGCCTTCGGCTCGGCCGGCAAGCTGAAGAACGAGGTCGCCGCCGAGGTCGCCGCGGTGCTCGCCTACACCGCGATCAAGAGCCACGACCGGGTCGGCCTGGTGATCTTCTCCGACCGGATCGAACGCTACATCCCGCCCAAGAAGGGACGCGCCCACGTCTGGCGGGTGATCCGCGAGGTGCTCACCTTCCGGCCGACCCGCCGCGGCACCGACCTCGGCGCCGCGCTCGACTTCCTCGGCAAGGTGGTGCGGCGCAAGGCGGTCGCCTTCATCATCTCCGACTTCCTCGACGAGGAGCTCGGCGCGGGCCTCCGGGTCGCCGCCCGCCGCCACGATCTGACCGCGGTGACGGTGACCGATCCGCGCGAGCTCGCCCTGCCGCGCCTCGGCCTCATCGAGCTCGAGGACGCCGAGACCGGCGAGCTCCTGCTGGTCGACACCGCCGACGCCAACACCAGCCGCGGCTTCGCGCTGCTCGGCGACCGGGCGCGCGGCGAGCGGGCGGCCGCCTTCGTCGCCGCCGACGTCGGCACCATCCCGATCCGCACCGACCAGAGCTACCTCGAGCCGATCATCCGCTTCTTCCGCGCGCGCGAACGGCGGCGCTGAGGAGTCACGATGGACCTGCGTGCCCCACCGAGCAGCATGACCGCGACCAACCGCGCGCCGCGCCTGGCGACGGTGGTGTTGCTCCAGCTGGTTACCCTCGCGGCGATATCCGCGCTGGCCTTTGTCGCGCTGCGGCCACGCGGCGGCGGCGAGGCCGAGCGCCTGCGCGAGCTGGGCGGCAAGCTCAAGGCCGCCGGCGCGATCGACGAGGCGGCGGCGGTCTACCAGGAGTGGCTCGCCGCCGGCCCGGCCGACCGCGAGGCCTTCGGCCGGGTCGCCTTCGGCCTGGCGACGCTCTTGCTCGAGCAGGGAGACTACGAGAAGGCGCTGCGCTGGCTGTACGAGGCGCAACGCCACGGCGGCGCCGATCGCGCCGAGGTCGACGCGAAGATCGTCCACGTGCTCGAGCGCCTCGGTCGCGTCCACGCCGCCCGCGCGGCGCTGACCGGCGCGACCGCGCTGGCGGCGGCGACGCCGGCCAAGCCCGC
>JBFYZW010000405.1:0-13836 GCA_041309305.1 Deltaproteobacteria bacterium | reverse complement strand
TCAAACACGACCGCTCGGCGCCGCTTCGCGCCGCGTGCCCTCGTCGGTCGCTGACTCAGTTGCCTGGCCGAGCCGGAATGAAGTGCAGTGCATCCAAGACCTGCCAAGCCAGGTCATGGCGTGGGGTCACTTCGGCACCCTCCGAGGGCACGCAGCGCACGCGGCGCCGAGCTCTCGTTCAGGAGCGCCCGCGCGAGAGGCGAAGCGCGCGACGCCGATTTGAGGGGATCAGTCAGGCGCTTCTCCTCTGGCATACTCCGCCGAGAGCCGCTATCTGTGGTCCACGATGGCTGGTCGTGCCTCATGGACCGCGACGAGGATCCTGGCGCTCGCCGCCTTGGCCGGCGGCGCTGCGTTTGCCTATCTCCGCTTCCTCGAGCCGCGGCTCGACGCGCAGAAGTTCGCCGACCTGACCCCGTACGCGCAGCTGAAGCCGACCGGCGAGCCGCTCGGCAACCCGAGCGCGCCATACCGGATCGGCAAGGTCCTGCTGCTCTGGCCGGCGCGGGAGCTGCCCGCCGCGGCCAAGGCGAAGGAGCGGCGCGTGCTGCCGCCCCGGCTGCACCCGGCCTGGTATCGGCTCGACCGCGACCTGCGGGCGCGCCGGCCGACCGAGGTCCGCACCGTCATCCACCTGGTCAAGACCGGCGGCGAGGCGACGACCGACACGCAGCGCGCAGAGCGGGCTGACAGCATCTTCGACCCGCCGCGCTACGAGCTGGTGGTCTTCGACTGGCACAAGCGGCGTTGGATCGGCACGCGGGAGCTGATCGGCTACGGCGAGTCCTGGGCCGGGATGAACGAGGAGCAGCGCGAGGCGCTGGAGGCCAAGATCGCGCCCGAGGCGCTGGTCGAGCTCATCCGCGGGTTGCCCGAGGAGCCCTGACGCACCGCTCCCGGCCGATCTCTGCCCCTGGCCGCCGCCGATTGAGTCAGCGCCGCCGCGGCGGCGCTGACTTGGCGGAGTGCCGTGCCGGCGGCAGCGCTGGCCGCCGCGCCGGGGCGGCGCGTGGTGTGCCGCTGTCGCGGCGCAGGATCCGCCCCTCCTTGTCGACCTTGAGCCGGCCTTGCAGCAGATCCTCCTCACCCTCGGAGAGATCGAGCTTGCCGACCTCCCAGGCGATGAGCACGTCCTTGAGCTGCTCGCGCTCGTCGCGGGGCTTGCGGCTGCGGCGGGTGAGATAGTCGTCGATGAAGTCGTCGAGCTCGACGATCAAGAACGACGCGGCGAGCGCGGTCTTGGCGTCGGCGTAGTACTCGGTGAAGCGCAGCGCGAAGCCGGAGATCGTCTCGCCCGGGCGGCGGTCGTCGAAGTGCACTTCGCGGACGATGACGCCCCTGACCCGGACGACGCGCTCGTCGTTGGGCATCTTGAACTCGAGATCGAGCTCGAGCCCGGGCTTGAGGTAGAAGGTCGTGGCCAGGAAGATGCCGCTGACGCTGATGTCCTTCGAGTAGACCGTCGCCTCGAACTCGCGCTCGCCGTCGGAGAAGTGCAGGCGCACCGGCAGGCGTTCCTTGGCGCGGGCGAAGCGGCGCTTGACGGTCGGGTCGGTTTTGCCCATCGGCTCACCCCTGTGGTTCGCTGGTCGACTCCATACCACGGCGCGGGGGCTCGATCTCCCCCGATCGCACGCGTAGCCAGCCGAGCTCGACCAGCGCGGTGGCGAGCAGCAGATCGGCCACCAGCGCGACCATCAGCGTGCCGGGCAGCAGCGTGCCGAGGATCTGGGTGGTGAAGTAGTCGCTCAGCGCGAAGGGCAGAAAGCCGACGCACAGGATCACCGAGGTCTGGACGATCGCGCGCCCCGAGCAGGCGAAGGTGCGGCGCAGGGCCTCGTCGACGCTCGCCGACGTCGGGCTCTCGAGCGCCAGGCGGCTCAGGAAGTGGATCGTGTCGTCGACCGCCATGCCGATCGCGAGCATCGCGACGATCAACGTGTCGGAGTCGACCGTCGGCCAGGCGCCGCCGAGGTAGCCGCCCAGGCAGAGCAGCGGCAGCAGGTTCGGGATCATGGCCACCAGCCCACCGGAGGCGCGCCGGACGACCAGGATCATCATCGCGGCGATCGACAGCACCGCGAA
The DNA here is from genome assembly GCA_041309305.1 of Deltaproteobacteria bacterium. Classification (GTDB taxonomy): domain Bacteria; phylum Myxococcota; class XYA12-FULL-58-9; order XYA12-FULL-58-9; family XYA12-FULL-58-9; genus JBFYZW01. Next base: position 11,751 of record JBFYZW010000405.1, on the reverse strand, counting down.
GAGCAAGCCGCGCTGTTGACCGTCGACGACGAAGGCGACCCACTTGCCGAACAGGTAGCTCAGGCCGGTGGCCTCGGCCCGTACCTCGGTGCCGAGCACGCGTCCGGCGAGCGCGACGGCCTGGTCGCCGAGCGCCGCGGTTTCGACCAGTCCGGTGCCCGGCAGGCGGATCGCGACGCGCAGCCGGCGCCGGTCCTCGTCGAGCAGCCGGTCGAGGCCGTTGCCACCGGCCAGCTCGAAGAGGAGCAGGTACTGGGCGACCAGGCGCCGGTCGTTCGGCAGCGGATCGCCGGGGTCGTCACCCAGCTCGCGGTGCAGCCGCTCGAGCAGGTCGATGAGCGACAGCGTACGATCGACGCCCGGCAGCTGCTCGAGCGCGGCGCGCAGCGCCAGCAGGCGGTCGAGCCGCGCCGGCTCGAGCCAGCCGTCCGGCTCGCCGACGGTGAGGTAGAGGTCGACGAAGGTGGTGCCGGCCAGGTGCTCGGTGATGAACCGCTGCGAGACGCGCACCGGGTGATCGGCGGCCAGCCGGGCGGGCAGATCGGTCTCGACGCGCAGGTTGGTGAGGCCGGCGAGCGCCGCGACGCCGAGCAGCGCGAAGCCGGCGACGACCGTGCGCGGCCACCCGGTGGCCAGACGCAGGCAGGCCTCGACCAGCCGGTCGATGGCCCGGTCGGCCAGGGTCGGCCGCCCGGCGGCGGCGCCGGCGGGTGCGGGCAACAACGAGAGGGCGATCGGCGTCAGCGTCACGGCGAGCCAGAGCGCCACCGCGACGCCGAGGCCGAGGATCACGCCCAGCTGGCGGAACAGCGGCGTGGGCACGAAAGCCAGCGCGGCGAAGCCGACGAAGGTGGTCGCCGAGGTGTAGACGCAGGCGCGGCCGACCTCGGTCGCGGCGCGGCGGATCGCCGCCTCTTTGGCGAGCCCGCGGCGCAGCTCGAGCAGGTAGGCGGAGCAGAGGTGGATGATGTCGCTGAACGAGATGATCATGATCACCGCCGGGACGGTGGCCATCATCAGGTTGATCTCCGGAGTCCAGAGCACCGCGACGGCGAACACCCAGGCGATGGCGACCAGCGCCACGCCCATCGTGATGACCACCGGCCACAGCTGGGCGAAGAGACCGAAGACGACCAGCATCAGGGCCAGCGCCGCGAGCGGGAAGATGCGTCGCAGGTTGAGGTGCGCCTGCTCGGTCACCGCGACCGACTCCGGGACCATGCCGGCCAGGTGGAGCGCCTCGCTCGGCACGCCGGCGTCGATCACCGCGGCGCGGATGCGGGCCAAGAGCGCCGGCACCTGCTCGATCGGTACCTCCTGCCCCTCGCTGCGCAGCTCGACCAGCAGCGCGGTGGTCATCCCGTCGGGGGCGAGCAAAAGCCCGGTCACCAGCGGATCGGCGATCAGCTCGGCGCGCAGCGCGTCGTCGTCGGAGCTGACGAGCAGCTCGCCCCAGCGCTCGACCTCGAGCGCGTCGTCGGCGCTGCGCAGCCGCTCGCTGGTGAGCAGGCTGTCGACCCGCTCGACCTCTTCGATCTCCTCGAGCGCCGCGCCGATGCGCTGCAGGCGCCGGATGCCGGCCGCGGTGAGCAACTCGGCATCGGTGTAGACCACCGCCAGCTGCTCGGCGTCGCCGAACTGGTCGGCCAGTGCCCGGTAGGCGTCGTAGTCGGGGTTCTCGCCGAAGAACAGCTCGAGCATCGACGAGGCGATCACCGCCCGGCTGACGACGGCGATCGAGCCGGCGGTGAGCAGCGCGCAGGCGACCAGCACCGCGACGCGGTGGCGAAGAACCCAGTCGACGTACCTGGCGAGCATCGGCGGCCCTCGGTGAGCCACGCACCTTGGCACGAAGTGGCCAGCCGTCCAAGCGGGACGGCCACCCAGTCTCTAACGCCCCTCGCACCGGACCGGCGATCGATCGCCGCTCAATCATGCGGTTAATTTGATAATACAAGCAGCATTTCGAAAAACTCCATATTTACAACATATTGATAAGATATATGCCACCGATTCGAATTAGATTGACAACTGATTAACCGATCGGTTAAACGCCCGCCGATGATGACACCGGGCACCGATTCCTTTCCGATCCGCTCCAGCTTCTCGGACGAGGACACCGCCGGGCGCATCCTCGTCGCGGCCGAGCGGCTGTTCGCCGAGCGCGGCTTCGACGGCGTCAGCGTCCGCGACATCGCCACCGCGGCGGGTTGCAACAAGGCGCTGGTCTTCTACTACTTCGACTCGAAGGACGGGGTGCTCGACCGGATCCTCGACAGCTACTACCGCCAGCACGCCGCCGCGCTGGCCACCACGTTCGAGGCCACCGGTTCGCTCGAGCAGCGCTGGCACGCGGTGCTCGACGCCTACCTCGACTTCCTCGAGGAGCACCCGCGCTTCCCGAGCCTGGTGCAGCGCGAGCTGAGCCAGGGGCGCAGCCGCGGCGCGATCCAGCGCGGCACCGCCGAGCTCGCCGGCTGGTTCGCGACGGCGTTCGCCGAGGCGCGCTCGGGACGCCGCGCGCTCGACAGCCGCCACTTCTTCGTCAGCTTCCTCGGCATGTCGACCGCTTACTTCGTGCACGCGCCGATCCTCGGCCCGCTGTGGGGCATCGAGCCGCTCGGCGTCGCCGCGCGGCGGGAGCGGCGGGAGCACCTGCATTGGATGGTCGACACGATCCTCGCCGGCCTCGACGCCGAGGCGGCGCGCGCCAACGAGAGGGGTGAGTGATGAGACACGCGGTCATCGTCGGGGTGGGGACGCTCGTCTTTGCGGCCGGATGCGCGAGCCCGGAGTGTGGGCCCGGGACGACGGCGCGCGACGGCCGCTGCGTGCCGGTCGCGAGCGACTGCGGGGACGGCGAGGTCCTCTTCGACGGCAAGTGCCTCCGGCCGCTGGTCTGCGGCGCCGGCACGACCCTGGTCGACGGCGCCTGCGTCCCCGACTTGGTCTGCGGCCCGGGCACCGTCGCGGCCGGCGGCGTGTGCACCGCGGTCGGGCTGCCGCCGGTGGACCTGCTCGAGTCGTCCGAGCCGGCCGGCACGGTGAGCTTCACGCTCCCTGCGCCCGGGGCGTCGCTGACGCTCGGCGGGGTGGTCGACACCCCGCGCGACACGAACGCTGACGGCTGGACCGAGCCAGACTGGGACCGCTTCACCTTCACCGGCCGCGCCGGGACCTACCTGCGCCTGACGGCGCTGGCGGAGGGGCCTCTGCTCGCGGCTTTCCGGATCAGCTCGCTCGGCCAGCGGCCCGACGGCCAGCCGCTCTACCTTCGCTGGGTGTTCGACCTCTCCGACGCCGACGCGGTGCGCGAGGTCTACCTGCCGCGCGACGACACCTACGCGATCGAGATCAGCGACACCAACCACGTGGTGCGCGCGCTGCGCCAGGAGCCGGTGCTGCCGGTCGGCGGCGATGCGTTCGTCTACCGCCTGGTGGTCGAGAACCTCGGGTCGCCGCAGCCGACCTTCGCCACCACCTTGCCGTATGACGAGACCGGCGACGCGCGGACCGGTCGGTTGATCTTCGTGCACCTGCCGGGCGCATCGGACAACACCCCGCTGGCCATCTCGGCCGAGGGTCGGCCGAACCTCGCACTGTGGAACGACGTCATCCCGGCACTGTTGGTCTTCGACGACAAGGACACGTTGGTCGCCGAGGTCGAGGCGCGCGGCACCGGCGACACGCCGGATCTGCTGCTCCGCCCCGGGGCCGGCGAGAGCCTGCTGGCCGTGCTCGACACCTGGGCGATGGTCGGTCCCGAGACCTCCTGTCGCATCCGCGCCGAGCGGCCGCGGCAGCTCGACTGCGGCCAGAGCGACTGCGCGCAGCTCAGCTTCGCTGAGCAGGAGAACGTCCTGCTGCGCTGGGAGCTCGCCGCCGGCCAGCACTTCGCCGCCGGCGTCTACCTGCCGGAGACCTCCTGGCGGGCGCTGAACGTCTCGTTGCTCGATGGCGAGCTGGCCCGGCTCTGGCCGGACGACATCGCCTACTTCCCGGGCAACAGCGCGCAGATGGGTTACGCCGAGCGGCCGGAGACGTTCTACCTCTGGCTGCGCGAGTACGAGGGGGTCGCGCTCGAGGCCGTCGCGGTCGAGGCGCGCGTGACCGCGACCGCGGCGCTGGTGCCGGGGCACGACTACACCGGCCTCGGGATGAGCGAGATGCCGCCCTGGACCTTCTGGCCGGCCGGGTTGGCGCACGTCGCCGACGCCGGGGGCAAGGTGGTCTTCTTCTCCGACTTCACGCCGACCGGGCCCGGCTGGCACAGCCCGACGACGATGATCGTCGACCGGCAGATGCGCGAGATGGGCGGCGTCGTTGACCTCGGCGCCTGGGACTTCCCCGATGGCCGGGTCACGCCGCCGTTCGTCTGGCTGCGACCTGGGGCGCACGCGTTGCACACGGTGGTCGACCCCTACGGCGACCCGAGCATCGCCACCTACGATCTGAAGGTGCGCGCCTACGAGCCGGTGGCGATCGGCCGCCTCGAGCCGGGGCAGAGCGACCGGCGCACGCTGCAGGGCTTGGGCGGCGGCTTCCGCTTCTACGCCGTCGAGGCGGCGGCGGGGACCGAGCTGCGCGTCACCGTGACGCCGGGGCTGCTGTCGAACCTGACGCCCGAGATCTGGGTGATGAACTACGGCGCCGCCGAGTGGATCTGGATCTGGTACGAGTGGCGCGCCGACCCCGACGCGCCACAGCTCGGCCTGGTCGAGCAGGTGATCGGCGCCGGCCAGGGGCTCGCCGCCGAGCTGCGCTACACCTCACCGTACGACGGGCCGAGCCTGGTCCTGGTGATGGACGGCGAGGGCTCCGCGGGCCTGATCGACACCTACACCATCGACGTCGTCGCCAGCGCTGGCGGGACGAGCATCTGAGGGGGACGATCATGACGCGTACAGTCTCGACCGTTATGACGCTCTCTGTCCTCGCCGCCGCTTGCGCCGAGGGCCCGCGCTGCGGGCCCGGCACCCGCGCCGACGGTGACCGCTGCCTGCCGAGCGCCCCGGTGTGCGCCGACGGGTTGCTGGTGGTCGGGGGTGCCTGCCAGCCGGCCGCCACCGCCTGCGCGGCGGGGACCACCCTCCGCGACGGCACCTGTGTGCCCGAGGCGACGCTGTGCGGACCCGGGACCACTCTGGTCGACGGCCAGTGCCGGCCGGTCGGGGCGCCGCCGGCGGACGTGAGCGAGTCGGTGACGCCGGGCATGCCGGCGGTGCTCGAGCCGCCGCTCATCGGTGAGACCCGGACCCTCGGCGGGGTGATCGACACGCCGGTCGACGAGGACGAGGACACCTACGTCGACGCCGACTGGGACGATTTCGCCTTCGTCGCCGCGGCGGGCACCTACTGGCGCGTGTCGCTCACCTCGAGCGGTGACGCGCACCCGGCGGCGATGTTGGTCTCGGAGGCGACCGATGCCGAGGGCTGGCCGCTCTACACCCGCTTCCTCTTCGACCCCAACGCCGCCGAGGCCAGCCGCGAGGTCTACCTACCCTTCGACGGCACCTACACGCTGTGGGTCACCGACTTCGCCAACCTCTGGCCGTGGATCTTCGGCTGGGGGGCGGTGCCGGTCGGCGGTCCCGGCTTCGACTATCAGGTGGCGGTCGAGAACCTCGGCCCGCCGTCGGTCCGCACGGTCGAGACCCTGCCGCTGCTCGACGCCGGCGCGCTGAGCGATGGGCGCCTGCGCTTCTACTCCGTCGACACCGCGCTCGCCGACGTCGCGCTGCGCGCCGTCTCACTCGGTGAGCCGCGCCCCGAGCGTCTGACCGAGATCTACCCGGCGCTGCTCGCCTTCGACGACGCTGGTCGGCTGCTGGCCGAGCGCAGCGCTGGCGGGTTGACCGAGACCATCGCGCTGCTCTTGCCCACCGTGACGACGCCGCGCCTGTTGATCGTCCAGGACTTCCTGATGGTCGTCGGCCCGACGCGCGACTACCACCTGTCGATCCAGGAGCAGGTGCCGCTCGAGTGTCCGGTCGGCGACTGCACCACCGGCTCGATCAGTGAGCGCAGCCTGTTGCGCTTCGACCTGCAGCCCGGAGATCTCGTCGCCGCCGGCGTCTACGTGCCTGAGAACCAGAACGGGACCGTCACCAGCGCGCTGCTGACGCCGGCGCTCACCCCGCTCGCGGAGCCGAGCAGCGCGACCCACTGGCGCAACGGCGCGCACCTGTACCTCGCCGTCGCGGCCGAGCAGGTGTTGCTCTGGGTCGAGAAGCAGCCCGGCGCGGCGCTGACCGACTTCAGCGTCGAGGCCAAGCTGATGCCCACGCCGAAGCTCGAGCGCGGCGTCAGCCGCGCCCTCACGGTCGAGGCGATGCCCGACGGTGTCCTGCCGCCGACCGGCGTCGCGCACCTGCCGGTTCTCGCCGGCGAGCTGGTCGTCTCGGTCGGGCTGTCGACCCCAGGGTGGAGCGCGCCGCGCGCCGCGCTGTGGACCTCGGCCCTGCTCGACCTGCGCACCACCGATGCCACCGATCGGTCGGCGCTGCTCACCGCGGTCTTCGAGCCGCTCGTCGCGCGGGCGCCGCGCCACGACCTGGTGCTCCACCTGGTCCAGGACGACGAGGCCGACGCCACTGGCGCCGCCTACACCGCCGGGCTCGCCGCCGCGATGCCCGAGCTCTTGCCGGCGCCGACCGAGCGGGCCGGCGAGCAGCTCGACCCGGCCAGCGGCGTGCGCGTCTATGCCCTGCTTCTCGACGCCTTCGCCGGGGTCGACCTCGAGGTGATCCCACAGGACGCCACGCTCCAGCCGGAGCTGTGGTTGCTCGTCCCCGGGCAAGTCGCGACCGTGGGCAGCAGCTTCTGGTGGCGTCCGGAGGCCAGCGCGCCGCGGCTCGGCCTGCTCGCGCGCGCCATCGCCGACGCGCCGGGGCAGGTGGTCCGGCTGCCGTTCGCGCCAGCCCGCGCCGAGACGGTCCACTACCTGGTCGTGCGCGACGCGCGGAATCAGGTCGGCGCCCCGGCGCCGTTCACCGTCCGCGCCACGGCTCGGCCCCGGCCGGTCAACGACACCTGCGCCGGCGCGACGCTGCTCGACCTGACGGCGCCGGTGACCTTGACGGTCGACACCACCGGCGCGGGCGACAGCCTCGATCTGGGCGGCAACAACAGCTGCACCCGCTGGGCCACCGGCGGGCCCGATCTCTTCTGGGCGGTGGACCTCGCCGAGGGGGACACCCTGACGGTCAGCGCCGCCGCCGGCCCGGCGCACGACGCCGTGCTCTATCTCTTCTCCGACTGCGCCGCCGCCGTGCAGTGCGCCGCCGCCGCCGCCACCGCGGCCGACCCGGAGGTGCTCACCTGGCAGGTGCCGGCCGGTGCGGCCGGGCGTTACCGGCTCGCCCTCGACGCACAGACGCCGACCTCGATGGGCGCGGTGACCCTGTCGCTGCAGCGCGCCCCTTGATCAGCTGAAGCGGATGTCCCAGACGCCGCGCACCGCGTCGGCCTGGACCGTGGTCTCGGTCGTCTTGTAGGCGGCGAGCAGCAGGTTGCGCAGCCGCGTGTCGACCTCCTCGGCGAACGGGTACATCTCGACGATGATCTGCCGCCGCTGGCGGTCGACGTGGATGGTCAGGTGCCCCTCGGCGGCCCCGGCCTTGATCAGCGACCAGTCGTCGCTGGCGAAGATGTCGCGGCTGTGCAGCACCACCTCGCCCTGGTCCTCGAGCACGTCCATCAACAGGTCGAGGAACAGCGGCCGGGCGAAGCGTGGATCCTCGATCTGATCGTAGAAGGTGAACAACGCGGCCCGGCGCATGAAGTAGTCTTCGCGGTAGAAGTTCAACGGCGCGCACATCTCGCCGGCCGGGTAGACCAACCGCGGCTCGCGCGGCCGGCGCACCTCGACCCAGTCGCTCTCGTACCAGTGGATCTTCATGAACGGCGAGTAGTAGCGGTTGTGTCGCCGGTGCCAGGCGCCGAGCTCGAGCCCCATCGCGCCGGCGACCTCGGCGAACAGCCGTCCGGTCGGCGGCATCACCGCGACGTAGCCGCGCCCCTCGGGCTTGAGCAGCGCCACGCCGCGGGAGAGGAAGACCTCGAAGAAGTCGCGGTTCGACATCGGATCGGTGAGGAAGACGTCGTACGGTCCGCCGGCGCTCGGCTCGAGCGGATCACGCAGGTCGACCTGCGCGATGCGCAGCTCGAGCCGGTACAGGTCGCGCAGCTGGCCGAGCAGCTCGAGCAGGTAGTCGTCGATGTCGAACACCGTCACCCGGTGGCCGAGCATGCACAGGGCCACCGAGACCAGATCGTCGTCGCCGATGCACAGCACGTCCTGGGCGCCGACCTCCGCCGCGTCGCCGACCAAGAGCGCCCGGCGCAGCGTCGTCTCCGGGAGCACCGAGCACTGCCCGACCGCGACCTGGAAGCGTTTGCGCCGCGCGTGCGCCTCGAGCACGACCCGATAGGCCTCGCGCGCCCGCGGGGAGAGCGCGTCGGCGAACGCGGGCAGGTAGAGAGCGTCGAGCGCGGTCAGCTTGCTGTGCAGCACCGGGTCGACGCCCTGCGGCCCCTCGACCAGGACGCCGTCCTCGAGCAGCTCGGGGATGAGCTCGAGGTGTGCGTCCGGTCGCCAGCCGAGCGCCAGCCGCTCGGCGGCGCTGACGTAGGGCGACTCGACCTCGAGCTGACGGTCGTGGGCGAGATCGACCAGCTGGACCGACTCGACGCCGAGCGCGAGCAACAGGCCGTCGGCGAAGTGGTAGAGCGGCACCGCCGGCTCGGTCATGTCAGCACCATCCCTTCCGGGCCGTGCGTGGTGCGCAGCGCGAAGGTGCGCGTCCACGCATCGCCTAGCGTCGCGAACGCGGCGGACAAGGCGGCGGAGAGCAAGACCGGCTCCAGCGGCGCGAAGGCGAGGCTGAGGTGGGCCTTGTCGTGACGCAGCTCGGCCGAGAAGCCGTAGCCGTCGAGATCGTACCACCAGAGCACGTCACGCTGCGGCTCGCGGATCGAGTCGCGCATCGCCTGTGGGCGAGGCGCCATCAGCTCGACCGCGGCGGCGAAGCGATCGATGGCGCTGCCGTCGAGCCGCGCGGCGGCCAGGTTTTCGATCTCGACCAGCGCGAACGGTTGCTCGCGCAGCGCCGCGGCCGCCGAGGGGCGCGCCGGCGCAGTGGCGTGCGCCGGGCGGTCGACGACCAAGAGGTCGCCACCGCCGTCGATCGGGAAGCCACCCGGCAGCACGGCGTGATCGACGTCGCGTAGGCACTCGCGCACCGTGAGGCCGCTCTCGGCGAGCAATCGATAGAGCGCCCGCGCCCAGGGGGCGCGCACCGCGACCACCAGTCGGCCGCCCGGGTGCACCGCGGCCAGCGCCAGCTCGAGGGTCGCGTGCGCGGCGCGCGGCTCCCCGAGCGACAGCACGGCCAGGTCGAAGTCGCCAAGCGGCGTCGGATCGGAGACCAGCTCCACCGCCTCGGTGAGCCCGGCGCGCGCCGCCTCGCGGGCCAGCCACTGGCGCTGGCCCGCGCCGCACGGCAGCACCGTGACCTGGCGTTCGCCGGCGAGCAGTAGCGACAATCCGTCGGGGTCGTCGAGGAGCAGCACGCGGGCCGGCGCCAGGCGCTCGACCAGCAGGGCGCGCACCAGCGTCGACGCCGGCAACGCCGACCAGGCGTGCGCGCCGTGTAGCCGCGGGCGGGCGAGTCGTTCGCGCTGGGTCGCCAGCCGGCTCGCGGCCTGGGGGTGGAGCGCGAGCCACCAGCCGAGGTACTGCTCGTCGAGGCGAGCCAGCGTCTCGGCGACCGTGGTGCCGGCGTCGTCCCGTCGAGCGACCAGCTCCGGGAAGGCGCGCGCCAACCGCTCGGCGGCCTCGTCGTCGCGTCCGTCCACCAGCGCGAGCAGCGCGTCGGTCCACTGCGGGTCGATGGGCTGGGGCGGACGGTCGGGCGCGAGGGCGACCAACCAGCGCGGCCAGGCGGTGAGCGAGACCTCGGGGTTGAGCTCGAGCATGGGCCTATCCTAGATCAGCGGCGACCGCCGGCGAACCCCTGGTGGCCGAGCGCTCGGCCTCGGGCGGCTTGACCTGCCGACCGGCAACCGTTAGCTGCCGAGGCGACAAGGACGAGCGCGGCCGCTCGTCGTCCAGGAGGTGTCATGCGCGTCATCCTCGCCGCGGTGTTGATCGCCAGCTTCGCCGGCTGCGCCCGGCACTACGTCCAGCAGATGGAGTCGCACAAGCAAAAGCTGATGCTGACGACGATCAAGGAGACCTACCTGCTCTTCTGGCCGGTGAGCTACCGCCAGACCGTCGAGGTCTGTGACCTCGACGAGAGCAACGCGATCAAGTGCGAGGAGGCGCGGGTCGACTACGGCGACAACCCGCTGTAGCGAACGCTGCTCACCCGCCGGCCAGTCTTCGGACGGCGTCGAGCGCCGAGTCGAACGCCTCGACGAGCAGCGGCAACCGCCGGGTGTCGACGCCGGCGTAGACCAGGCGCTCGCAGCTGCGTCGGTCGTTCGGCGAGCCGAACAGCGCCCCGGGCACCGGCGTCGGCATCGCGTGGCCCATCTTCTGGATCACCACCCGCTCGACGTCGGCGCCGGCGTCGCGGCCGATGAGGTGCGCGAGCTGGTTCAAGCAGAAGCGGACGATTCGCTGCGGCCGGTCGAGCAACGGCTTGAGGTGATGCCAGCGACCGGGCGGGAAGACGATGTAGTGGCCGAGCAGCGGCGGATCGTCCGGCCGGTGGTGGTTCGCCCAGGTGACGCCGACGTAACGCTGGCCGGGGTCGTAGACGCTGTTGCTCCAGTAGAGCAGCTCCTTCTCGGCCAGCCGCTTCATCTGCATGGTCACGACGATCCAGGCCGAGTAGACGTTGCCAGCGAACAGGTGGGCGTCGGCCGGGAAGACCCACTTGATCACCTTCTTCGGCGCGGCGAAGACCACCTGCCGGGCGGCAAAGCGTCGGGTGCGGCGCTCCCGCGTGTCGAGGGCGACGACCTCGAGGTGATCGCCGCGGTCGACGATGCGGCGCACCAGGTGGGAGAGGCGCAGCGAGAGGTTCGGGCTCCTGGCCAGCAGGCGGTCGGCGAAGTAGGCCAGGCCCTCCGGCGGTGAGAGGGTGCGCGGTTCGGCGGTCAGGTAGGGTCGGCAGGTCAGGTAGTGGAGCCCGGCGAAGGCGCTGACCTGCCGGCTGTTGCCGCCGTAGTCGGAGCGCAGCCCGGTGTCGATCGCCAGGCGGAGCAGCGGGTCGAGCTCGAGGCGTTCGCCGGCCAGCCAGTCGGCGAAGGTCAGCGCGTCGAGGGCGCACAGCTCCGGCGCGGCGAGTCGGGCCGGCAGCGGCAGCTGGCCGATGAACGTCGCCAGGCGGCGGGTCAACGGCAGGTTGTTCGGCTCGGCCATCAGGTTCCAGACGTCGCCGTAGAGCTCACCGCTCGGGGCGAGCAGCTGCTCCTGGCGGCGCGGGTCGACCAGGTACTGCTGATCGACGAACGGGTAGAGCTGGCCGCGCGGGCTCGCCTCGACGATGCCGAGCGCCTGGTGCAGCGCGACGATCGCTGGATCGAAATAGGTGGTCAGCTCGTGCTCGTAGTGCGCGGCGAGCGGGAAGCGGCCGAGCTCGCCGTCGCCAGCGGCCGCGGTGCCGCCGATCCGATCGTCGGACTCGAGCAGCGTGACCTGGCGCGGCTGCAGGGCGTGGGCGGCGCAGCAGCCGGCGAGGCCGGCGCCGACCACGAGCACGTCGGCGGATTCGGGCGGCCCGGCCTCGGGGAAGAAGCGCC
>JBFYZW010000404.1:0-22988 GCA_041309305.1 Deltaproteobacteria bacterium | reverse complement strand
CGTCCGACGGGGCGCCGGCGGTCGTCGCGCTCGATCGGGCGGCGCTCGCGGCGGCCTTGGCCGACCTGCCGCGCCTGGCCGGCCAATTGCGCCTGGTGCCTGGATTCGTCGACGGCCGGCTGGTCGGCTTTCGCGTGCACGGCCTCGCCGCGGGCGGTCTGGTCGCTCGGCTCGGCCTCGAGCGCGGCGACCTGCTCGAGTCGATCGCTGGCTATCAACTGGCCGACAGCGGGGACCTCTGGCCGCTGCTCGAGGAGCTGCGCACCGCCTCGCGGGTGGAGGTCGGCGTGCGGCGCGGCGGGGAACGCCAGGTGCTCCGCTATGACATCCGCTGACTAAGGTGTCTGGCAGCTCGCGCCGACGCAGGCGCAGCCCTGGCCGAACGGCTTGCCGGCGTCGTAGAGGCAGGCATAGTCGGCCGGGCACGGGTCGACCTGGCCGCTCGGGCAGGTCTCCGAGGGCGGGCAGGTCGTGCAGTCGGTGACGTTCCAGGCGCAGGCCGGGCAGCGGCAGACGCCGGTGCCCGCCACGCTCTCCGGATCGCCGGGCCGGCAGGCGGCGTCGGGGTTGGTCGCGTCGCACGCGGCCGCGCACCAGCGGGGCAGGTAGCAGGTCTGGTTGTCGTAGCGACAAAACGCGGCGCTCGCCTCGGCGCCGGTGCAGCCGCACTGCGCCGGGTAGCACTGCCGGACCGGCGCGCCCCAATAATGATGGAACATGCACTCCCAGCCGGTCGGGCAATCGCCGCTCACCGTGCACGGGTCGGTGCAGACACCGTTGCAGGTCGCCGGGGGGGTGCAGTCGGTGTTGTCGCGGCACGGGTCGCCGTCCATGCAGGTCCACAGGATCTGGGTGTGGTCCTCCTGGAAGGCGGCGCACTGCTCGTTCGGTTGGCAACCGAGGCCCCCGAGGCAGGTGTAGGCGCTCGAGGGCGGGTTGTCACTCGCCACGCTGCAAAAGCCCGCCCGGCAATCCGCGGCCCACGGGCAGTCGCGGTTGCGCTGACAGGGCAGCGCGCAGTAGCCCAACGAGTCGCTCGTCCACGGCGGCATGCAGGTGCTGTTCGGGTCCATCAGCGGCAACCGCGCCGGGGCGATGCCGGTCACGCAGTCGTCGTGGTGGCACAGCTCGGTGGCGGCGCAGCTGGCGAGGCAGTCGATCGGCTCGGGCGCGGTGCACCAGCCGAGCGGCCAGACCGCGTCCGCGAGGTCCTGGAGTTGGTTGGCGGCGCAGACCGTGCCGAGTTGGCACTCCTCGGTGGCGAAGCAAGGCCGTGTACAGACCGACAGGTGAGCGACGACGCGCGTCGGGTCGGGGTTTGCCGGCTCCTGGTCGAGCACCGGCACGCAGGCGCCGTGCGCGCACTCGGCAGCGGCGAAACAGATCGCGCCATCCGGGAGCGGTCCGGCGGGCAGGCAGACGCGGCCGACGAACTCGATCATGCCGCAGACCTCGCTGGGGCCGCAGTCGGCGTCGCGCAGGCAAAGGTCGGGGACGCAGTGCCCGCCGGCGTTGCAGGTGGTGCCAGCCGCGCACGGCAGCGACGCGCTGCACGTCGGGCCTTCGGTCTCGTAGTCGCGCGGGGGGAGCCCGATGCATCGCCCGGGGGACTGATCGTTGGTCGGGTTGGACAGCTCGCAGGTGAACCCCGGGTCGCACGGCACGCGCGTGAGCCCTCCGCAGCCGGCAATGTACGGAGTGCGCGGGTTCGGGGCGCAGGTGCCCATCCAGGCGGTGTCGGTCTCGCCCAGGCACAGCTCGGTGCCCACGCACGGCTGAGAGTCGCTGCAGGGCGCTCCCGCTGGGGCGATCAAGGCCGCGCCGGTGGCGCTCAAGTCGAGCATCTCAGGGCGGGTCGCGGCCGAGGGATCGGCGTAGGAGATGATGTCGGTGGTGAGGTAGCGCAGGTCGTAGATGCGCCCGCGGCGCGGGTCGAGGAGCACGAACCTGGCGCGCAGCGCCACCGGAACGCTGTACTGGTCGAGCGCGACCAGGCCCACCCACGGGCAGGCGTCTCCGGCGACCTCGCCGTACCAGATCTCGTAGCCGTGCACCGGGTCGACCGCGCGCTCGGTGGCGCAGGCGAGCCGGGCGCGGAACTTGTCGCCCGGCGGGATCTTGACCTTGACCGCTGCGAAGCCGGTGCCGACGACGCGGAAGGCCTGCGAGCCGAGGGTGAAGTAGCCCCCGTCTTCGGTGTAGGCCGGCAAGCCGGGCACAGGATCGCTCGAGACCCCGAGCCAGTCGCGCGCGCGGGTGGTCGCGAGCGCGATCTGGGCGTCCGGCTCGAGGATGGTGACGAACGGCACCGCGGCGTCGCTCGAGGCGGTCTGGGTGCTGACGATCACCGCACGGCCGCTGTTCGGCATCGCCGCGGCGCCGAGGACCATGCCATCGACCGAGGCGACGCCCACGTCGCGCCTGGCCGAGGCGTCGACCACCAGCACCTGGTTGCCGCCTTGCGGGCCGGTGCCGCCGCCGAAGTAGAGCCGGTCGGAGACCGGGTTGTAGGCCATCACGTTGCCGTTGATGATCCGCGGCACCGTGAGCGTGCCAGTTTCGATCACCATCACCTGGCTATTACCTGGGCCGTTGCGATTGGCGTAGGATAGGTAGACAGCCTGCTCGTCGCCAGAGACCCAGACGCGCCGTTCGGTTTCGGGATAGGTGAAGTGCAATGGATCGCCCAGGCGCCTGTCGTCGGCGATCGGGGCCCAGGTGAGGCCGTCGACCCCGAGGCCGCGCGTGGCCAGGTCGTCCAGGTCGATCGCCGCGCCCTGGGGCAGCGCCGCGAGCGGGGCGCGGATCAAGCGCTGTTGCCCGATGAAGAGGATCTCGCCCCGCTGCGGCAAGATCGCGATGGCGCCGATCTGCTGGAAGAGCACCGAGCTGCGCATGACCGCCGCCGTGCCGGCCTCCGGATCGATCACGACCCACCCCTCGGCCACGGCGGCGTGCACGCGGCCGCTCGGCTCCTCGATGACCGAGGCGGTCGGGGCGCGAAAGAGCGCGTTGGTGCCCACCGAGGTGGTCAGCGGCAAGACCACCTTGACCGTCTGGTCGGCGCCGAGCTCGAACTCGGTCGAGTCGGCGGCGAAGCCGCCGCCGAACTCCCGCTGCCCCAGGCGCAGCGAGTACTTGCCCTCCTCGACGCCGGTGAACGAGAAGGTCCCGTCCGCCTTTGGCGTCGCCGTGTCGACGGTTTCCCAATTCTCCGGGTCGTCGCTGCTGCCGACGCGCAGGAGGTCAATCGAGACGCCGTCGAAGCGCAGCGCGTCCTGGCGCGTGCCGCCGCCGACCGCGGCCTTCAGCGCCTGGGTCAACGCGCCGGATGTCCCCGCTCCCCCCCGCGCGGCCACCTCGCCGCGGATCGTCCCCTTCCCCCCACCGCAGGCGGCGAAGGCGAGCGCCAGGCCGCTGCAGAGGCCGAGGTGGATGAGGTGCGCCAGGGGGGTTCCACAGGTCATGATGAACATCCTTCCTTCGCGGGGAGCGACGTGGTGCTCCGCATCGCTCAACGACTCTACTCGACGGCCAGCGCGATCACCACCCGAACCGACCGTCCCGGTCGCCAGGACCAGGATGGAGGTCGGTGCGTGTGGTGTGCGGGTTGCCGGGGGCCTGACCGATCGTGTATTGGCCGAGCGAACAGTCACGGAGAGCTCGCGATGCCACGTTTGATGATCATCCTCGGCCTTTTGACGACCGCTGCCTGCGTCGTCGATCCCCCGAAGCCCGAAACGGGGACCTACCTGTGTGAACAGGACGCCGACTGCGCCAAGGACTACGTCTGCTTGTCGCGCGACTCGAGCTCGCCGTCGGTCTGCGTCCGTGACCTCGTCTGCGGCCCGACCGATTGCGGCGCCGGCTTCGAGTGCACCGGCGACCCGCCGCGCTGCTGGCCGACGGACGTCAGCGGGCCGTGCCAGACCAAGCCTTGCACCGACGAGCTGGTTTGCGTCCCCGACTCCGCCAATCAAGACGGGTATCGCTGCGAGCCGTGTACGAACGCCGGGTGCCCGAGCGATCAGGTCTGCGTGCAGGTCTTCTCCGCGACCCCCGGCTGCCGGCCGCGTTGCGGCGAGGTCGGCGGCATGTGCGACGTTCTCGGCAAGCCGGGCAAGTGCGGCGAGGTGACCGGTTACCCCGACGCGCCCGCCAATGCTACCGTGGCGCCGGTCAAGGCCTGCGTCCGATGCCCGGACACCTGCACCACCGACGCGACCTGCCGGCTCCGGCCGTACCCCGCGGACGGCACCGAGTTGCCGTGGGCCGAGGCCGCCTTCTGCCACTGCGTCGAGGACGACCAGTGCTCGACCGGTGAGCGCTGTGTCCTGCAGGACGCAGCGTCCAACGTCTGCGTGGTGTCGTGCGCTACGCCCGACGCTCCATGCCCGCTCGACACCACCAACGGCTTCTGCACCAGCATCCGCAATCCGAACGGCAACACGCCGCTCGTCTGTCTGCCGTGCGACGCCGACTGCGGCCCGAGCGGTCAGTGTGAGGTGACGACCTACGGGAACGACATGCTCACCCAGACGGCGCGCCAGTGTGAATGCACCGAGGCGACGTGCACCGCCGAGGGCGACGGCTATCGCTGCATCCCGGCGGAGCCGCTCGCGGGGGCGCGCTGCTCGAACGCCTGTGGTGATCCGCTCCCGGGCTGTCCCCCCGACGGCACGATCTGCAACCTGGGCATCTGTGTGCTGCCGTTCTGCGGCGACGGGATCGCCAACCTCGCCGAGGCCTGTGACGACCATGACGATCCGATGGGCCCGTGCCGGCAGGACTGCTCGGGGCCGGAGTGCAACTGGGGGCTGCTCTTCGGCGGGCCGGCCGGGAGCGTTCCGCCGAATGGCGTGGCCTTCTACGTCGCCTCCGAGCACGACCTGGTCGCGCCGATGACCATCGCGTTCTGGTTGCGTGTGCCGAGCGGCGTCACGGGCCCGCAGACGATCCTGCGCAAACAGAGCTTCGTCGAAACGCCTGGCTATCGCATCGTGTGGAACAACGGCCACCTCGAGCTCGTCATGCGCGACCCGTCAGGTGCGCAGGAGACGGTGATCTCGGGCAACCTGTCGCCAAACACGCTGCACTACGCCGCCGTGGTGCTGACCAGCACCACCGTCCAATGGTACGTCGATCGCGTGGCGTCGGGGAACTCGGGCGGCCTGCTCGCGGGCTCGCTCGTCAACGACGAGTCTTTGACCCTCGGCGCGACCGGCTCGGAGCCGCTGGCTGTGTTCGAGCTCGATGAGCTGCGCATCTGGAAGGATGCCCGCCCGGAGACCGGAGTACCGAACGTTCGACAGTGCAGCGAGATCGACGGCGACAGCGACCTGGTCGGGGAGTGGCTGTTCGACTACGTCGACTTCGGCAAGAACATCTTTCCGCTGGACACCAGCGCGGTCCAAACTCCCTACGGCGGCCATCTCGGCAGCGTCGCGGGCGGCATGGTGCCCTGACCGGGCAGCGCGCCTGCGGCGCTGTCTGGGAGAGGCTTCAATCGCGCGAGTCAGGTTCGCCGAGCGCGACGCTCACCGCCAGCCAGAAGCTCCGGCCGGGCAACGGGTAGTTGATGAAGTCGGCCACCGGGACCGGGATGACCGGTCGGGTTGCGACCGGCGGACGCCATAGGGTCTCGCGCGCGTCGAGCAGGTTGCGCGCCTCGAGGGCCAGGCGAACCACGCGGTTCAGGCTCAGCTCAGCCCCGAGCCCGACCAGGGAGTAGGGCGGCACCTCGTAGTAGCCGCTCGAATCGAGGAAGGAGCCGGCGACCGACTCGAGGGTCGCGGACAGCCGGCCCTCGAGGCTGACGCTGCCGATCGCGAACTGAGAGCCGCCAGACAGCCGGGCGAAGAGCTGGTGGCGTGGGCGCCCGGCGAGCGGGCGGTCGCGCTGCTCCGTCTCGCGGCTCTGATTGCGGCTGTCGAGCAGGGTGTAGGAGAGCTGCACCTCGAGGAGGCGCTGCCACGCGCTCGCGGTGACGCCGGCCTCGAGGCCGAGGTTCTGCGCCCCCGCGATGTTGACCGGCTGAACGACCGGCCCGGTCTTCTGCCAGGTGATGAGGTCGCGGCTCAGGCTGGCGAAGCCGGCGAGCTGAAGGTAGAGGGTGAGCGGCCCGCTGGCGGTGTCGACCACCAGGCCGGCGTCGGCCGCCGTGCCGGTCTCGGGGACGAGCCCTTCGTTGCCGACGATGAAGCCGCGATCGCCGAACAGCTCGTGCAGCGTCGGCGGCCGGAAGTACCAGCCGGCGCTGGCGCGCAGCTGCAGCCAGTCGAGCAGGTCGAAGCGCAGGCCCAGGCGGGGGGTCAGGCTCGTGTCGACCACGTCGCGGCCACGATCGGCGAGTGCGCCTTCGACCCGGGAGATACGGAAGCGGCTGTCGGTGACCTCGAGGCGCACGGCCGGGACGATCTGCAGTCGGCTGCCGAGCAGGAACTGCTCGAGCTGCAGGCCGGCGCCGGCGCCAAGGCGCGTGCGCGTCGCGTCGGCGTTCGCCAGGCTGCCGCTCGGCTGCAGGAGCAGGTTGTCCTCCACGACCACCCGCTCGAGGCGACCGTCCACGGCCAGGGTGAGAAACGCGTCCCGCCACAGCGGCGTTCGCCACCTCGGGGCGGCGTAGAGATCGACGGCGCGCAGCAGCTCATCGTTGGCGCCCAGCCCGACCTCGCCGTCCGGGTCGCGAAGCTGCTCGCGGTCGAAGGAGATCCCCCAGGCCAGCTTGAGCTTGCCGGTCGCCGGCCCGACGCCGGTTCGTTCGACGGCGCCGATGGTCCGCAGCCCGAGCCGATCGAGCTGCACGCGCTGCGTCTGACGATTGGCGTCGCCCGGGATCCCCTGCTGCCTGAACGTGCCGAGCTGCGCGATCCCCCAACGCCACTCGCCGCGGCGGCCGTCCCAGCGCACCTCGCCCGCGAGGCGCTCGTAGCCGTTGTTGGTCCGCCGCACCACGGCGTCATCGTCTCGGCTCGCGGTGGCGTTGTTGTCGAGGAAGCGGAAGTCCCCCGCGCTTCCCGCGTAGCCGAGCTGGGCGCTGACGCTCTGGTCCGCGCCGAGCGGCGTGTCGAAGCGGGCCCGCGCCTCGCGGGTGGCGAAGGAGCCGTAGCCGGCGATGGCGCGCAGCCGCGCCGGACCGCGGTGGACGTCTCCGACCAGGTTGATCACCCCGCCCATCGCGGCGCCGCCGAACTCGATGGGTATGAAGCCGCGGTAGATCTCGATCCGCTCGAGCGCGTCGAGGGAGAGATCGGCGAGGCTCAATAGTCCAGCCATGCTGCTCGCCACCGGCACGCCGTCGATGAACACCGCGACCTGCTGCCCCGAGCTGCCGCGCAGCGACACCGAGCTGAACTGACCGAGGCCGCCGATCGAGCGCACGCTCGTCCCCGGTGCGCGCACCAGGAGCTCCGGGAGGGAATCCGCCGGTTGGATCGGGTCGACCTCGAGGCCGGTGGCGAAGCCCGGCGTATGGCGGTCGACGCGGCGCTGGGCGTCGAGCCCGTCGCCAGCGCGCTGCGTTCTGACGACGGTCTCGTAGCTCGGCGGGGCTTCGTCCTGGTCCGGGACGGTCTCTGCTGGCTCGCCGTCCGCCGCGGGAGGTTGGTCACCGGGGGCGGCGAGGAGGGCGGCGACGAGGAGCAGGCCGGCCATGGCTCACGGCATCGCGGTGATGCTGTAGGGCGGCAGGCCGGTCGACAAGGGGCCTTCGAGCTCGAGCGGTGGATCGCTGTCGAGGTCGAAGGCCCGCAGTCCCGACGCCCCGATGGTGGTGTCGCCGTACCAGAGGGTGGCGCCGAGGACCTCGAGCGTCCTCTCCACCGAGTTGAAGCCGCCGAGGACCTTGCGCATCGCGCCGCTGCCGTCGAGCTCCACGGCCCAGATGTCGATGGCGTCGAAGCGATGTCCCTCCTCGTCGCGGTAGGCGGCGACCATCGCCTGCGTGCCGTCGGCGGTCAGCGCGAACGACTGGAGCTGGTAGCCGCGCATGCCGTGCGCCGCGAAGGCGGCGGCATCGACGGCCCAGGTTCGCGCGCCGCTGCCGAGGTCGATGCGCTCGAGGCCCGTGGTCAGGGCGAGCAGGCGCTGCCCGGCAGGATCGCTCGGATCGAGCCGGAGCTGCCGGGGGAGCTCACCGGCGAAGGCGAGGGCGGTCTCGTAGGGCTGGCAGCTCGCCATGTCCACCGGGATGAGCAGCTCGTCGCCGGTGCGTTGGAAGCTCTGGTCCAGGCGCCGCGCGGTCACGAACAGCGTCTCGCCGCAGGCGACCAGCAGCCCGAGCTCGGGGTTGCCGTCCGCATCGGCGAAGGCCGACAGGTCGACGCGCGCCACAATCGCCTCGCGGGGCGGCTTGCTCAGGTCGAGCACTGCCAAAGACGGCGCAGCGAACAGGCTGACGAACGCCAGCCCGTCGCTGCGGAAGGCGATCTCCTGCGGGTTGCTGCTCGAGACGTCGGGCGCCGCCAGCGGGAATTGACCACGCGAGGCGAACTCGGCGCACGGATCGAGCACATCCATGACGTCGAAGCCGTACCGGTGCACGAGGTACACCAGGCCATCGTGGTAGAAGGGGATGGCGTCGGTGGAGCCGAGCGCGACGTTCTTCGCTACCGAGGGCGGGTTGGCAAACCCGACGCTCAGTGCGCCGGTCGCGAAGTCGGTGGTGGTGACCAACAGGTGCTGCGGCTCGCTGACGCCGAGCCGGCACGGCCCGGTGAGCAGCGGATACGACGGCAGCGGCGCACCAGGTGTGCAGTGCCCGGTCGGTGTGGGCAACGCCGTCGGGCCGCCGGTCGGACAGACGCTGAGCGGCGCGGGCGGCTCCGGCCCCTCGGGGCCGCAGCCGGAGGCGGCCGCGACGGTGACCGTCAGCCAGAGCACGTTCTTGGTGCTCATGGCGCGATCACCCTCCAGTGGTCGCGGGTGATCGTGATCGCGTCCAGGTCGAAGCCGCCACCCGAGCCCTCGTAGGCGTTCGCGCCGCTGTCCTCGATCCGCACGTAGCGGGCGCTCGGCAGGCCGAGGTCGGCGAGATCGAACGCATCCCCGCCGGCGGTCGTCGGGTCCGTCGGGTCGGTCCCATTCTCCGGATTGGCGGAGACCGGCTCGACCCCGGCGCAACCGCGGTAGCCGTCCGCGGCGTTCGACGACGCGCACGGCCAGGTGCGCCAGTCCACGCCATCGACGCTGGCGCTGACGACACCGGTCTCGATCCAGCCGGCGAACGGGTTCTCGAAGACGATCAGGTCGGGGCCCTCGCCGTCGATCGCCTCGAGATCGGCGAAGGCGAGCACGATCGCGCCGTGCTCGCCGAGCGAGACCACGTCGAGCGAGCCGGCGTTCGCGCCCTTGCCCAGCGGAGGGCCGAGCACGACCTCCGGCATCCGGTCTTGGCCGAAGGTCGCACCGGCCCCGGGAGCGAAGCTGATCACTCGGTCGGCGAACGGATCGGTGCCGGGCGGGTAGGTGAGGGCCCGCTCGTCGAACGCACCATCGTTCGGCGCCGGGCCGTCGTCCCCACAGCCGACCGCCAGCGCCTGGCCGGCGATCAGGATCCCCGCGACCGACCCGAGCCGTCTCATGGCGGGTCGAGCCTGGACCAGGGAAACCCCCCGCAACCTCCGCTCGACGGATCGGTCGCGTCAGCCGCCGCCGCCGCGCGAGCCTGCGCCTCGGTGTCCGCGTCGAAGACGGTCTGGCAGTACCACAGCGCCGTATCGTCACGCGTCCAGTCGAAGCGGCTCCACTGGGCCGGGAAGTAGGCGTTGGCCGCGTCGTTCTGCGCGACCAGGAACCTGGCCGCGTTGTCGAAGGCGGTGATGTTGAACGCGCTCAGGTCGGTGGCGAAGGTCTGGGTCCAGAGCGCCTGTTGAATGACGTGCGTCGTGCCGTAGTTGTCGGTGTAGGTGCCGCGCAGCGCGAGCGGCGCGCGCAGGCGCGACCAGGCGAAGCCGCCGCAACCGCCGCTGGTCGGGTCGGTCGGGTCGGCGGCCACGTTCTGTCTGGCCTCCTGCTCGCTGGTCGCCGCGTAGGCGGTCTGGCAGAAATAGACAGCGTCGTTGTGGGTCGTCCAATCGAATCGGCTCCAGGCCCCCGGGTTGTAGGCGTTCGCCGCGTCGTTGTGCGCGATCAGGAAGGTGCCGTCGTCGTCGAGCTCCGAGATCAGAAACACGCTCGAGCCCGCGGCGCTGGTCATGGTCCACCTGGTCGCGGTGACAGAGTGCTCCGTGTCCCAATCGTCCGCCCAGTCGCCGAGGATTGCCGCCGCCTCCGCCACCGGCGTCTCGTCCGTCGCCTCGCCGCAGGCAGGCAGCAACGACGCCGCGCCGAGCACCACCACCCCGCTGCCGATCCAGCTCATGCCGGTCACATCACACCTCTCTTTCGATCGCGGAGACCTGCGTCTCCGCTGCCGTGGCGCTCGTGGCACGGAACCGGTGTGACGACGACGTGGCGGGAATCGACAGGTGAGATCGTTGCTGCCATTCCACCGACCCCTTCCGCGAAGGTCGTCAGAACACACCGCGCTCACGCGCGTGCTTGCTGGCAGGTCTTCGGACTCGTGAGCCTGTTGAGCGCGGTCGCGCTCAACGCCTACTCGCCGTCGCTTCCCAGCGCGCGAGCGCGCCAGTGCTGATGACGGCTTTCGTTCTCACTCACCGCTGCGCGTCAGTCCCGGATTCTCACCGGGTTCCCTCTCTCCGGACACCGCTCGGGCCGAATGCCCGATGCCGGCATCCACCAGCAAGCCTTCAATGGCGGCGCATCCTACTCAACCAGGCTCGGATGTCAACGCCGGTGATGGCCGACCCATGTCCTCGAATACGGCCGCGCGTCGCCGCGTTGCGCGGCTCGGTCAGCGATGATTGGCGTCGTGACGGGACCGGCGGCGTTCGGGGTTCGACGACAGGTTGCCAGGTGTCGCGCAGCGTGCATTGATCACCCGGGCGAGGTTGGCGGAGCGCAACGCTTCGGCTTCGGGAGGCCCGAGATGATCAGCAGCGCGCCCTTCACGGTCACCGTCATCGCTCCGCCCAGCACCGCCATCGGTCAGCTCGCCCAGCAGATGGCGCCGGGAGAGTCGCGCACCGACCTGGGCGACAGCGGGCTGTCGAGCGGCGCCTGGTACACGGTCCAGTGGTGCAACCGGTTCCACTACGACCACGCGCACAGCCGTGCCCACCTGCTCGGCAAGCTCGCCGCGGGCCAGGGCGGCGACCGGTCGAACTGCCTCTACGACGCCGTCACCAACACCTGGCAGTTCGCGATGTATGGTGGCAGCGAGCTCGGGCACGTCTACGAGTCGATCGCCTACAACCCGCTGGCCGGTGAGCTATTCACCGGCAACTGGCCGGGTGGCCTCGACGAGCAGCTCAAGAAGTGGACCGTGGGCCAGCCGCTCGACCAGTGGCTCAACCCGGCGACCAACAGCTTTGGGGCGCATATCAACTCGAGCACCCAGCCCTCGCTCTGCTGGCACCCCAACCTCTTCGGCCCGGGCGACGGCGGCATCCTGGCGCTCAAGGACGAGGCCTACGGCGACGACACGGTGATCGCCTGGCGGCGCAGCGACGACTCGTGGCACACGGTGCCGGGCACCGCGCACCCGCTGAGCGGAAGCTATCAGAGCAACGGCGCCATCGAGTACGTGCGCGCCAGCGATGTCTGCCTGGCCAGCTTCAACCCGGGCCAGGGGGGGCGGACCTTCCGCATCCCGGCCGGGAGCGGTGGCGCGTTGGCCGCGGCCACCCAGATCGCCGACGTGCCCATCCATTGCGGCTACACCGGCGCGGGCGGTCAGCGGGGCATCCTCATCGATGATCCGGCGGGCGGTCCCAGCCTCTACATCCTGGAGAAGGGCGGCACCAACCGGGTCTGGAGGCTCGAGGGCGAGAGCTGGAGCCTGCGCTCCTACACTCACCCGTTCCCCACCGGGTCGGCGACCGACGACACCAACTGGGTCGTGGCCTCCTGTTTCCCGCTGGGCGTGTTCTGGTGTCAGGACAACTGGGAGACCACGCCCTCTCGGCTGTGGCGACCGAACGGTTGACCCTGGGGCGGGGCGCGATTCGCGCACACTCATGCCGCGCCGTTCGGCCGAGAAGACGAGGAAGGAGGTCCGCCGCTCGAGATTCTGCTGGTGCACCATGGCCGCCCGGCCGACGATGCGGTAGTCATCTCCCCGGAGGAAAGGAACGATCGATGCTGCGTCTTCCCTTGTTTGTGCTGCTCTCTCTCGTTTCGACCCGAGCTGGCGCCGCCAACGTCGTCGAGATCTGGAACCCGGCGCTGTGTGGCTACACCAGCTCCTCTCGCTTCGAGCTGACCCGGCCGCTGAAGACCGCGACCGTGGTCGTCTG
This sequence comes from Deltaproteobacteria bacterium, assembly GCA_041309305.1. GTDB lineage: Bacteria > Myxococcota > XYA12-FULL-58-9 > XYA12-FULL-58-9 > XYA12-FULL-58-9 > JBFYZW01. The sequence goes on along the minus strand of JBFYZW010000404.1, from coordinate 10,629 downwards.
GATTGATTGGCGCGATCTGGGCACCTCCACCGCCTACACGCTGTCGGCCGGCGGCAAGGAGCTACAGAGCGGCAACCTGAGCCGCGGCTCTTGTGACCCCTACCAACCGAACTGGTGCGAGGGACGTCTGCCCGGTCCTTTCGCCCTCGCTCCCGGCAAGTACCGCATCGACGTACCGGCGGCGCGCATCTGCCAGAACGACGCCACCGGCGGCGCGGGGTTCGTCCGGGTTTCGGACGGTGTGGCGGCCGGCGCGGGCTACGTCGGCTGCTATCGGGACACGGGGGACCGCGACATCGGCCCGGAGACCTTCGCCCACGGCGCGATGACCACCGAGCGTTGCCTGGCCCACTGCGCCGGCAAAGGCTTCGCCTACGCGGCGACGCAGTTCGCCAACCACTGCTTCTGCGGCAACGCCTATGGCCGCTTCGGCACGGCGACCAACTGCGATATGAAGTGCAGCGGCAACGTCGCGCAGATCTGTGGCGGCTCCTGGGCCAACAGCGTCTACAAGATCGACGGCGGGGCGAGCGCGTCGGCGCCGGTTCCGCCACCGACGACGACGGCAGGCGACGCCGCCCTCGGGTGCTATCGCGACACGGGCGATCGCGATATCGGCCCGGAGACCTTCGCCGACAGCGCGATGACCACCGAGCGCTGTCTGGCCCACTGCGCCGCCAAGGGGTTCAAGTACGCGGCGACGCAGTTCGCCAACCACTGCTTCTGCGGCAACGCCTATGGCCGCTTCGGCACGGCGACCAACTGCGACATGAAGTGCGGCGGCAACGCCGCGCAGACCTGTGGCGGCTCGTGGGCGAATCAGGTCTATCGGACCGGCAAGTAGCCCGGCCCGGGCGGATCGGCCCGGGCAGGCCCACGAGCTCGAGCGCAACGTCACCGTCGAGCCCGGAGGTGAGGGGTCACCCGGCGCTGTGCTCGCACGCGCCCTGGTCCGCGGCGCTGCCCTGGGGCCGACTCGTGCCGTAGAAGTCGGTGCTGGGGAAGCCGTTCGGCACGGTGTCGACACACGGGCTATCGCTGCGCAGGCGGAAGTCGCGCTCCGCGTAGCTCACGAACCTCGCCGCCGCGACCGAGCCGATCCAGTTGTTCGATGCCGTACCGGGCCCGGCGGAGATCCCGGTCGCGTTGGCGCATAGATTGTGGCGGATGAAGCTGTCCGGGGTGGCGTTCGCGTTGATGTTCAGCGTGTCGGTCCCGGTCACATCCACGACCGTGTTGTTGTAGATGCGGCCGGTGATTGGGAGGCTGTCCGGGTCTGCGCCGATGTTGATCGCGTCCGCGGTGGCCCGAGCCGGGCAGGGGGCGAAGCCGACGATGATGTTGTTGTAGACCTCACCGACGAAGGGCCCGAACGGCAGGCTCGACGGCATCTGGTACATGTACATCAGGATCGCCGGGGTCGCGCCCTGCTCGAGGTAGTTGCAGTACACGCTCGCGGACATGTTGTCGCCCGTGATCCCCCCGACCACGTGCGAGCCGTCCTCGCCCCACTCCGTCGTGCCGTGGTGGATGGTGTTGTGATGGATGCGGTTGTCTCCTTCGATCCAACACTTGCCGCTGATGCAGTCACCACCGATGTCCTCGAGCCGGTTGTAGCGAACCGTGAAGTTGCGCAGCGGGAGATCGTCGGCGTCCGCCGGGCTGTTGCTCGGTGTCGTGTGGCGCCAATTCGGCCCCATGTACATGCCTTCCCCCTGGACGTTCTTGATCCAGTTGTGCTCGAGGAGATAGCCCTCGCGGAACAAGGTCGGCACGCCGTTGGTCTGGTTCTCGGTGTACTTGTACGAGTTGTGCGAGTTGATTTGGATGCCGATGCCGTTCGAGGACCTCGCGGTTGGATCGAGCGCGCTGGTCGCCGGGTTCCACACGTGTCCGCCGTCGACCAGGATGTAGCGGATGGTCGCGAAGCCAGTCGGCTTGAGCAAGCCCGCGCTGCGCCACGCCGGCGCATCGCTGATGTTGAGCCACCCGGAGGGCGCGTCCCGCGCTGTTGATGACGCATTGGTCGCGTAGAGGATGCGAATGCCGCAGCCGCGCTCCGCGCTCGGGAGGTAACCATCGAGCACCCAGTGGCGTCCCTGGATCTGGCAGACGAAGCTGCCGGACGAGGGATTGACGCGGCGAATCGTCACCAGACCCGCGCGGGACCCCCGAATGACGATCGGATCAGCCGCTGTCCCTTCCACGCGCGTGAAGGTGAGCGGTCCGTGCGTCCCGGCGGCGAGCTCGACGATGTCGCCGGCGCGCGGCGCCCGATCGGGGCCGTAGTCGGCCCACCCGGCCGGCGAGCCGAAGTCGAAGCTGCGCGAGCTGGTGGACGTTGGAATGACGAAGGTCGCAGCGGTCTCAGCGACCACGGCCACCCGGAAGGTTTGCTGCGCTGTTGCCATCGCTCTGCCTTTCGACGCGGGGTCGGCCGCGCGGCGCGGCAGCGGCGACTAAACGGGGTGCGCGATTCGCGCACACCCCGTTTTCGGTATTCCCTCCGGCGAAGCCGCGCTTTGGCGATCGGGAATCGTGACCGCCCGTGTAGACTACCCGATCGGCCGGACGCGTTCCAACGCGACGGCTCGCCGGCTCGATCAGAACCAGACGCGCGCGCCGGCGACCGGGCCGCTGAGGCTCACCCTGCCGATCTGGATGTGATCCCAACCGACATGCACCTCGCCGCCCAGCAGCGTCACGCCGAAGGTGAAGCGGCCCTGGAGGTAGGCGGCGAAGCCAAGGGTGCCGACGTCCAGGGCGGCGGAGATCACCAGCGGATCGACCGGGAACAGGTCGACGCCGTAGGTGAAGTTGAAGCCGGGGTCCGTGCCCTTCGCGTCGACCATCACCCGCGCTCCGAGCCCGGTGCGGAACTGCGCGGCGGAGCTCTGCGCGAAGCGGACGACCAGGTTCAGGTCGCCGACGGTGAGCTGATCGACGCCGCCGCTCGGCAGGCGCTCGCGGAAGTGCGACCAGCTCGACTCGAGCTCGAGACGCAGCGGCATCTGGACGCGGACGCTCGCGTCGACGCGCACGATCGCGTCGACCTGCGGAACCACGTCGGCGGCCAGTTGCAGCGCCCAGCTCTGGCCGGTCACCGGGGCCGGCGCGCTCCGTTCGGCGCAGCCCAGGGCGAGCCCGTGGTTGTCGGCGTAGGGGTACCACGCGTAGACGTAGTCGCCGCCGTAGCAGTCACCCGTGGCGGCGACCGGCAGCAGGATCGGCCAGAGCAGCATGCTGAGCAACCCGGGCGCGATTCCGACGCCCTCACCGTTCAGGTCGGTGTCGTCGTCGTCATCGTCACTCCAGGTGTCGCTGTCGCTGTCGTCCGAGCTGCTCGAGGAGTCGCGCACCTCGTCACGGACGTCGTCGAGCTTGCCGGCGAACACGAGCCCCGGGACGAGCAACAACGTTGCGGCCAGGATGATTCTCACCCACCGAGGGTGCGCCAACCGACCGGCCGGCGCGCGGGAAAAATGTCGTCGCCGAGGCGGAAAATCACCCGGCCTCGGGGAAGACCCCGCGGCGACGCGGCCTGGCGAGCAGGGCCGGCGGCTCAGGACGACGCGCGCGTCGTGGGCGTGGGCGCGCCGACGAAGCGCTCGATGTCGCTGGCCACTCGCTCGGGGTATTCGTGATTGATCCAGTGCGACGCGTCCTCGTAGCGTTTGACCTCGATCCCGAGGGGGAAGAAGGCCTCGATGCTGTCGAGCAGGCCGACGTCGAGGGCCGGATCGCGGACACCCCACAGCAGGAGCGCCCGGGCCTCGACCGGCGGAAAATCGTATCGACCGCGCTGGTGGGCGATGATCTCCCGGCCGTAGCGTCCCAGCGCGTTGGCACGATAGTAGTTGATCGCCGCGGTCAACGCGCCCGGCCGGCGCAGATGCGCCTTGATCGCCGCCATCGTCGCGTCGGCGAAGACATCGTCGCGAACCGCCCAGCCGCGGAAGTTGTGCTCCACCCAGCGAAAATCGAAAGCGCGCAGGGCGAGCTCGGGGAGCCACGGCAAGAGAAAGAAGTAGATGTACCAGGAGCGGCGGTTCTGGCGCCGGCGCAGCGCCGGGTGGCGGCGGGTGTTGGCCGCGAATGCACCACGGTGCGGGCTGTTGAGCACGACCACTCCGGCCAGCTTGCCGCCGTGCACGGTGGCGTAGTCCCAGGCGATGGCGCCGCCCCAGTCGTGTCCCACGAGGTAGACCTCGCGGCCCTCCTCTCGGCCGAGCTCGACCAGGTGATCGACGTCGGCGATCAGGAGATCGATGTCGAAGTCTCTCCGCTGGTGAGGTCGCGACGAGCGCGCAAAGCCGCGCAGGTCGGGCGCGATGCACCGATAACCCGCGCCGGCGAAGCGTTCGAGGTACCAGGTCCAGGCATCGGACGACTCGGGGAAGCCGTGGAGGAAGACGAGGCACGGCATGCCGCGCGACCCAGCGACGCTGCGGGTGAACAGCTGGACCGGCGAAGCACCGGCGATCGAGATCGAAACCTCGCGCTGCATCGCATCCTCCAGTGACGCCAATCGCGGCGAAGGCTTACCGATGGAGCGCGTTGGCCGGCGGTGCGGGCGCGGCGACCCCGAGTCGATCACGCACGCTCTCGGCCTCGGCGACGATCCGGTCGAGCAGGACCGCGACCGTCGGCGTGTCACGCACCAGGCCGGTGATCTGGCCGAGCGGCAAGACGCCGCGCTCGACGTCGCCGCGCTGGGTGGCCAGCTCGAAGGCGGCGAAGGCGTTGGCCAGGAAGGCCAGCTGGGTCAGCTTGGTCCAGCCGGAGAGGATCGCGCCGACGGCGAGCTTCAGCCAGCGCAGGCCGAGCATCGCGGCGATCTTGCGCGAGGTGAACAGCGCCCGGCCGAGGTCGAGGCCGCGCCGCACCGCTCGGGCCGAGCCGGGTGAGCGCAGGATGCGGCAGGGTTGGCCGTCGAAGCGCGTCGTGTGCAGGGTGTCGGCGACCCCTTTGGCCACGGCGAGCTGTTTGCAGCGCTCGTGGACCGGGCTCTCGGCGGTGGCCATCAAGCGCGTGCCCATCGCGATCGCCTCGGCGCCGAGCGCCAGCGCGGCGATCAGGCCACGGCCGTCGGCGAAGCCACCGGCGGCGATGATCGGGATCTTCACCGCGTCGACGATGCTGGGCAGGAGCACCAGCGAGGTCACCTCGCCGCCGTGGCCGGCCGCCTCGTGGCCGGTGACCAGCAGCGCGTCGGTGCCGCAGGCCTCGGCGGCCCGGGCGTGCTTCTCGGTGGTCACCGTGCCGATCACCTTGCCGCCGTAGGCGTGCGCGGCGCGGACGATCCAATCACCCTTGCCCATCGAGTAGTTGATCACCGGCACCTGCTCCTCGAGCAGGACCTCGGCGTTGGCGCGCGCGCCGGGGAAGTAGAGCGTCGCGTTGGCGCCGAACGGCCGGTCGGTCAGCTCGCGCACCCGGCGGATCGCGGCCCGCGTCGCGGCGGCGTTGAGGTTACCGGTCGCCAGGATCCCGAGGCCGCCGGCGTTCGACACCGCGGCGACGAGCTCGGGGACGCTGACCCAGGTCATGCCGGGCAGCACGATCGGATGACGGACGCCGAACAACTCGGTGACGCGGGTTTGCATGGTCACCTCCCGGCATACCCATACCAGAAAACCGGGACGTGACCTCCTCCTCACTCGATGCGCTTGGCGAGTCGGAGCACTGCGGCGGCCAGCTGGTGCCCCTCGGTCTTCAACCGCGCCATGTGCACGATGATCTGGGGTCGTCGCGCCTCGTTGAGATCGAGCCCGACCGCGAGCGTGCCGTTGGCGACCAGCGCCGGCTGGCCGGTCATCGTCAACAGACCGTGTTTCTGCGCCAGCCGCGCGGCCTCGGTGGCGGGCACGTCCGGCCAGACGTAGATCGCCGCCGCCCCGGCGGCCGCCGCGTCGAGCTCCGCGACGGTCACGACCTTGGTCTGCGTGCCCACGTTCGCGAAGGCCCGGGCGAGGACCTCCGCCTCGGCCGTCTTGCCCGCCTGGACGATCAGCACCAGCCGACCGCCGCCGCGTTGCTCCAGGGTCTGATCGTAGGCCAGCACCTTGGTCAGGATGGCGGCCTGCAGCTCGAGCGGCACCGGCATCGCCTGCGCGACGATGAGGGCGATCCCGGCTGCTGTGACGCTCGTGACCATGCGGCACTCCTCGAGCAGTGAAACCACGATCCCACTGCCGCTGGCAAGTCTCACCGCACCTCGGCCGTCGTGCGGCTTTGCCGCGCCGGCGGGTTTTGCGTTATGTCTGCGTGTCTGAGGTGTGGGAATGACCGCCACGTCAACCCTGCTCGTCGCCTGGCTCATGGCGACCTCGATCGCGCAGATCGACCCGCCGGCCGAGCCGGCGGCGCCCGCGACGCAGGAGCTGCCACCGGTGGTCGAGGAGCCGGTCGCGCCCGAGGAGACCACGACGGTCGTCGAGCCGGTGGTCGAGGAGCGCCCGCCGGCGGTCGCGCCGCCGGGAGACGTCGCCCAGCCGGTGGCCGAGGTCGCCGCCGATCCACTCGCCGAGCTGTCGCTCGAGCAGCTGCTCGAGATCACCATCCCGTTCCAATCGGAGGTCGAGGTCACCGCGGCGACCAAGTCGGTCGTGCAGACCGCCGCGGCGCCGTCGGTGATCACGGTGTTGCCGCGCGCGGTGCTGCTGGCCCGCGGCTACCGCACGGTCGGCGAGGCGCTGGCCGGCGTGCCTGGCCTGCACGTCATCGACGACCTGGTCACCGCCAACGTCGGCATCCGCGGCATCGCCGGCGGCGCCGATTCGTGGAGCCGCCTGCTCAAGGTGATGGTCGACGGCCAGGCGGTCACCCAGTACACCAGCGGCGGAACGCTGCTCGGCCCCGAGCTGATACCGATCAACGCCATCGAGGCGATCGAGGTGATCCGCGGCCCAGGTTCGGCGCTCTACGGCGCCAACGCCTTCCTCGGCGTGGTCAACATCGTCACCCGCAAGGCGCACGACAGCCGGCTCGAGCTCGGCGGCGAGGTCGGCCTCATCCGCGACCGGCCGGCCGCCGGCGCCGAGTTGTTCGGCAGCGCGACCAGCGGCGGCGACCGGCCACGCTCGATCGTCGTGGCACTGAGCGGCGCCGCGCTCGACCGGCGAGGGTTGGCCGCGCCGGCGACCAACGACTTCGCCGAGCGGTGGGCGGGGCTGCGCAGCGAACGGGACCGCGCGCAACCGCTCAGCCTGTTCGGCAAAGGGACGTGGCACGCCGGCCCGGTCGGTGAGCTGGAGCTGCTCCTCCTCCACCAGCGCCTCGACGCCAACGCCACCTTCTCCGAGCTGTCGGTGCTGGCGCCGAACAACCGCCTGGCCCAGGGGAACAGCGTCGCCCGGCTCGGTTACCGGCGCGCCTTCCTCGACGAACGGCTGCAGCTGCGCGCCTTCGGCGCGCTGACCTTCGCCGAGAGCCTGCCGCAGCAACGGCTCGACATCGGTGAGCTGACCTACGTCCTGCGCCGCGCGCGTCGCAACCGCGCCACGCAGGTCGGCGCCGAGCTCAGCTACCGCTTCGCCTCCAGCTCCCTGCTCGCCGGGGTCGACTACCTCGCCGATCGGGACTTCGGCGAGCGGCTCTACCAGGAGAGCAAGAGCGACGGCGCGCGCACGCTGCGCAGCCGCGGCCAGGCGTTTCGCTACTCCGATCTCGGTCTGTACGCCCAGGGCATCATCTACCCGCTCGACGAGCTCGGGCTGACCGGCGGGCTGCGCTTCGACCGCAACGACCGGTGGGAGAACGCGCTGAACGGGCGGCTGGCGCTGGTCTGGACGCCGCTCGAGACCGCGGCGCTCAAGGCGTTATTCGGCACCTCGTTCCTGCCGCCTTCGCCGTCGCAGCTCTACGGTGCGCCGGTCCGCGTCGGCGGCGTGATCGGTAACCCCGAGCTCGACAGCCAGACGGCGCGCACCGCCGAGTTGAGCGGCAGCTACCGGCCGGCCGAGTGGGTCAGCCTGCAGCTGACCGGCTACTGGACCGGGATCGATCGCCGCATCGAGCCGGTCAACGTCGGCGCCTATCTCGAGCCGCGTAACCTGACGACCAGCAACACCGCCGGCCTCGAGGCCACCGCCGAGCTCAAGGTGCGCGACCTGTTCGCCGAGGCCAGCTTCGCCTGGCAATGGACGCGGATCGATACCCCGGACGATCCGCCGAGCTGGTGGCAGGTGGTCTACGCGCCGGACGCGCCCGGCGGCGAGCGGCCACCGGCCTTCCCGGTCTGGCTCGGCCAGCTGGTCGCCGGCGGCGCCTGGCCGGCGGCTCATCTGCAGGCGAGCGCGACGTTGCGGGTCGTCGGCCCGCGCAAATCGTCGCAGGCCAACATTGTGCGTCAGGGCGAGGCCTACCTGCTCGACCCCTACGCCACCCTCGACGCGCACCTGCGCACGCTCGACCTGCAGCTGTTCGGCGCCTACCCGACCGAGCTCAGCCTCCACGCCCAGAATCTCCTCGGCACCGAGTACGCCGAGGCGGGCTTCGCTGGCGTCGACATGCCGGCGCTCGGGCGGGCGGTCTACGTGCGCCTGGTCCAGGGTTTCTGATACGGTTTCCCATCTGTGCCTCGATGGAGGGGGTCAACGATGATGAAACACCGCGTCGCGTCAGTGGTTGCCTGCAGCACCGTCGCTCTCTTCGTTGCCTGTGGTGACGACGAGAAGAAGCCGACCATCAAGATCGGCATGATCAACCCGTCGACTGGCGCGCTCGCCGCCTACGGCCCGCCGCTCGAGGAGGCGGTGCGGTTGGCGGTCGCCGAGGTCAACGACAACGGCGGCGTGCTGGGCAAGAAGCTCGAGCTGCTCTACCGTGACGAGGCCGGCGACCCGGCCGCGGCGCGTCGCGGCGCCGAGGAGTTGGTCGAGGCCGGCGTGCCGGCGATCATCGGCGGGGCGGCGAGCAGCAGCACGCTGGCCGCCAGCGAGGTGACCATCCCGGCCCAGGTCCCGCTCATCTCCGGTGCCTCGACCGCGCCGAGCTTGACCACCCTCGCGGACAACGACTTCGTCTTCCGCACCGTGATCGCCGACGACGCCCAGGGCGTGGCGCTCGCCAATCTGGTGCACGGTGACGGCCACACGAGCGCCAACGTGATCTACATCGACAACAACTATGGCACCGAGCTCGCCAACGTCTTCGAGACCGCCTTCGTCGGGCTGGGCGGCGCGGTCGCGGTCAAGGAGCCGTACCCGGAGGACGCCGCGCAACAGGTCGGCTACAACTGGACCGCGGACCTCACCGCCGCCTTCGCCGGCTCACCGCCGGCGGTGGTGCTGGTCGCCTACGCCGAGGACGCGGTGCACCTGCTCACCGCCTGGAACACCGGCGCCTTCAACGGCCAGTGGTACCTGACCGACGGCTGCAAGACCGAGACGATCCCGACCAGCGTCGGCGCGACGAAGGTCGCCGGCATCAAGGGCACCGCGCCCGCCTCGGCGTCGGCCACCGGCCAGGCCTCGTTCCGGACCGCCTTCGTCGACCGGTACGGCAAGGAGCCGGGCCTGTTCGCCGAGAACTACTACGACGCGGCGATGCTGGTCGCGCTGGCGCTGGTCGAGGCCGGCGCCGCCACCGGTCCGGCGGTGCGTGACGCGTTGCGTGCGGTGGCCAACCCGCCGGGCAGGGATATCATTGTCGGCGAGTTCAGCTTCGGCAAGCAGGAGCTCGCCGCCGGCCGGGAGATCAACTACCAAGGTGCCTCCGGCCCGGTCGATCTCGACGCCGCCGGCGACGTCGAGGGGGCGATCGACGTCTGGCGGTTCACCGCCAGCGGCGGCATCGAGACGCTGTGACGATTGCTCAGCGCGGTTGAGCGCGCTCAGGCCGAAGGCCTGGGGCTGCCCGTCGCAGCCTTGGGCCCCGTCCCGCTGCCGGCGGCGGTCTCGGCGAGCGCGACCGGTCGTCGAGGACGATCCGGGCTGGCCGGAAATCCTTGCCTGACCCCCGCTCGATGACATACCAGACGTCGCCATGTCCAACGCTACGTCAGCACCGTCGCCGACACCGTTCCCGCGCGCCTTCTGGACCGCCAACACGGTTGAGCTGTTCGAGCGCGCGGCCTACTACTCGATGGCCAGCTTCGTGGTCATCTACCTCGGCCGGTTGGGCCTCGGCGACTACTGGCCGAGCAACCTGAACGGCATCCTCTGGTTCCTGGTCTACTTCCTGCCCATCCTGTCCGGGACGATCGCCGACCACACCGGCTTTCGCAAGGCGCTGCTGGTCGCCTTCGTCCTGCTGACCGGCGGGTATTTCCTGATGGGCTACCCGGTCTGGTTCGGTGGCGCGGAGCTCGCCGACGCGGTCTCGCCGGAGTTGACCGCCACCGCCGAGCTGGTCGTCCCGGTCGTGGTCGCCGTGCTGTTGATCGGCCTGGGCGGCTCGGTGATCAAGCCCTGCATCAGCGGTACGGTGCAGAAGACCCACGCCGGCCGCGCGACGCTGGCGTTCGCCATCTTCTATATGGTGATCAACATCGGCTCGGTGGTCGGGCGGGTGGTGGCCTACTTCGTCCGCGAGGTCTACCAGAACCTGAGCCTCATCTTCGGCGTCGCGATGGGCGCCTCGGTGGTCGCCTTCTTCGTCGTGCTGCTGGTCTACCGTGATCCGCCG
>JBFYZW010000403.1:0-4191 GCA_041309305.1 Deltaproteobacteria bacterium | reverse complement strand
GCGGGGCAGGCGAAGCGCAGGCGGGCGCGGACCATGCCGTCGGAGAAGCCGAGCGGCGCCGCCAGGCTCGCGGTGCAGGGCTCACCGCCACGCTCGAGCAGGAGGCCGGCCCCGGCCAGGTGATCGAGCAGGGCCCGGTGCCGCTCGGCCTCGGCCTCCTCGGCCTGGCCGGAGCCGTCGCCGTCGAGCCGGCCGAGCAGGGCTTCCTCGAGGTCGGCGGTGTCGAAGTCGAAGATGACCTCGGCGCCGGCGGGGGTTGCGAGGAGGTCGATGAACGACTTGTTCAGCTTGTGTCCCGAGGCGTCGCCCGGGGCGAGGACGAGCGGCGCGGCGGCCAGGCACGCGCCGAGTAGCCTCCTGTACCTATTGGAAAACAAATCGATTTAGCTTGGGCGTCGCGAGAACACCATGTGGCTCAGCCGACCCCCTGCGGGTTGGGCTGAAAGCCGGCGAGGAGGAGCAGGGCCGCGGCCGGCGTCTCGCCGCGGCGGACCGCGGCGACGGTCTCGTCGTAGGCCAGATCGCGGACCAGCCGGTCGACCTTGGCGGTGTCGGCGAGCTCGGCGAAGGCCTTCTGGCCGAGCGCGGGGTCGAGGTGGGGGGCCGAGCGGATGGCGCGGGCGATGTCCAGCTTCACCCGGACACCGTAGAGGCGGCGGTACTCGTCCATCAGCTTGCGGCGGGAGGAGAGATCATCCATCGGGGCACCTATCGCGCGCTCGGCGCGCCGCCGTTATCGCGCAGCTCCCGTCGTTTGTAAACAAAAACCGGGCTGTCTATGGAATGAGGCGCCGGTTGTCGATGAGGCGCGTCGTGCCGACGACGAGCGCGACGGCGGCGACCGCCGGCCGGTCGACCGTGGTGAGCGGCTCGAGGGTCTCGGCGTCGACGATCTCGAGGTAGTCGAGCCGGAGCTCGGGGCGGTCGGGGAGGGCGGCATGGCCGGCGGAGAGCAGGTCCGGCACGCGTCGCGTGCCTGAGGCCAGCTCGCCGGCGATCCGCTCGAGGAGGCGCGGGACCAGGGTGGCCAGCCGGCGCTCGTCGGCGGAGAGATAGCTGTTGCGCGAGCTCATCGCCAGGCCGTCCGGCTCGCGCACCGTCGGGTGGGCGACGATCTCGACCCCGAGCTGCAGGTCGGCGGTCATCCGGCGGATGACCGCGAGCTGCTGGTAGTCCTTCTCGCCGAAGACCGCGGCGGCGCAGCCGGTGAGTCGGAAGAGGATCAGCACCACGGTGGCGACCCCTCGGAAGTGCCCCGGCCGGCGAGCGCCGCACAGCGGCGCGGCGAGCTTGCCCGGGACGACGAAGGTGTCGAAGCCGGGCGGGTAGAGGTCGGCTGGCGCCGGCGTGAAGACCGCATCGACGCCCAAAGGGGCCAGCAGCGCCAGATCGCGTTCTAGATCGCGGGGATAGGCGGCCAGATCCTCGGCGGGTCCAAACTGGGTGGGGTTGACGAAGATCGAGACCACGACCCGCTCGCCGTGGGCGCGCGCGGCGCGGACGAGGGCGAGGTGTCCGTCGTGCAGAAAGCCCATCGTCGGGACGAGCACGATCCGACGGCCGGCCGCGGCTTCGCGCCGGGCCCAGGCGCGCATGGCCGCGGCGTCGGTCAGGCGCTCCATCGTGGTCACCGGGGCGGCGGGCCGGCCAAAAGCTTCAGCGCGCCGATCTCGCGCCGGGCCCCGTCGAGCTCGATGCGCGCCCTGGCCTCGGCGGCGCGCGCCTGCTCGAGCTCCTCGCGCAGCGGGAGGATCGTCGCCTCGAGGTTGTTCTCGACCTGCTGGACCCGGGCGGCGACCCGGTCGCGGGAGGCGAGGGCCCCGGCGAGCCGCTTCTCCAGCTCGCCCGCCTTCTCCTCGGCCTTCTGCGCCCGCTCCTCGGCGTCGCGCAGCTTGCGCTCCATCTCGCGCCGCTCGCGCTCGAGGTCGCGCTGCAACTCGGTGAACGCCTGCGCCTGCTTGCGTACGTCGTTGGCGTACTGGCCGCGCGTGTCACCGAGCTCCTTGGCCAGGCCGTCGCGCTCGGCGATCGCCTTGTCGAGCAGCTTCTGGAAGTTGCGGTTGACCGCCCGGGCCTCGTCGAGCAGCTCCTGCCGCTCGCGCGCCGTGGCCTCGACGATGCGCCGGAGCTCCTCGATTTGGCCGCCGAGCTGGGTGAGCGCCCCGGGGCTCGGCTCGGCCGCCGGCCGGGGGGCCGGGGCCTCGTCGGCGGGTCTCTTCGCCTCGCGGGTGAACGGCTGGGTGCTCCGCGGCGCTCCTCCCCCGGCCATCGCCGCCAGCTCGGCGGCGCTGACCTCCAGGGTCTTGGCCTGGTCGACCGCGACCGAGGGGGGAAGGCCGGGGACGGTCGACTCGACCTCGTGGGGGGTCGCTGCCTGGCTGACCGGCGCGCCGGGGCGGAACGGGCTCGCGTCGCGCGCGCCGGTCTCCGGCCTGCCGCCCGGCGGACCGCGGCGTGGGCTCTGGCTCATCGGAGGTCTCCTGGGCCGCCGCACATGGCGATGGCGACGATGATGCAGAGGAAGGCGAGCGCGGCGACGCCGAGCAGCACGTACCACTGCCAGGTGGCCAGCGAGCGGAACCAGACGACCACCCGCTCGTGCGGCTCGAGCGGCGCGACGTCGGCGTCGACGACGGTCATCGCCACGTCCCACTGGTTGCGCTTGCGCGCCACGCGGCGCAGCTGCGCGTCGACGTAGTCGAGCCGGCGCAGCAGCTCATCCTCGGTCTGTTGGATCTCGGCGACCACGGGGTCGACCGAGCGGTCATGCTTGGCGAAGATCCGGCTCCACACCGGGTCAGCATAAGCGGCCCGGGGACGGCGGTCAAAGTCACCGCCGGTCGGTCAGGCGGCGCCGGGCAGGGGCCCGCCTCGTCCGAGGCCTCGGGCGAGGTCTACCCGCGCCACTGCACGTTCTGCGGCATCACGACCGCGAAGCGGAGCCGCAGCTCGGCCTCGGCGCCGGGGCCGAGGTCGCGCTCCCAGGTCAGGTGGCCCTGGTCGTTGCGGGTGAACCCGGGCGTGGTGCCCTTCTCGTCGATGCTCACCTCGATGGCGTCGAGCTCCGCGACCGGCAGGCGCTCGACGATCGTCACCCGCTGCCGCTCGCCGCTCTGGTTGGCCAGGTAGAGGCGGACGGCGAAGCCGTGGTGGTGGTGCTTGCGCAGCCCCTTCTCCTCGTGCTGCCGCTCGACGTCGCGCAGCACGATCAGCCCGTCCTCCGAGCCCCACGACAAGGCGAAACGCTCCTGCGCCGCGACGTAGGCGATCTGCGAGCGGCCGACGAAGCCGCCGTCGCGGATCAGGGCGACCGGCCCGGCCAGAAGCGGCATCGGCGAGCGGTTGGTCTGCAACGAGCGCAGAAAGACGTAGCGCGCCTTCTCGGGCACGCACAGCTGCTCGGTCTCGGCCGGCGCCGACCACTCCTCGAAGATCAGGCGGTGCGGCCGGCCGTCGCTGGGCACGTCGACCGGGTTCGGGACGACGAACGCGCGGGCCTCGCCGCCGTCGTCGAGGCCGGGCGGCGTGTCGCTCTCGCGCTTGGCCGGCGCGCTCTGGGTCGTGGCGATCACCTCGTCGCGCGAGGTGACCTCGATGGTCTTCTTCTCCTCGTCGCTCTTGTCGCGGGCGCGCAGCCGGTCGTCGTCGAGCAGGGGCAGCTCGGCGCCGAGCGTCGGCCGCTCGGTCGAGAAGCTGAGCTGCACCTGGTGCCAGTCTTCCCCGGTCGCCTGCCAGACGGTGCCGGCCGAGGTCCAGCGGACCTCGGCCTCGCGGCCGCGGCCGCCGAGCTCGGCGGTGTACTCCGGCCGCCAGATGGCGCAGGGGACCAGGTACTCCCATTCGATGACGTAGCGCCCGGCGGCCTCGATCTCGAGCTCGGCGATCAACGCCGCCTGGTAGTCGGCGAGCGGCGCCAGCGCCAGCTCGAGCTCGCGCACCAGGTCGGCGATGCGGCGGGCGCGGTCCTCCTGTTCGCCCTGCAGCGCGAACAGCTCGGCCTCGAGGCGGGCGCGCTCGTCGCGCAGCCGGGTGAGCGTCGCCGGCCAGTCGTCGTCGAAGGCGCCGACCGCCAGGCGCTCGTTGATCTGCGCGCCGACCGCCTTGCCGGCGGTGAGCAGCAGCGCCCGCTCGTGGCCGGCGCCGAGCATCACCGCCAGCGCGGCGCGGTACTCGTCGCCGAGCGCGTCGATC
>JBFYZW010000402.1:0-8460 GCA_041309305.1 Deltaproteobacteria bacterium | reverse complement strand
CCGGGGCCGTTGGCGCCGCCGGCGGGGCCTAGCGCGGCGAGCAGCAGCTGGGTGCCGCCGCGCAACGCGTCGGCGCGATCGATCAGGGTCTGCAGAGCGCCGACCTCGTCCTCGAGGCGGTTCTCGTCCGCCGAGTCGAACCAGAGGCTGGCCAAGAACGACTTGCCCGACTCGATCCGCGTCAGCTCGGCGCGCCTGGCGCCCAGCTCCTGGCGCTTCTGGGCCAGGAGGTTCTCCAGCTTGTTGGCCAAGAGGTCGAGCTCCGGCCCGTAGACGCCGAGCGCGCCGTCGAGGTCGCCGCGCAGCAACGTCGCCTCGACGATCTGCTCGATCGTCGCGCTGACCGCGTCGAGGCCGGCGCCGGTGCGCAGATCCTTGCCCGCGTGACTGAGGCTCTCATCGGCGCTCACCCGGGCGAGGCCCGCCTTCGGCTTGAAGCGGACCCCGTCGACGCCGAAGCGGTAGGGGGTTGCCTCGCCAGGCAGAGTCTCCGCGGCCAGCGGCGGATCGTAGAGCAACACCAGCGGCCCGGAGGGGCTGCGCACCAGGGTGCCGCCCGCCTGCCTGAGCTGGTAGTCGGGGATGACCTGCTGGCCGGCCTCGTCGTGGCTTAGCGCCAGCACGCCGGTCTCGACCATCTGGCGCAACAGCTCGGGTCGCGGGCCGGCGGCCAAGAACAGACCGAGGTAGCCGTCGTAGGCGCTCACCTCGATGCCGTCGATCGCCTCGAGCACCGCGGCGGACGCCGCCTGCACGTCGTTGCGGCTCATCCAGTCGCGCACCCGCGACGCCTCGAAGCCCCTGGCCTGGCTGTCGCGCAGCGACGCGGCCAACACCCAGACCAGCCGAACGCCCTGCACGTCCCGTCGGCCGCCGCCGAGCATCGCCGGCAGCTCAACGCCGCGAAACGACTCGGCGCGCAACTCCCCCCGTCCGGCCGCCAGCGCGAGCACCGACAGTTGCCGCTGCGGCCCCGGCTGGCTGAGCGAGCCGGTCTGCAGGCGCGCCGCCGCGAACTGGCTGCGCTTGACCTGGTTGTAGACCTCGGCGAACGGGGCCTCGCGGCCGGTGCGGGTGTCGAGGTAGGTCACCCCGCTGTCGACGAACTCGGTGCCGCTGACCTGACGCTCGCGTGGCGTCGTGTCGACCCGGTAGTCCCGGCCGAGATGGCCCTCGAACAGGTGGCGCGGGACGTAGGTGGTGTAACCGCCGCCGCCGAGGTTGGTGACGAAGGCGGTGCGCCGCGCGTCGGGGGTGACCACCGGCTCGGTGCCGCGCAGCGCCAGCCGGTAGCCGGTCAAGCGCCCCTGGCTCACCGCGCCGTCTTGCGCCAGACCGAGCTGCTGCAGGAACCGCAGCGCCCGTTCGAGGGCCTGAGTCTGCTCCGTGAGCGCCTGGCGATCGAGCACGCCGCGCTGGCCGAGCGCCCCGAGGCTGCTCTGGTACTGGGCCGCGGCCTTGCGCGCGGTCTTGAGCTTCAACCAGATCTGCGAGTGCTCGCCGATGTCGACCAGGCCGTCGTCGCCCTCGGCCGCGCCGAGCTCGTGCGCGAGCGCGTCGAGGCTGCGCTGCACCGCGCGGGCACTCTCGTGTGCGAAGGGCCGGGCCAAGACCTGCACATGGTCGCTGATGCGCGTCATCGTATCCCCTCCTGCGGCTGCGTGACGATACTGGATGGCCCGAGCGGATGTCCACCGCTTCGGCGAGAGCCGGACGGCGACGGTTCAACGCCGGCGGGAAATCGAGACGCCGTCGCGCAGGGGCAGAATCACCGTCTCGAACCCCGCGTGGTCGGCGAGCTGGCGGTTCAACGCCTGCACCGCGGCGGTCGCCGCGTCGGCCGGCGGGTCGGCGGTCACCCGGCCGTGCCACAGCGCGTTGTCGAAGACGAGTAGCCCGCCCGGGCGCAACCGGGGGAGCGCCAACTCCGGCACGCGCGGGTACTCCTCCTTGTCGACGTCGCAGAAGACCAGGTCGAACGGCCCGGGCTCGGCGGCGAACAGCTCGAGGGCCGAGCCGATCGCGAAGCGCACCCGCGCGGCCACCCCCGCGCGGGTCAGGTAGCTGCGCGCGTCAGCCGAGAGCGCCGCCGAGCCGTCGGTGTGCACGACCTCGCCGCCCGCGCCGACGGCGCGGGCGAAGAAGAGGGTCGAGTAGCCGAAGCCGGAGCCGAGCTCGAAGACCCGCCGCGCGCCGATGAGCCGGGCGAGCAAGGCGAGCAACGCGCCGACCTGCGCGCCGACGATCGGGAAGCCCTCGCGCGCGGCGCGCGCCTCCATCTCCGCCTGCAGCGGATCGCCGGTCGGCCGCAGCGCGTCGAGGTAGCGCTCGATCGCGGCGCTGACGATCTCGCTCACGACTCCCAGACCTCGCGCAGCGCCGCGGCGGCCTCCTCCGGCGCGACCGGGTTGATGAAGCCCCCGGTGCCCCACTCGTAGCCGCCCTGCTGGCCGAGCCGCGGCAGGACGTCGAGGTGCCAGTGGTAGACCTGCGGGTCGGTCTCCTGGGTCGGCACGGTGTGCAGCACCCAGTTGTACGGCAGGTCGCCGAACAGGCGGCGGAGGCCGCGCAGGATCTGGCGCAGGTGTGCAGCGACGCGCCGGCGCTCGGCCGGCGGGACCTTCAGGAACGAGGCGTGATGGGCCCGCGGCGTCAGCGACAGCTCGAACGGCACGCGCGATGCCCACGGCGCATGCGTCACCGCGACGTCGTCGGCGCGCACCACCCGCCGGCCGTCCGCGAGCTCACGTGAGAGGACCTCGCAGAAGAGGCAGCGGTCGTGGCGCTGGCGGTAGCTGCGCGCGTTGAGCAGCTCGCGGCCGGCGGCGCTGGAGGGCAGCGGCAAGGCCATGATCTGCAGGTGGGCGTGGTGGCGCGACGCGCCGGCGCGCGCGCCGTGGTTGACGAACAGCACCACCTGCTTGATGCGCGGGTCGCGCGCCAGTTGGTCCATCCGATCCTGGCAGGCGGCGAGCACCGTGTCCCAATGGTCGGCGCCCAAGTCGGCGCCGTGGCGGTGATGCTCGGGGGTGGCGACGACGATCTCCTGCACGCCGAGCGCCGGGTGGGCGCGGAACAACTCGCCGGCGTCGTGCACGAGCGACGTGTCCGGCGCATCGGCGAGCGACAGCGCCGGGTAGCGGTTCGGGACGACCCGCACCTGCCAGCCGGGGGTGTTCGGCGCCGACGCGTCCGGCCGGACGCTGGCGATCTCCGGCGGGGTCATCGCCTCGTTGCCGGGGCAGAACGGGCACGGCTCACCGTTGTCCGACTCCGAGACCCTGACGACGAACTCGTCCGGCCGGCGCGAGCGGTCCGGCGCGATGACGGTCCAGTGACCCCGGATCGGATCTCGGCGCAGGTGAGTCATCGGAAGGTCGACCGCCTCCTCCGGGCTCAGGGTGGTCACGCGTCCGGGCGTTGTCGATGGTGGCCGATCAGGTCTCGTCGCGCAAGGCGTCGAGCTCGTCGACGTCCGCGGTCTGCCGGGTGCGGAAGATGCCGATCAGGATGGCCAGGCCGACCGCCGCCTCGGCGGCAGCCACGGCCATGACCACAAAGGCGATCGCGTGCCCGCCGGCGTGCCCGTACTGCTTGGCGTAGGCGACGAAGACCAGGTTCGCGGCGTTGAGCATCAGCTCGACGCTCATCAGGATCATCAGCGCGCTGCGCCGGGCGATCGCCCCGACCGCGCCGATGCCAAAGATCAGCGCCGCCACCCAGACGAAGTGCATCGGACCGATGGCGCCGCCGGTCATGTCAGCCTCCTGAGGCCCAGGACGATCGCCCCGACCACGGCGGTGAGCAGCAGCACCGAGACCGCCTCGAAGGCGAACAGGTAGTCGGTGAGCAGCAAGGTGCCGATCGCCTTGACCGAGCCGTCGATCGGCTTGCCGGCCCCGCCGGCGACCGAGGCGATGACCTTGAAGGTGAAGTAGGCCGCCGCCACCGCGCCGAGCGCCTTGGCCACCGACAGGTAGGCCGGCCGGACGATCCCCTCCGGGCCGAGGTTGAGCAGCATGATCACGAAGATGAACAAGACCATGATCGCGCCGGCGTAGACCAGCACCTGCATCGCGGCGACGAAGGAGGCGTCGAGGCCGAGGTAGAGCAGCGCGACGCACAAGAGGGTCGCGATCAGCCACAGCGCGGCGCGCAACGGGCTGCGCGACAGCACCACCGCCAGGGCGCTGGCCACCGCGCCGGCGGCGGCGACGTAGAACAACCAGCCGCCGAGGCTGTCGAGCCCGGCGCGGGCGAGGAAGGAGGCGTCGTTCATCGCGGGGTGTCCTCCCAGAACGGGTCACCGTGCGGCGCGAGCTCGAACGGTGGGAACCAGCAGCCCTTGCGCGTCACGTGCTCGCGGAACTCGTCGGCGAACTTGCTCAGGTAGCTCTGCGCCGGCATCGCGAAGGCGTCGGCCAGCGGGCAGATGGTCATGCCGAGCATGTGCGCCGAGGCCGAGTCGATCGTCTGAATGTCGGTCTCGGTGGCCTCGCCGCGCTCGAGCCGCCAGAGCATCTTGGCGTTCCAGCCCGTCCCCTCGCGGCAGGGGGTGCACTGACCGCACGACTCGTGGGCGTAGAAGTTGGCCAGGATGGCGAGCGTGCGCACCATGCAGGTGCGATCATCGAGCACCATCATTCCGGCGCTGCCGAACATCGAGCCGGCGCGACCGACGCAGTCGAAGTCGAGCGGCACCTCGGTCTCGAGCGGCCAGGCGCTCTCCGGCGCGTCCGGCGGCGCCAGCGCCTTGCACGGCCGCGGCACCAGCACCGGCGTCGAGCTGCCGCCCGGGATCACCGCCTTGAGCTGACGCCCCTGCCACACCCCGCCGCACAGCTCGAGCAGCTTGTTGCACGGGTAGCCGTTCGGCACCTCGTAGACGCCAGGGCGCGCGACGTGGCCGGAGACGCAGATGAGCTTCGGGCCGCCGTTCTTCTCCGAGCCCTGCTTCAAGAACCAGTCGAGGCCGCGGGTGAAGATCAGCGGCACGCAGGAGAGGGTCTCGACGTTGTTGACCACCGTCGGCCCGCCGAAGGCGCCGACCACGGCCGGGAACGGCGGCTTCAGGCGCGGGCGGCCGATCTTGCCCTCGAGGCTCTCGAGCAGCGCCGTCTCCTCGCCGCAGATGTAGGCGCCGGCGCCGCGGTGCACGCAGGCGTCGACGCGGTAGCTCTTGCCCAGCACCGTCTGACCGAGGATCCCCTTCTGGTAGGCCTCCTCAATCGCCGCGACCAGGCGCCGGTACGGCAGGCCGAACTCGCCGCGCAGGTAGAAGTAGATCTGGTGGGCGCCGATCGCGTAGGCGGCGATGATCGCCCCCTCGATCGCCATGTGCGGATCGCGGGCCAGCACGTAGCGGTCCTTGTAGGTGCCCGGCTCCGACTCGTCCCCGTTGACGACGATGTACTTGGGCTTGGCCGACTCCTTGGGCACGAAGCTCCACTTGACCCCGGCCGGGAAGCCCGCGCCGCCGCGGCCGCGCAGGTTGGCCTTCTTCACCGTCTCGATCACCTCGGCCGGCTCGAGCTTCAAGGCGGCGCGCAGCCCCTCGTAGCCGCCGTCGGCGACGTAGGTGTCGTAACGAAAACCGTCCTTGACGAACCACCGCTTCGACAGGGTGGTCTCGAACCCCTCGGGCGCGTAGGCGTGGCCGCTCATTTCAGCCCCCCGAGGAAGGTCTCGAGCTTCTTCTCGTCCAGGTTCTCGACCAGGTTGTCGTCGCACCACAAGGCCGGGCCGGTGCCGCAGGCGGCGAGGCACTCCTCGTGCTCGAGGGTGATCCGCCCGTCCGCCGTCGTCTCGCCGAAGTCGATCCCGAGCAGCTCCTTGGCCCGCTTCATGATCTGCTCGGCGCCGCGCAGCTGGCAGGAGAGATTGCGGCAGATGCGCACCGTGTGCCGGCCGGCCGGCTCGGTGTGGAACATCGTATAGAAGGTGGCGACCTCGTGCACCCGGCTCGGCGGCACGTCGAGCAGCTCGGCGAGGTCGAGCTCGACGTCATTCGAGATGTGCCCGACCTGAGCCTGGCTGAGGTGCAGCGCCGGGATGAGGGCGGCCAGGCGCGTCGGGTAACGAGGGAAGAGCTGCTCGATCGCCTGGCAGGTTTCTCGTGACAAAACGCGGGGCATGGCAAAACTCCGTGGCGCCTTACTAGGGCGGGCCGGCGCGCAAGTCAATGCGAGAGGATCCTCAGGCGTGCTCGAGCTCAACCACGAGGGGCAGATGATCGGAGAGCTGTCGCCACGGCTCACCGCCGAGGCGCGCGGCGCGGCGGACGTCGAGGTTGCGCACGTAGACGCGATCGAGCTGGAGCAGCGGCCGTGGCGCCGGCCACGTCGGCGGCGCCGCCTCGAGCGCGAAGGCCGAGCGCATCGCCAGCCGGCCGGCGATCGGCGCCTCCAGGCGGCGACGCCAGTCGTTGAAGTCGCCGGCGAGGATCACCGGCTCGTGCTCGCCCGCCCGCTGGTTGATCGCCCGCTCGATCAGGCGGAGCTGGGCGACGCGCTGCCGGTGGCTGAGGCTGAGGTGCACGTTGAACAGGTGCAGCGGCGCGCCGTCGACCCGCAGGCGGACGTAGAGCGCGCCGCGCCGCTCGAGCCGATTCTGCGACAGGTCGACGTTCTCGACCACCTCGACCGGCCAGCGGCTGAAGGTGGCGTTGCCGTGGTGACCGATGCGCCGCTGTTTGTTCGGCAGGTAGGCGGCGTGCAGCGCCAGCGTCCGAGCGAGCGCGGCGCTCTGCTCGACGCCCGCGCCGTGGAAGACCTCCTGGCAGAGGAGCAGATCGCACGGCTCGCAAGCGAGCTGTCGAGCGATCGGCGCCACGTCGAAGACACGCCGGCCGGAGGCGCCGAGCCCCTTGCGGATGTTGTAGGTCAACAGGCGCAGCGAGAAGCCCAACGTCAGCCCCGCGCCCTCCCCTGACCCGACCAGTGTAGCGATCCGCGCGTCGTTTGCCAACCGGCTCAGGCCTGCTTCACCACCGGCGCCCCGTCGCGCGGCGCGAAGACGTAGTCGCGGTGCAGCGGATAGTTCCAGGCCACCGCGACGGCGATGCGCACGACGCCCCAGGCGATGCGGAAGTCGATGTCCGGCAGGAGCAGCAGCACCGCGACCCCGCCCGAGTTCAACAGCGCGCTGGTGAAGCTGACGAACGCATAGCGGCCCATCTGGGGCAGCTTCCGGTCCGTGCTGTGGAAGGTCCACACCCGGTTGATGCTGAAGTCGACCAGGCCCCCCAGCACGCAGCCGAACGCGGTGGCCAGCGGCGCGGCGAAGCCGACGACCAGCACCAAGACGTTGACGAGCGTGAAGTCGCACACCGTCGCGACCAGCGCCGACATCGAGTTGCGGATGAAGGGCTTTTTGTGCTCACGCAGGAAGGCGCCGCCGCTCGTCTCCGACAGCGCGGTGAGGACGAAGAACAGCCGGTGCAACGCGGTCAGCTGGGTGGCAATGGCGAGCAGCATGATGCCGATCACCGCGATGCGGTGCAGCGGCTTGGGGTCCTCGGGCACGAGCAGCGCCTCGAGGATCGGGCTCAGCGCGCAGCCGACGCCGAGGTAGAGGATCCGCTCGGCGCGCTGCATCACGCCGACCTCTTTGACCGAGACGCCGGCCGCCTCGCCCCGGGCGCGGATGTAGGGCACCAGCGCCGAGCCGACCAGCGCGAACAGGGTCGGCACCATCACCCAGGTGTCGCGGTAGTAGATCGCCAGGCCGCCGAGCACCGCGGCGTCGGCGTAGCGGTCGAGAATCGAGTCGAGCGCCCCGCCGGCCTTGGTCACCTTGTTGCGCGCCCGGGCCAGCCGGCCGTCGATCAGATCGCAGATGCCGGAGAAGATGTAGAGCCAGCCGCCGAGCGCGAACCGGCCGGCGGCGAGCGAGACGCCGGCGGCGAGGGCGAGGAGGACCGAGAGCGTGGTCACCGCCATCGGCGGGATGCCCGAGCGGTAGACCCCGAGCCACAGCGGCCGGATCGTCCAGGCGAAGTAGAGGCGGAAGAACATGTTCGCCAGCACGCTCTCGCCGCGCGACTCCATCTCCGGGTCGTGGAACGGCCCCTTCAGCGCGTAGCGCACCAGGTAGAGCAAGAGCGCGACGACGAAGTAGCCGGCGAGCAGCACCGCCGGACCGAGCGCCGTCCAGACGCGCGCCGCCGGGGTCAGATCGCCGGTGATCCAGCTGAGCAGGGTGTCCATACGCCCCAGGCCTTTCGCAGTTGGGCACTCGGTACTCCAAAGGACCGCCGCCCCGCAACAGGAAAATCAGCGGCGCAAGAAGCCCCATCGCCTGCCTTGACGGCCCCGGCAGGCCAGAGTAGCTCGGCCGGCAGATGGAGCAGGCGATCCTGATCGTCGGGCACGTCGCCCTCGACCACGTCGGCGGCGCGGTGCGCCTGGGCGGCGCGGCGAGCTTCGCCGCCCGCGCGGCGCTCGAGATCGGAAGAGCGTC
>JBFYZW010000401.1:0-8413 GCA_041309305.1 Deltaproteobacteria bacterium | reverse complement strand
TCGGGGCGCGGCGCGTCTGGCTGGTGCCGGCCCTCGCGCCGTTCGGGGCGACGCCAGTCAGCTCGCCGCTGGCGCCGGCGGGGGTGCTCGGCGACGGCACGCTGGTGGTCGAGGTCAGCTTCTTCCCCTACGCGCTGCTCAACCTGCTCGCTCCGCTGTGTCTGCTGCGCTGGGAGGCGAGCAAGGCCCAGCGGTTACTCGCCGCCGCGGCCGAGGCGGCGGCCGGTGATCCTCCGGACGTCGGTGAGGAGGCGGCGCCGGCGGACGAGGAGGAGGCGGCGCTGGTCTCGAGCGTGATGGCCCACCTGGCCTTCGTCTGGGGGCTGGAGCCGCGCGCGCTGGTCTCCACCGCGACCGCGGCTGACCGGCTGGTGGAGCTGCTGGTCGGCGAGATCAACCTGCCCGAGCTGCAGATCCACGCCGCCCTCGCCGGCGCTGCGGCGCGCGAGCGGGGCGCCCGCCGCGGCGCCGAGCTGCTGCAGGGGCTGGCCGAGATGGGCTGGGCGACCCGACCGCTGGTCCTCTGGCTCGGGGACTCGGTGTTGACCGATTGCTTGTCGCCCTATTGCCGCGAGCTGCGCGCCGTGCTCGGCGAATGGGCCGCGACCCACGCCGAGTCAGTCGGCGAGGACTTTGCCGACGGGCCCGGCGCGCTGGACGAGAGCGCGCTTTACGCCGTGGCGCGCGACTTCTGGCGCGCCGATCCGGCGCTGGCGCGCGAGCGCGATCAGGCCGAGCGCACGGTCGGGATCCTCCGCCACGGTGATGGGGAGGAGAGCTTCGAGCTCATCGATCTCGGGCGCATCGACGCCGGGCTGTGCGACGTCCGCCTGGCCGGCTGGCGACCGCCGCCCGCCCCAGGGCCGGTGGTCGTGCGTCTGTCGCCGAACCTGGGCGAGGCGACCGCCGAGACCGTGCGCCAGATCCTCGCCGCCGTCGGGTCGCGCCTGATCGGCGTCACGGTCGTCCTGCCCGGCAGCGTGCTCGGCGGCGTCGGCGGCGCGCTGGTCGCGCCGCATCTGCTCGTCCGTTGGGCTGGGGAGGAGCTGGTCCAGCTGCCGGGCACCAGCGCCCCGGTCGCCGAGGTGCAAGCGCTCGCCGATCACGAGTCGCGCGCCGGGGCGGTGCTGTCGGTGCCGAGCGCCGCCTGGCTTTCGGCGACCCACCTGGGGGAGCTCGTGCGCCGGCTCGGCGTGGTCGCGGTCGAGATCGGCGGCGCCGAGCTGCTCCGCGCGCTGGCCGAGGCGCGCTGGAGCGGGGTGTTGTCCCCGGACGCGACGCTCAGCTGGTGGGTCGTCCACCACCAGCTGACCGGCACCGAACGACCAGACAAGGCGACGCTCGCGGCGCAGGCGGCGATTGCGCTGGCCTCCTTGCGTCGCCTCGGCGCGCCCGAGCCCGCGCCTCCCCCGCCTCCCGCGGCGCAGCGGCCGGAGCGTTCGGGCCGACGCAGCGTCCGCTTGAAGGCCTGAGGCGCTCAGCCGTCGTCGTCGAGCAAGCGCTCGGCGATGATCTCGTCGATCAACCGTCGGGAGTCACGGTCGAGATTGATGAACTCGACGCCCATGCCCGGCGTCGGGTGATCGGGCGGGTTGACCCGCACGACCCGGCCGAGCCCTTCGATCAGCTTCGCGCCGTCGCGCAGGCGGAACTGCAGGTAGACCATGCTGCCCTGCGGCAACGGCTCCGCCGTGCGGATGAACATGCCGCCGGCTGAGAGGTTGACCGCGTGGTGACGCAAGAAGTCAGCCATGCTGTCGATGCGGAACTGCACCAGCATCTTCAGGGGCCGGCGTGGGAATTGGCGGCGGTCGGCGGCGTCACTCATCAGCGTCCTCGTTGCGCCACAGCGGGTGGTCGAGCGCGAAGCGGTAGCGGAGCAGCAACAGCTCGCCGCCGAGCGCGCGCCAGAAGGCGCAGGCGGCGTCGTTCCACTCGGCGGTGGAGAGCTGGAACTCGTCGACCCCGTGGGCGCGGAAGAAACGCACCGCCGCGCGGATCAACGCCCGGCCGACGCCGCGGCGCTGGTGGCGGCGCGCGACCGCGATCTCGGAGATGAAGCCGATCTCGGGCACGCGGTAGATCGGCGGGTTGCGGGCGATCCACCCCAGGCAGAAGCCGACCGGCGTCTTCCCCGCCCGCGCGGCGAGCAAGAAGCCCTGCTGGCGGTCGAGCAGATCCTCCGCCATCGCGGTCCAGCGGGCGAGGGCGTCGTCGGCGAGCGCGAACCGGGGATCGGTCGAGGCGTGCAGCTCCATCAGCTCGCGCCAGATCGCGCCCAGCGCGCTCAGTTCGTCGTGTCGGGCGGGGCCGACCTTGACGCGCGCGGCGGCGCGCCCGACGCGGTGCCGGGCCAGCGGACGGGGCTCTTCCATGCCCGATCATCCTGAGGGCTCGCGCCGGCGCAGTCAACAGCGGCGCGGGCTCAGCTGACCAGCCGGGTGACCGCGAGGGCTTGACGTAGATCGGCCACGCCGACCAGCGGCAGCGCCGGTCGGGGCCCCGGCCAGCGCTCGAGGTCGATCTGCGGCACCAGGCAACGGGCGAAGCCGAGCGTCTCGGCCTCCTGGATGCGCGCGCCGAGCTGCGCGACGGCGCGCACCTCGCCGGCCAGGCCGATCTCGCCGACCACCACGGTGTCGGCGGCGATCGGCCGTCCGACCAGCGTCGAGGCCAACGCCAGCGCGACGCCCAGGTCGGTGGCCGGCTCGCTGACCCGCACGCCGCCGGCGATGTTGACGTAGACGTCGAGGTTGCCCACGTCGACGCTGGCCCGCCGGTCGAGAACGGCGCAGAGCACCGCGACGCGCTGGGGGTCGAAGCCGACGCTGATGCGCCGCGGCGAGCCGTACAGGCACGGAGCGGTGAGCGCCTGCACCTCGAGCAGCAGCGGGCGGCTGCCGGCCACCGAGGTGACCACCACCGAGCCGGGGCCGTCGGCCCGCTGGGAGAGGAACAGCTCCGACGGGTTGTCGACCCCGTGCAGGCCGTCGCCCCGCATCTCGAAGACCCCCAGCTCGGCCACCGAGCCGAAGCGGTTCTTGTGGGCGCGCAACAGCCGGTACGGGCCGCTGCGCTCGCCCTCGAAGTAGAGCACCGTGTCGACCATGTGCTCCATGACCTTCGGGCCGGCGATCGTCCCCTCCTTGGTCACGTGACCGACCACGAAGACAGCGGTACCCTCGCCCTTGGCCAGCGCCATCAGCTGGGCGGTGACGCCGCGGATCTGGGCCACCGAGCCGACCGCGCTCTCCAGCGTGCCGAGGCCCACGGTCTGCACCGAGTCGACGACCATGACCTCCGGCCGGCACTCCCGCCGCGCGGCGTCGATCGTCTCCCAGGCGGTCTCGGCGAGCAGGTAGAGCTCACCGGCGCTGAGGCCGAGCCGCTCGGCGCGCAGCTTCACCTGGGCAAGCGACTCTTCGGCGGTGACGTAGAGGCAGCGCCGGCCGCTCGCGGCGATGCGACCGAGCGCCTGGAGCAGGAGCGTCGACTTGCCGATGCCCGGGTCACCGCCGACCAGCACCAGGGCACCGACCACCAGGCCGCCGCCGAGGACGCGATCGAGCTCGGCGATGTTGGTGCTGCGACGCGCTTCGCGGGCGGAGGCGACCTCGGCCAGCAGCGTCGCGTGGGCCTCGCGCGGCGCCGGTGCGGCGCCGGCGGGCGCGAGCGTCTCCTCGACCAGGGTGCTCCACGCCCCGCACGCCGGGCAGCGGCCGAGCCACTTGGGCTCCTGGTGGCCGCACTCCTGGCAGACGTAGGCGCGTTTGCTCTTCACGGGGGGAGCGACTGGAAGCCGGCCTCAGTGACGCGGGGCCAAGAAGCTCGGCAGCGGGCCGCCGGTCGGGCGTCCGGACTGGAGCTGCTGGATCAGGAACTGGCCGGTGAGCATGATCTTGTCGTGGAAGGTGCGCGCGTCGGTGCGGTAGCGGTCGATGGCCGCGGCGAACTCGTTGATCTGTTTGCGCACCGCGGCGCGCTGCTCGGCGGTGAAACGATCGAGGCGGACGGCGCGCTCGGTGACCCGGGTCAGGTGCTTGGCGATGTCCTCCACCGGGGTGTCGAGCGGCAACGCCGTGTCGATGGCGACCCGCTGCGGCGCCTCCTTCATCATCGCCAGCCGTCGCTGGGCCTCGGCCGCCTCGTGGTGGCTCAGGTGCGTGTTGGTCGGCGAGCTGACCTCGCTGGTCCGCTCCATCTGGTTCAACGCCACCGGCGCGTCGACGGTCATGAAGGTCTTGTCGCCGGCCAGGGCGGCCTCGGCGAGCAGGATCTGGCGCAGGTCGTAGGGCACCTTCGCCTCGGGGAACAGCGCGGCGATCGCCTGGTCGGGGGTCAGGCGCTGGCCGTCCACCTCGAGCCGGAGGGTGACCCGACCGCGCAGCGCGTCGACCGAGCCGTAGGCGCTGTCGACCTGGGCGGTGCGCAAGAAGTTCATCACCGCGTCGTAGCGCGGGCCGAGCCGCTGCTGCGCGGCGGTGACCTCGAGCTTGAGCAGCTCGAGCTCCTCGGGGGTGCTCAGCCGGGAGGTGCGCAGCGCGAAGTCGACGACGCTCTCGCCGTCGCGGCGTACGTCCTCGCCGTGGGTGGCGGTGTAGACCCGGGCGGCGGCGATGAACTTCGAGATGTCGAAGCCGAACAGCCCCGGGATGCCGATGACGATCGGGTTGCGCGCCGCCTCGATCTGCGCCAGCTGGTGGGCGTACGACTCCAGCGCGGCCAGCGCCGCTTCGCGGTCCACGGCGCTCAGGGTCGCCGGGTCGGCGCCGTTGGCCAGCGCCGTCTCGAGCTGCCCAATGCGCGCCTCGGTGCCGGTGGCCCAGGTCTGGATCCGGCTCCAGGCGACCAGCTGCGCCCACTGCTCGGCGCTGCGCCGCTGCGCCGGCTGCTGACGCAACGCATCGAGGCGGGCGAAGCCGTCGCGGCCGGCGCTGTCGCGCTCGTCGAAGTTGGCGAGGATCGCGTCGAGCTGCTCCTCCGAGGGCAGGTAGAGCCGCTCGGGGCTGGCCATCTGACCCGGGGTCAGGTCGTTCGCCGCCAGCACCGCGTAGGCGATGCGCGCGAACTCGCGATCGGCCGCCGCGCCGGTCAACCCCTGGCGGGTGATGCGCTCGCGGTAGGCCTGGAGCACCACGTCACGGGTGACGCTGTTCGGTTGCAGCGCGAAGGTGGCGCCGGCGGTCGGCGCTGTCGAGAGGTTGTCGATGTCGCCGCCGACCCGGCGCACCATGCGGCGCTGGTCGTCGGTGGTCGTCCGCGGCCGCGCGCGGCGGTGCAGCTCGCTCTCGCGGACCACGCGCACCCACTCGCCGAGGCCGTCGCTCTTGGGCACCGCGACGATCGCCGGCGGCATGTCGCCGCCGAGCCGGCTCGGGTTGGCGGTCTGCAGCATCTCGACCAGGAGGTTGAGCGCGTCCTCGTCGAGCGACGCGGCGCCCGGCAGCTGCGCGCGCACCAACTCGTGCCACGACTGGCCGGCCGCCGGGACGATGAAGTCGTACTTGCTCGCCTCGGTGCGCAGGACCTCCCGCTGCTCGGCCGAGAAGCTCGCGCGCTCGAGCATGCGCTCGGGGGTCGGCAGGGTCAGGTGGGGCGGCAGCTGGCCGTCGGGCCGCGCCGGGTTCATCTGCATCACGATCCGCGTGTAGGCCGCGTTCGGTGTGTAACCGAGGTGCCGGGTCACGACGTCGGTGATCGTCCGGTCGGTTGGCAGCACCTCGACCATCTGCGAGCGACCGGGCTCGAGCCGGCCCTGGCCGGTCGGGCCCTGGACGGCGCCCGGCGTCTGCAGCGCCTGCTCCGCGGCCGTCGGGTTCGGCCGCTCGGTCGGCGTACCGGCCGCGGGTGGCTGGGTGCCGACGTACGCATCGGTGACCGCCGCCGGCCCCTGGGCCTCGGTCGGTGGCGGCGCCGCGGTCGGCGGCGGTTCGGCGGGCGCCTCGGTGACGTTGACGGACAGAGGCGTCGGGTCGTTGCGGATGCCGTTGCTGCTGGTCATGGCTCACTCATTTCCGTCGGTGCTCGCGTATCCCAATCCTCGGCCGGGCACACCAAACCCAGTATCGTAGTTATCGGCGCCTGTCATCGATCGGTTGCGCCGATCTTGGGCACTGCGGCCAATCGCCGTTGACGCATTGTGTCGCTGGCGTCATGCCGCAGTGCGTGATAGGAAAAAGGGCAGCAAAACAACCTCATCGGGAGAAGATCATGGCCGACTTCCGCGCCGACACCCGCGACATCAAGTTCGTCCTGTTCGACCAGTGCCACATCGAGCGGCTCTTCGGGCTGCCCGCGTACAAGGACCTCGACCGGGACACGGTCAACATGATCCTCGACGGGGCGTTCACGTTCGCGAAGGAGCAGCTCGGGCCATTGAACGCGATCGGCGATCGGGAGGGCGTCCGTTTCGACCCGGCGACCAAGGCGGTCAAGCTGCCGCCGGCGTTCCACGAGGCCTACAAGCTCTTCTGCGAAGGTGGCTGGCTGGGGCTGGCGCACAGCCCGGAGTGGGGCGGGCAGGGGATGCCCTACTCGCTGACCCTCGCCGCCAACGACTACTTCTTCGGCGGCTGTCTGTCCTTCTGTCTCAACGTGCTGCTCACCACCGGCGCGGCGCACCTGGTCGAGACGTTCGGCGACGACCACCTGAAGAAGCTGTTCCTCGAGAAGATGTACGCCGGCCAGTGGGCTGGGACGATGTGCCTGACCGAGGCCGGCGCCGGCTCCGATGTCGGCGCCTGCCGCACCAAGGCCAAGAAGGTCGGTGACCACTACGTCATCGAGGGGGAGAAGATCTTCATCAGCTCCGGCGAGCACGACATGACCGAGAACATCTGTCATGCGGTGCTGGCGCGCATCGAGGGCGCGCCGGAGGGGACCAAGGGGCTGTCGCTCTTCCTCGTCCCGAAGGTCTGGGTCAACGAGGACGGCTCGCTCGCCGGGCCGAACGACGTGGTCTGTTCCGGCACCGAGCACAAGATGGGCATCCACGCCTCGCCGACCTGCACGTTGATCTTCGGCGGTGAAGGCAAGTGCCGTGGTTTCCTGCTCGGGCAGGAGAACAAGGGCATGTCGGCGATGTTCCAGATGATGAACGAGGCGCGCATCTCGGTCGGGCTGCAGGGCTCGGCGCTGGCCAACGCCGCCTACCAGCTCGCCCTCGCCTACGCGCGCGAGCGGGTGCAGGGCAAGGACCTGCGCACCGGCAAGGATGCGGTGATCCTCAACCACCCGGACGTGCGCCAGATGCTGATGTGGCAGAAGACCATCGCCGAGGGCTCGCGCGCGCTGCTGCTGCGCACCGCGATGTTCTATGACCTGTCGCGCGCGGCCGAGAAGCCCGAGGACCGCGAGCGCTACCAGGCCTTCCTCGAGCTGCTCACCCCGGTGTGCAAGGCCTACGCCTCGGACCAGGGCTTCCGCGTCACCGAGCTGTCGCTGCAGACCCTCGGCGGCTACGGCTACCTGACCGAGTACGGCATCGAGCAGCTGCTGCGCGACACCAAGATCGCCTCGATCTACGAGGGCACCAACGGCATCCAGGCCCTCGACCTGATGGGCCGCAAGATGCCGGCGAAGGGCGGCGAGGGCTTCCGCCTGCTCATCCAGCGGATGAACAAGCTGGTCGCCGACAACGCCGAGAACCCGGTGCTCGGCGCCGAGATCAAGCTCCTCGGCGGCGCGATCCAGGCCCTGGTCGACGCCGCGATGCACTTTGCCACCGTCGGCATGCAGAAGCCGGTGCACGTGCTGGTCAACGCCACGCCGTTCCTCGATCTGTTCGGCAACGTCGCCGTCGGTTGGCTGCTGCTCGAGCAGGCGACCATCGCGCTGCCGCAGTTGTTGGCCCACACGCAGGCCAAAGGGGTCAACCCGATGGACCTCAAGGCGATGGCCGCCCTGTGCGAGACGGATCAAGAGGCGACCTTCCTGGCCGGCAAGCTGCGCGGCGCGCAGTTCTTCGCCCGCCGGTCGCTGGCGATGTGCCCGGCCAAGGCGGCGGTCCTCAAGTCCGGGGACCTGACGCCGGTCGAGACCCCGCTCTGACCCAAACGGGGGTGCGCGATTCGCGCACACCCCGTTTGCGGTTCTTCCTCGGGCGAGGCCGCGCTCTGGTGATTGGGAAGCGTGACCGTCCGTGTCGTCCGCGAACGGCTGGACTGGTCAACGCCTTTCGCTTCTGGCAGAACGGCAGGCATGAGAACCTGCCTCACCACCCTCCTGCTCGTCTACGCCAGCGCCTGCGCCGGTGACGACCCACCGTCGGCCAAGCAATGCCAACCCGGTCAGTGCGGCCCGGGCCTGGTTTGCGAAGCCGGGGAGTGCGTGCCGCCCGCCGACCTGTGCGCCTGCGCCGGCAAGCAGTGCGGGCCGGACGGCTGCGGCGGCTCCTGCGGCGAGTGCGGCGCCG
>JBFYZW010000400.1:0-7388 GCA_041309305.1 Deltaproteobacteria bacterium | reverse complement strand
GGCGAAGAGCAGGACGAGCGCGCCGAGCGCCGCCGGCAGGGCCCAGCTCATCGCGGCCTCACCCCCCGCTCAGATTTGCCCGTCACACCAGCCGAGCGCCTGCCACACCCGCCAGGTGCGCTCGGTGTTCTTCGCCGCGAGGGAGTACGCCGCCGACATCGGGATGTTCGCCCACATGCCCCACTTCAACGCGTTCGAGGCGTAGTGGTCGGTCAGCGTGGCGAACCAGAGGTCCGGGTCGGCGAAGCGCGGCACCGAGCTGCCGCCCGACGTCGGGGCAGAGCCCGGGGCGACGACGGGGACGCGCACGGGGGAGATTGGCTCAGGCATGGGACACCTCGCGTGGCGAGACAACCGCCGTCGGTTATCGGCCTGGCGCAGCGAGGGTTGCGTCCGGTCGCGCGGAGAAGCGGAGGTCAGAGGCCCTCGAGCATCTGGCGCGCGGCGGCGAAGTCGGGCGCGATCTCGAGGGCCTTGCGCAGCGCCGCTCGCGCGTCGGCGCTGCGGCCGATCTCGACCAGCGTCCGGGCCCAGTCGACGTGCACCGGGGCGGCGACGTTGCGCTGCGTCTCGGCGTCGAGCGGCAGAAGGCCGAGCGCCCGGCGGTAGAGGTCCTCGGCGGCGATGAAGTCGCGCCGCTTCGCCTTCTCGTCCGCCTCGCGGATCAGCGCGAAGGCCTGGTCGAGCCGTGACGGTCCGACGGTGCTGTACTCCTTGAGGTCGGTGCCGTCGTGCGTGCCCGGCTCGGCCGACGCCGGTGCGCCGGTCGGGCGGGCGAAGCGGGCGCTGAGGCTGAGGCCGATGCCGATCCCGGTCGGATCGATGTCCGGCGCCCGTTCGACCACCAAGGCCTGGCCGAGGCGGCCCTCGACGTAGAGCGCCGCCGACAGCCACTCCCAGACAGCCAGCTCGGCGCCGGCGAGCAGTCGCCCCTCCCAGGTCCAGCTCCAACCGCCGCGCACCGCGTCGCCCCCGGCGCGGGTGTAGCGGGCGTGGACGATCGTGCCGCCGGCGTCGAAGCCGAGCAACAGCTGGACGCGGAACGGTAGCAGCCGGCTGCGCAGTCCGAGGCCGAGCGGCACCGCGTCGAGGCCGTACCGCTCGGCGACCGCGCTGCCAATGCGGCTGCCCTCCGGGAGCGCGCCGCGGGCGAAGCGGTAGCCGGTGCGCAGCAGCAGGTCGGCGCCGAGCTCGGCGACGTGCAGCCCCCACAGCGCGCCGACCTCGTGCAGCGGGGGGCCGAGCTGAGCGAGCCCGAGCTCCGCGGTGTCGGGCGTCAGCGGCGCCAGGGTGGTCGGCACGTGGCCGAGCGCCTCGAGCGCGACGACCATCGTCTCGCGTGGCGTCGCGGCGGCGACGGAGGCGGTGAGCAGCGGGACGACCAGGGCGAATCGGATCACGTCCGAAACATACCACTGACCCCGGGGACGGCGCACGCCTCGCGCGCGGTCGCGCGTCACTCGAGGGTCAGCTTGAGCAGGAATGGATCGGATTGACCGACGCTGGTCAAGATGGGACCACCGAAGTCGAGGGTGTCGGTGAAGCTGCCGGTCAGCACGATCGCCGCGTCGTTCGAGAGGGCGACCTCGCGCACCAGGACGCCGCTCGTCGACCAGGCACGAGCGGCCAGATGGCGGCCGTCGCTGCTGGCGAAGGTCGCGAGGAAGATCCCGGGGCCGACGGCCGTATCGCCGAAGTCGATGCCCTCCGTGGACGAGCCCACCATGTGGAGGGCGCCCATGCGGTAGTCCAGCCCGGCCGGGATATCGCTGCCCGACCCACCGTAGGACGTCGCCCAGAGCACCTCACCGGTGGCCGCGTACCCGGCCAGCGCGATGTCGATGCTGCCGACCGGGGAGAGCTCCGTCGCGCCGACGGTCAACGTCGAGACGAAGGTGGCGGCCCAGTAGGTCTCTCCCGTGTTGGAGACCGTCAGGTTGTCGAGATCATCGAGCGAGGTGCTCCCGATCGTATCGGCCCAGAGTAACCCGCCATCATCGTCGGCGCGACCGACGAACAGGTCGTGCGACCCGGCGCTCGCGATCGGGCCGCCGCCGAGGTCGATACTGGTCACGAAACGGCCCCCGAACGACGGATAGCCGGCGCCGTCGACCGCGATGCGGGCCAGCTCGCCGCCGCCGGTCGGGACGAGCATCACCCAGCGGTAGGCGCCCGTGCTGTCGTAGGAGACCAGGTAGAAGGTCTGGCCGCTGATCGACACCGTGCCGCCGCCGAAGTCGATCGCCTGCGCGACCATCCCGCCGACGAAGACGTTGCCGGCGCTGTCGGTGGCGACGGCGGTGGCGGAGTTCACGTCGCCGGCCTCGAGGTGCACCGCCCAGCGGACGCTGCCTGCCGGATCGAGGTTGACCACGGCGGCGTCCTCGTCGGTGGCCGGGTAGGCTCGACCGGGACCGAGGTCCAACGTGCCGCTGAAGCGCGCGACGAAGACGATGTTGCCGTCTGGATCGACCGCGAGCCCCTCGGCTTCCTGGACGTCGATGTCCCCCCAGCGCTTCGCCCACTCTGGGACGCCGGCCGCAGAGTAGGTGGCGACGAAGATATCGGGGCTGCCCGCCGAGGTCAGCTCGTCCGAGAGGAAGTCGACCGTTTGCTGCAACATTCCGGCGATGACCACTCGACCGTCGCCTCCGATGGCGAGCCCCTTGGCGTACGTCTGGTTGGTCATCGACGGCATCGCCAGGCTCCAGAGGAACTCGCCGCCCGGGGAGACGCTCACCTCGGCGTCGCCGTCGGCTCCGGTTTGGCCGCCGGCGTCGCCGTCGGCGCCGCCGCCCGAGCCCGTGGCGCTGTCAGCTTCTCGACCCGGCGGGCCGCCGTCGTGAGACAACCAGGCGTCGTAGCCGCTCCGCGAGCACGCGGAGGGGACGACCAGGCCGATGGCGAGCATTCCTCCAGCGAGAGCCGCTGCCACCCTTCGCGGGGCCTCGGCCGGGCGTCGCGTGGTCGTCATGGTCACCGGGGAACCCTTCAATCGAGCACGAGCTTCAGGTCGATCTCGCTGAGCGAGCGCGTGCGTACCAGGACCCGGCCGGTCTTGTTGTACGTCGGCAACGCCCCCTCGTAGATGCCGACCTGGTAGCTCTCCGGGAAGATCCAGGCGTTTCGGACCTCGACCAGGATGGTGTGCTCGTCGACGACGCTGGCGCTGGCGCGGGTGCAGCTGCCGAGCGCGTGGGCGCGGCCGACCAGGCGGACGG
Organism: Deltaproteobacteria bacterium; assembly: GCA_041309305.1. Lineage (GTDB taxonomy): Bacteria > Myxococcota > XYA12-FULL-58-9 > XYA12-FULL-58-9 > XYA12-FULL-58-9 > JBFYZW01. The sequence goes on along the minus strand of JBFYZW010000400.1, from coordinate 4,167 downwards.
CGGAGAAGATGTTGTTGCCGGCGAGGGCGAAGAGCATGCGCCCGGCGGCGCTGCTGCGCAGCCGCGGGAACAGCCCGCGACCGACGCGGCGGATCCCCTCGCGGATCGGCACGTCCGGGTGCAAGAGCCGCGCGGCCTCGAGGATGATCTCGATCATCTCCTTGACCGGGTAGTCGGTGAACAGCCCGTATTCGCCGCGGCCGATCTGCTTGCCGGTCTTCTCTTTGACCTCGTGCACCGGGCCCATCAACACGATCCCCTTGTTCATCGCGTCGGCCGGCACGTGGGCCAGCCGTTCCTCGAGGTCGAGCGGCGCGTTCCAGTCGGGTTCGGCGAAGTCGGTGGGCACCATCGATGAGACCTCGTGCGCCGCCGTTCATCGCGGGGCGCCGGCTCCGGTTGTCCTCGCGGCAGGCAGAGGACAGTCTACGTCCTTTTCGCAGGCCGAGTCATCACTGGCGACGCTGCGCCACGGCGTGGGACGCGTGTCCCACGCCGCCACAACCAGCCCGCGTCCCCGTCCGACAATTCAGGCGAGAACGCACCAACGGACGACGAACGGCGCCGCGACGCGCCAGGAGAGGACAGGCCATGCCGATCTACTACAACACGGTCTCCGGGAGCACCCGCGCCAGCGACGCAATGTCGAACTACAGCAACGGGCCGCACAACGGCTGGAAGTACGCCGGCTACGGTTACCACGTGCCGACGGCGGTGAAGAACCACATCGACCAGGGCGGCACGGTCTTCCACGGCAGCGGCGGGACGCGGCTCATCCCGAAGGGCTACGAGGTCATCCGCGATTCCTTCGGCGGCTACCTGGGGATGCGACCGACGCGATGATCGGCCTGCGCCGCGGGTTTTTTGGCCGCCAAGCCGGGGTTGTCTATCCTGGTGCCGAGATCGGAGGGCACCATGAAACCCCCACTCGGCGTTGCGCGCGCCTGTGTGGTCCTGTTCGGTGTCGAGCCAGCGAGGGTCCCCGAGACCCTGGCGCGGCTTCGACCCGCTGACCTCAAGGTCGAGTTCAACCGGCGTGCGTTGCAGGTCCACCCGGATCGGGCCGCGACGCTCGGGCGCGACAGCCGGCTGTTGACCGAGCAGTTCAAGCTGCTGCGTCAGGCTCATGACACCCTGGCCCACTACCTCGAGGGCGGCCAGCCGTCCGCTCCCTGGGGCAGCGCGGCGCTGCCGGCCCGTCCGCTCCCGTTCGGGGAGTTCCTCTACTTCACCGGGTGGCTGCCGTGGGCGGCGATCGCCACCGCCCTCGCCGCTCAGCAGCAGCAACGGCGGTCGTGGGGCGCGACGGCGGTCGGCCTCGGGCTGCTCGGCAAGGTGGAGGTCGAGCAGCTGGAGCTGCGCCGGCTCGAACGCGAACGGTTGGGCGACGCGGCGGTCCGTCTGGGCAAGCTCACCGGTGCGCAGCGCGACCGGGTGGTCGCGACGCAGCGGCGCAGCACGCCGCCGCTCGGCGAGTGCCTGCTCCGTCTGGGCCTGCTCCTGGCCCACGAGCTCGGCCCGTTGCTCGCCGCCCACGCCGCGCACAACGCGGCCTGCGCCGACCCGTTCTCGCGTTGGGCCGCCTGAGCGTGGCCTTCCCGGTGCTGGTCGGGATCCTGCTTGCGGCGCCGCGGCGTTGCGGTACACCTGTGGGGTGAGCGAGCCGCTCCTCCTCCCGGCCCTCGGCGCGCGCCGCGCGCGGATCGTGACGCTCATGGTTGCGGCGCTCGCGCCGGCCTGCGGGCCGGGTGAGGTCCTGGACGAGGGGCCTGCCGACGTGGTGCCGCCGGCCGTCGATCTGACCACCCAGCTCTTCCGCCCCGACCACGTCCTCGAGATCGAGATCACGCTCGCCGCCGGCGACTGGGCCGAGCTGCGCCAGCAATCGCGCAGCGTATGGGACATCCTCGGCAACTCCTGCCTCTCGCCGCCGGTCAGTCCGTTCACCTACTTCCCGGGCGACGTGCGCATCGACGGCGAGTTGGTCGAGACGATCGGCGTGCGCAAGAAGGGCTTCTTCGGTTCGCTCGACAACGTCCGCCCGTCGCTGAAGCTCAAGCTCGACGAGTACGTCGACGGGCAGCGCCTGTTCGGCAGCGACAACCTGACGCTCAACAACAACAAGTCCGATCCGTCGAACGTCAAGCAGTGCCTCGGCTACCGGGTCTTCGCCGCCGCCGGGCTCCCGGCGCCACGCTGCGGCTTCGCGCACGTCACGGTCAACGGCGAGGACCTGGGCGTCTACACCCACGTCGAGGCGATCAAGAAGGCCTTCCTCGCCCGCCACTTCGCCGACGCACGCGGCAACCTGTACGAGGGAGCGCTGAGCGACTTCCGGCCGGGGTGGGTCGACACCTTCCAGCGCAAGACCAATGAGCTGGATGGGGATCGCAGCGACATCGAGGCGCTCGTCCCGGTGCTCGAGCTGCCCGACGCCGAGCTCGAGGCGGCTTTGGCGGACCACGTCGACCTCGACCACTTCGCCACCTTCTGGGCGGCCGAGTTCCTGGTCGGACACCTCGACGGCTACGCGCGCAACACCAACAACTTCTACCTCTACAGCGATCCGGCGACCGGCAAGCTCTGGTTCATTCCCTGGGGGATCGATTCGATCCTCTCCAGCTACGACGGGACGCTGCCGTGGGAGGAACAGACGCCGCCGTGGTTGGTCTGGGCCGAGGGGGTGCTCGCGCGGCGGCTCTACCTGCACGACCCGGCGCGCTACTTCGGTGCGCTCGATGTGGTGCTCGGGGTCGCGTGGGACGAGGTCGCTTTGCTCGCCGAGCTCGAGCGGCTGGCGGCGATGCTGACCCCGTATGTTGGCGCCGCGGCCGAGAGCGGCAACCAGGCGGCGCTGCAGGCGGTGCGCGACTTCATCGCCGGCCGCCGCGCCGCCATCGAGGCGCACCGCGTCGGCTCGCCGCCGGTCTGGCCGCTGCCGCTGCGCGACCCGTGGTGCGTCGACGTTCTCGGCGCGATCAGCGGCGAGTTCGCGACCACGTGGGGGACGCTGGGGATGGCCGACCCGTTCAGCCAGGGGAGCGCGACGTTGTCACTGACCATCGGCGCCGTTCCCGAGCCGGTGCCCGACGCGGTGACGGCGCTGGCCGGGCTCGACGCCAGCACCGGCGAGCACGTGCTCCAGGTCGCCGCCTTTCGCGATCCGGACACCATCGACATCGCCCACATGGTCATCAATCCGGCGCTGCTGGTCCCCGGCACCTCGCAGACCTTCGACTGGGTGAAGCTCTCCGGCTACGCCCTGCGCATCGTCTTCCCGCCCCCCGATTGTGTGCCGCCCCCCGGCGAGACCGAGTGCCCGCCGACCGTCACCCTCCTCGGTGCCATCGGCGACGGCGTGCTCGAGCTCAGTCAGGCGAGCACCAACCCGGGCGCGCCGGTCATCGGCACGCTGAGCGCGGTGTTGTACGAGGTCTGGTTCTGACGCAGCTTCGGCGCGCGGTCCACGCCGCGCGAAAAAAATCGGCCGATCGGGTTCCATTTCCGAGCTGATCCTCTACAATAGAGAGATCCACAGCGAGGTGCTTCGTGTCGGTGACGACCCCGGTAGTCGAGGCGGGGAGGAGGCGAAAGCCTGACTCCAAGGCAACGCGACGGCGATCGAGCCGCGCTGCCGCCGCCAGCGCAGTCATCTCCGTCCTCGCCAGCGCGCCCCCCGGGGTCGCGCTCGCTGCGGAGGAGTGCGAGAGCTTCGCCGCGATCGAGACCGCGCCGCTCGATGCCTGCGCGTCGATCTTCGTCGCCGCGCCGCCGATTTCGGTCGAAGAGCTGTGGCACGAGCTCGGCCTGGTCGAGGTCGTCGCCCAGGACCACGCCATCGAGCTGGTCTACCGCGGCGAGCTCGACGAACCGAGCGCGATCTCCTTCGTCGATCTCGAGCTCATCGACACCGAACGACGTGACGGTTGCCCGCCGGTCGGGCTGGTCGAGATCGTCACCGAGGCGGAGAGCGATCGCTGCGCGCCCGGGATGTACGTCGTCAACGCCGGCGTCACGCTCGGCGCTGACGGCCGGGTCGTCGCGGTGCTCGACGACCATCTACTGGTCGTCTGGCACGGAGCGCTGCGTGTCCTGTCCATCGCAGAGGTCGAGCCGCCGCTCTGGCGGCTCATCTGGTACCCGCCCTGGCGCCTGTCGCCGCCCCGG
>JBFYZW010000399.1:0-11521 GCA_041309305.1 Deltaproteobacteria bacterium | reverse complement strand
GCGGGGCGTCCTCGGCGATCCCGCTGAGCCGCTCGGCGATCGCCGCCGCGCGCGCCGGCAGGTCGTCCGGACACCCCTGTTGCCGCGCGGCGAGGAAGCGGCGCTCGAGCTCGCGCCACAGAGCGTCGCGGTCCCAGGCGAACGGCTGACCGCGGCCGAGGGCCGGCAGCGGCGGCTCGGGCTCGGGCAGCGCCAGCAGACCGACCAGCGCCGCCGCGACGCCAGCGATCACATACCGGCATCGTGAACGGGTGAGGGGAGCCATCGCTGGCAGCCTACCCGAGAGGGTCGGCCGAGGCGAATTGACAGCGACCGGTGGGCGCGGCAGACAGACCAGCATGTTCACCGCGCTGCTCGGTCGATGCCTGCCGGTCCTGCTCTTCGGCCTCGGCGCCTGCGCCAGCCCGACACCTGCTCCACCCCCGCCGCCGGCCGGCCCGCCGCCGGCCACGGCGCCCGAGCCGCCGCGCGTGGTCGAGAAGCTGCTGGTGATGCCGCTGCGCACCGAGGCCGGCCTCGAGCTCGCGGCGCGCTCGCTCGACGAGATGATCTTGACCGCGATCCACGCGATCAAGCGTTATGAGGTGCTCGGCCCGGCCGATCTCAACGCCGTCCTCGGGGTCGAGCAGCTGAAGGACGCGATGGGCTGCGACGACGTCGCCTGCGCCGCCGAGCTGGGCGGGGCGCTCGGCGCGCCGCTCCTGGTCGCCGGCCAGTTGGGCAAGCTCGGCGACCAGGCGGTGCTGTCGCTCCGCCTGATGGACACACGCGCGCCGGCGGTGCTCGAGCGATCAACCGCGCGCGGCGGGACCGACGCCGAGTCGCTCAGCAGAATGATGGCCGCCTCGGTCGGCGGCCTCTTCCACGTCACCGTCGCCGCCGGCGAGGCGACGATCGTCGCGCCGCCGGCGCCGGCGACGCCGGACTACGCCGCCTACACGGCGCTGATGAACGAGCTGGGTCGCAAGGCGGCGAACAACGAGTACTCGCAGCTGCTCGACGAGCTCGAGCGCGTCGACCCGAAGACGATCACCGTGCCGGCCGGGACTGACCTGGGCGAGATCCTGACCTACTACCGGGTCACCGCCTGCTTCATGCTCAAGCGCCGGCCGTGCCTCGAGCGCTTCGCCGAGGCCTACCTGCGTCGTTGGCCGCGCGGCATGTACGCCTCGGCGGTGCAGGGCTTCCTCGACGATCTCGAGCGCACCGCGTTGCTGGTCGAGAGCAAGGGCGCCGAGGTCGAGGCCCAGCTCGCGACGCTGCGCGACCAGGTACGTGCCGGCAACCTGAGTGAGGTCGACGCCGCCCGCGCTGGCGCCGGCCTGCTGATGAGCGCCGGCCGCGGCCGCGAGGCCGGCGAGCGGCTGGTCGAGATCATCAAGCGCCACGAGCAGGACGGCGCGCTGGCGATCGAGCTGGTAGCGCTGGCGGCGCTGGCCTTCGAGCAGGCCGGGGAGCTGGAGCAGGCGCGTCAGCTGCTGGTGCGCGCCCGGGCCCGCCACCCGCGGCTGTTCAAGCTGCAGGGGCTCGACGCACAGCTGCGCCGCCTGCCCCGCTAAACGAACGGTCACGATTCCCGATCACCAAAGAGCGGCCTCGCCCGAGGACGAACCGCAAACGGGGTGTGCGCGAATCGCGCCCCCCGTTTGGGCCGCGCCGGCGCTTGACCATCGCCCAGCCGTGGGGTTTGATGCGCCGCGATGAGAGGATGATCGGCGCCGCGTGAATGGGCATCCGCCCCCACGCGTCACAGCGCCGGTGGAGCGGCCGCCGCTCCCGAGACGAGGGGAACGACGAGAGGCTCGACGAGCTGATCGATTCGAGAATCACTCACCACGGAGGAATCTCATGCGACGCATTGCCACCGCCTCGGCGCTGTTGATGACCCTGGCCCTCGCCGGCTCGGCCTTCGCCCAACCGCGCGCCATCCCGCGCGGCCGGCCGGGCTCACCGCCCGGACACGAGAAGAAGGACCCGCCGCCGCCGCCGCCGCCGGTGGACAACACCGCGCGCTGCAACTCGATGAAGAGCTACCTCGAGCAGGAGAAGAGCCGCCTCGAGGGCATGAAGGCCAACCTCGCCGGCGTCGAGGCCGAGTTGGTGCAGCTGCAGCGCCGCATCGACGACCTCAACCGCCAGAAGAGCGACCTGGCCAACAAGATCAAGAAGTGGGACCACCGGGTGAAGACGGTGACCGGCCAGTACCAGAAGGACTGCTCGGCGAGCGAGAGCTGCACCCAGTACGAGGGCTTCGCCACCAGCCTGAAGACGCAGGCCGACACGGTCGAGAAGGAGATCGCCGTGGTGCGGACCGACATCGGCAGGAGCCAGGCGGAGACCAACAGCCTGCGCGCCGCGATCGAGCCGCTGCGCAGCGAGTACACCAACCTGAACTGCAACAACCAGGTCCCGGGTGAGACGGCTCAGTCGACCATCGATCGCTGCTACGCGCTGTTCAGCGAGTGGAACCGCCTGCAGGCGCGGTTGAACCAGCAGAACATGCAGCTCAGCAACCTCAAGACCCGCTACGAGCAGCTGCTCGCCGAGCTGCGCAACATCGAGGCGCGGGCCAAGGGCTACGAGGGCTACATGGCGGCCAACTGCTCGACCAGCCCCAAGGTCGCCGAGCTGCGCGGCTACGGCGGCGTACGTCAGCGGGCCGAGACGCTGGGCAAAGAGCTCGACCAGCTGATCGACGACGTCACCAAGCTGCGCGGCATCCAGATCACCGTCTCTCCCAAGTAGGCCCGGCGCGCGCGGCGGCTCGAGAATGACCCGGGCTGCCGCGCGCCTCCCCACCGTCGAAGCCCTCGCCGCCCTCTGGCGCGAGGTCACCGCCCGGCCGCTGTGGCAACGCCCCGACCTGGGCCGCTACCTGCGCCTGCGCCGGACGATGCGCCTCGAGCTGCTCGACGTCCGGCAGGTGCGGCTGCTCGCACCGCGGGGCAAGATCAACGACTGCAGCGCCTGCACCGACCTGTGCTGCATCGGCCGGCGCTCGACGGTGCTGCTCCGCCTGCGCGACCTGGCGACCCTGATCGACCTCGGCCGCACGGAGCTCGTGACCCACGACAAGCCGACCTTCGCGCCCGAGGAGCAGCAGGACCGACCGGCGCTGCGCCGCCACCTGGCGAGCGAGGCCTGGCGGCGCTTCCCGGTGCTGCGCCAGACCACGCTCGGCGCCTGCGCGGCGCTGTCGCTGGCCGGCCAGTGCACGTTGTATCCCCACTGGCCGCTCTCCTGCGCTCGCTTCCCCTACGCGCTGCACGCCGACCGGCGCGAGGCGTTCTACAGCCCGCGCTGCGACTCCTTCTGGATCCGGCCCGACGCCGAACCGCGGGCGCGCGCGATGGTCGCCGCCGCGGTCGACAGCTACAATGAGCGGATCAAGGACGCGGTCCTCCTCGCCTACGCCGAAGCTCGGCTGGCCGAGCTCGGCCTGATGCAGCTGCTCCGCCCCTGACGGGACCGATTGACACTCCCTCCCGCCCGGTGCGAGATTGGGGCGGTCGTCTCACATTCATCGGGGAGTCACTCTCCATGCGTAGCTCGTCAATCGTCCTCGCCCTCGCGCTGCTCAGCCTCCAACCGCTCTCCGCCGCCGCTCAGGATCCGGCGGTCAGCGTCACGGCGCCGGCCGCGACCGGAAAGACGGACGTGGGTCTGTCTTGGCCGGTCGGGACCTCGGCCGCCGGCACCCGCGGCAGCCATCGGGTCGAGGCTGCGGTCGCACACCCGGCCGGCGATATCCTGCTGTCGATCAGCGGCCACTACGCGCTGGCCAGCGACCTGTTCGCCAACGGCGACACCGACGAGCGGCACGGCCAGCACCTGACGGTGGTCGTCGTACCGATCGACAACCTGGAGATCTGGCTGCGCCAGTCCACGGTCTCGAACCGCAACGACGCCTTCGAGCCGAACACGACCCAGAACCTCGGCGACCCGACCATCGGCCTCAAGTACAGCTTCCCGCTCAGCCACCAGCTCGGCGTCGGCGGCGGGCTGGTCTTCACCGCGCCGACCTCGGCCAAGGGCACCGGCCTGAACGCCAGCGCCTTCGTCCTGACCGCCTACGCCGCCGCGTCGTACGTGCCGATCTCGTGGCTCAACCTGTCGCTCAACGCCGGCTATCGGCTCGACAACAGCGACAAGATCTTCAAGCGCGAGATCCTGCCGGTGCAGCGCTTCACCGCCGGCATCAACCAGAGCAACGCGATCGTCGCCGGGCTCGGCGTCGACACCTTCTTCCGCGTCGGTGAGACGATGGGGCTCGGCCCGTTCGCCGAGTTCGCCGCCGACATCGCCTCGGAGGTCGGCGACAGCCCGATGCGCGCGACGCTGGGCGCGAAGTGGTTCCCGTTCGGCGAGAACGCCGTCGAGCTGAAGGTCGGCGGCGACTTCGGCGTCGGTGGCGTCGCCAAGGCCAACAGCACGATGGCCGGTATCCCGCCCTGGGAGCTGTTCGGCCAGGTCGTCGCCCACCTCAACCCGCCGCGCGAGGTCGCCACCGGCGGTCCGGCGGCGTGCACGATCGACAGCCAGTGCGCCACCGGGCAGGCCTGCGTCGACGGCTGGTGCGGCACGGTCAAAGAGGTAGTCAAGGAGGTCGAGAAGGAAGTGATCAAGCCGGCGCCGATGTTCACCATCACCGGCGGCGTCTTCGACCAGACCAGCGGCGATCCGATCAGCAACGCGACGGTGACCTTCAGTGGTGTCTCGGGCAGCGCGCTCGCGGTCGACTACAAGACGGGCAACTTCTCCTCCTGGCCGCTGCCGGCCGGCGAGGGCCTGATCAAGGTCGTCGCCGCGGCGCCGGGCTATCGGCCGAGCGAGCAGACCGTGCCGAAGGGCGCCGACGGCGAGGTCAAGAACCTGCCGTTCAAGCTCCAGTCGCTCGGTGAGGCGGCCACCGGCGAGATCAAGGGCAGCTTGAAGGACGCGCGCAACGGCAAGCCGATCGCCAAGGGCCAGATCTTCATCCCGATCCTCAACCAGAAGATCGAGTCGGACGAGGAGGGCAAGTTCACCGCGACGGTGAAGGCCGGCCGCTACCAGGTGCTGATCTCCGGCAAGAAGTACGTGACTCAGAAGAAGGAGATCGAGATCCGGGCCGGCGACGTGGTGATCCTCAACGTCGACATGGCGCCCAAGCGCTGAACCGGCCGTTCGTTGCTCGGGAATTCGCTTCCCGATCGCCGGCCGATTCTTTTCCTCGGCCGGTAATTACCGCTAGAATGACCCTTGCGCCGGCCGCGCGACGGCCCACGGCGCAGGGGTGACCATGATGCGCGTCGCAGCCCGTCCTCTCCTCTGGTCCCTGGCGATGGCCGGCCTGGCCCTGGTGACCGGCTGCCCGGAGCCGGAGGTCCCGCCGGTGGCCCAGATCAAGGCCCTGGCCGGCGCCGTGACCTGGCGGACCAACGAGGCGGCCGAAGCCCAACCAGCCGCCGTCGATCTCGGCCTGCGCGAGGGTAACCTCGTCGCGACCGGCGCCGACGGCACGGCGACGATCGAGTTCCAGGGCGGCAACAGCCTCGACCTCAACCCCAACACGACCCTGGTGGTGCGCAAGTCCGGCCAGAGCGCGGCCCAGTTCGGCGCGGTGATCCTCGGCGGCGGCGCCAAGATGACCTCGAAGGGCCAGGGCGTCCTCTTGGCCATTGGCACCCCGTTCGGCATCACCGAGCTCGGCGCGCAGGCCTCGTCGATCGAGCTATCAACCGAGCAGGGCATCACTGTGCTGGTCGGCGAGATCGCGTTGACCACCGACGCCGGCCGTCAGGTGGTCACCGCCGGCAACACCTTCACCATCGGCGGCCTGGTCATCCCGATCGGCGGCGCGAAGCCGGCGGGTGATCAGGACCTGGTCCTGAACCCGATGCAGTTCATCCTGCTGGCCAAGAACACCAATCAGGTGCAGGTCAAACGCGCCGGCGAGAACGCCTGGCGGTCACCGCGCAAGCGCGAGGTCCTCGGCCCCGGCGACGCGGTGCGTACCCGCAAAGGCCAGGGCACCAAGGTGCAGTTCGGCGAGATCGCCGATCTGCAGCTGACGCCGCGCACCGAGATGACCTTCGCCAGCGCCGGCACCTCGGACCAGGCCCATCGCGCCAAGTACCAGGTGGCGATCGGCAACGTCATCATCCACCTGCAGCAGGACGCCAAGGTCGGCGCGATCCACGAGGTCGAGGTCGCCGGGGTGTCGATCAAGGTCGAGCCGGGTCTCAAGGAGGCGGCGGTTGAGGTCGACGCGCGCGCCGGCAACAAGGCGCAGATCAAGGTCCGCTTCGGTCGCGTGCGCCTCTCCGACGGCACCACGATCGACGCTGGCCAATCGGTGATGGTCGAGCAGGGCAAGGTGGTCGGCGAGACCAGGCCGCTCGCCTTCACCCGCCTCGACCTCAAGGCGCGTTCGAGCTCGATCGTCTACTACACCGGCGAGGTGCCGCCGATCGAGTTCAACTGGGCGGCTGAGGAAGGGGCGAAGAGCTACACCTTCGAGGTCGCGGCCGACAAGGCGTTCGAGCGCCAGATCTTCCGCGAGCAGGTGGCCGGCAACACCTTCGTCCAGGATCGCATCCCGCCGGGTCGCTACTACTGGCGGGTCAAGGGCAGCGGCGAGTGGGTGCGGGGCGTCTTGACCATCGAGAAGAAGGCCGACACCGACGTCAAGCCCGAGCACAGCAACACGGTGCGCGATTCGGGTGAGAAGACCGTGATCTACTACCAGAAGGCCTTGCCAGCGGTGGCCTTCCTCTGGGAGGCGGTCGGCGGGGCGACCAAATACCGGCTGAAGATCTACCCAGACGGCGAGTTCGAGACGCCCTTGGCCGACAAGACCGTGGCCGAGCCGAAGGCGACCTTCAAGGAGGGCGAGCTGCCGGAGGGCAAATACTACTGGCACCAGATCGCGCTCGACGACGCGGGCAAGGACCTCAAGACCGGCCGGATGAACACGCTGCAGATCGCCTACGACAACGCGATCGAGGATCTGGCGATCAAGACGCCGCGCCACGGGCAGGTGGTCACGACGGCGTCGGTCGTCGCGCGCGGCGAGGTGCGGCTCGGGGCGACCCTGACGGTCAACGGCCGCAAGGCCGATCTCGACGAGCTCGGCCGGTTCAAGGAGACGATCAAGCTGGACAAGGGGAGCAATCAGCTGGTCTTCCGCACCCTCTCGGCCGACGGCGTCGAGCGCTACTACGTGCGCTCGGTCACCCGTCGCTGACCACCTCCGCCCACACAGGCGCGCGATCCATCGCGCGCGACTTGCGTCGCAGGCCGCGATCCTTGATAGGATCGCGCATGGACAGCACCGGGGCCCTTGTGGCAGAACCGCAGCAGAGGGTGGCACAGTCGCGTGGAGATCATCTGTAACAGCTGCAACCGCAGCTTCCAGATCCCCGACGAGCAGGCCAAGAAGCACCCGGCTGCCCGCTGCCTGTGCGGCGCCCGCCTGCGCCTGAGCACCGACCCGAACGCCAAGCGCGAGACCGGACCGCAGCGGTTGGGCAAGTACGTGCTGCTGCAGCGCATCGCCGTCGGCGGCATGGGCGAGATCTTCTACGGCAAAATCGCCGGCGTCGAGGGCTTTGAGCGCGAGGTGGCGATCAAGAAGATGCTGCCGCATCTGTCCGAGGATCGCGCCTTCGTCGAGATGATGATCAAGGAGGCCAAGCTCACCGTCCTCCTCCATCATCCGAACATCGTCCAGGTCTACGACCTCAGCCGCGAGGGCAAAGAGTACTACATCGCGATGGAGTTCGTGCCCGGCGTCACCGTCGGCCACCTGCTCGAGCGCTGCCACCGGGACAAGATGCACATGCCCTACGAGGTGGCGGTGCACATCACGATGCAGGTCCTGCGCGGCCTGGCCTACGCGCACGACCTGCGCGGCCCGACCGGCGAGCCGATGCACGTCCTGCACCGCGACATCACCCCGCAGAACATCCTGGTGACGCGCAACGCCTGGGTGAAGATCACCGACTTCGGCATCGCCAAGGCGCGCAACGAGATCTCGACCACCAGCCCGGGGATGATCAAGGGCAAGCTCGGCTACATCGCGCCGGAGCAACTCACCGGCGGTCAACCGGATCAGCGGGTCGACCTGTTCTGCGCTGGCATCCTGCTCTGGGAGTCGCTCGCCACCCGGCGCCTGTTCAAGGGCGCGGACGAGATCGACACCTTCCGCCTGATCTCCGAGTGCCGCGTGCCGCCGCTCAGCCAGTTCCGCGACGACGTCCCGCCCGAGGTCGAGCAGGCGCTGCGCGGCGCGCTGACGCGCCTGCCCGACAACCGCTACCGCACCGCCGACGACTTCTATGACGCGCTGAACCAGTCGATCTTCCCCAACACCGCCGACGAGTTCGCCAACATCGCCAAGCGGTTCTTCGACAGCCACCCGGATTTCTTCGAGAGCATCGCCAAGCTGGTCGACGCCGAGAACCCCGACAACCTGACCGTCGAGTTGGACGTCCCCGCCAACGAGGTCCTGGTCGAGGTCGGCGAGCTGACCGCCCGCCCGAAGGCGCCGCGCCGGCTCGGCCCGCTCGTCGCGCTCGGCGCGTCGGCGGTGCTGCTGCTCGCGGTCGTCGGCCTGCTGTTCAAGGACAGCTTCCTGGACCGCATCCGCCCGCCGCCGCGGCCGCCGTCAAACGGCGTGGTCGCCAATGACAACCGCCTGACCGTCGAGGAGGTGCAGCTCGCGGTCAGCGCCGAGCGCACGCGCTTCTGTGAGTGCGTCGTCCAGGGCGGAGCGAAGCTGCGCAGGCTGGAGGCGCTCTCGGCCCGGCTGGTCATCCCGTCGACCGGCGGCGTGGCCAGCGCCGCGCTCACCCCAACACGGGACGAGCTGGGCAAGGCCGGTCCGTGCATCGAGCAGACGCTGCTGCGCCTCAAGTTCCGCCCCCACGGCGACCCGAAGTTCGAGGCCAGCGTCGAGCTGCCGGCGCCGAAGAGCTGCGCGTCGGCGCCGACGCCGCCGACGACGCCGGTCACGCCGCCGCCCGTGCCGGCGGGCACCGAGAAGCCGCTCAGCGCCGGCGAGATCCAGGCGGCGATCCAGGGTCAATCGGGGCGGATCGCCAAGTGCCTCGAGGGGCTCAGCGGCGTCGCCGGGGCACCGAACAAGGTGGTGGCCAACATCGTCATCCAGCCGACCGGCAAGGTCTCGGATATCGACTTCTCGCCGGCGCTCGGGGTCCCGGCCGTCGAGCAGTGCATGCGCCGAACGCTCGGCGGCCTGCGCTTCCGTCGCCACTCGGTCAAAGACTTCAAGGTGGGCATCCCGCTGACGATCATGCAGTAACCGACGTTTGCTGCTAGGATGGTGGGCCAGGGATCATGGCTCATCTCTACGACTTCGTCATGCCGGTGCGCCAGCAGACTCTCCTCGAGTTCTGCCACGCCAACCCGCAGGCCTTCCTCCTGCTCGAAAAGCCGGCCCACAACCCGAGCGTCGGCTGGACCTTCAAGACCCAGACGGTCTCGGTCTCCTCCGCGAAGGTGGCGCGGTTCGCGGCCGAGGAGGAGCTACGGCTCTCGCCCGAGCTGTCGCGCTACGACGTCTTCGCGCTGGCGAAGGCGGCGCACAACCCGTGGCCCGAGCGGATCAGCGTCGGCCGGGCGCGCAACAACGACGTCGTCCTCTCGGACAGCTCGGTGTCGAAGCTGCACGCCCACTTCCGGGTCAGCCGCGACCACACGCTGACCTTGACCGACGCCGGCTCGCGCAACGGGACGCGCCTGAACGACGTGGCCGTCCCGGCCGGCGAGTCGATGAGGGTGCAGGTGGGAGATACGATTACCTTCGGCCGGACGACGCTGACCGTGGTGGACGCGGCCGGAATCTATCAGCTGGTCTCACGCTTCGTCCAGGACCAGGCTCCCCCCAACCGCTGAATAGGATTGACTCTGTGCCGTCGAACGTGATGCGCTCGGGCCCAAGCACGGGGCGAGGCCGCGTGGGACTCTTGGGGCGGGAACGAACGCCAACACGGAGTGAGCCGATGAAGCTGTGGCACGTCGTGGCGCTGGGTGCAACGATGCTGTGGACCGTTGACGGCCTCGCCGACGAGGCCGGCGGCAAGCTGGTCGCCGCCAGCGGCAAGGTCTGGGTTCAACCGCCGTCCGGCGCCGAGACACCGGCGAAGGCAGGCGCCACCCTGGCGCCGGGCACCGGGATCCGCACCGGCGACGATGGCGAGGCCGAGGTCGCCTTCGCCGACGGCTCGCTGTTGAAAGTCCGGCCGAAGTCGTCGCTCCGACTGTCGGGCAACAAGCGCCAGGCCAAGAAGAGCTCGGTGCTGCTCTTCTTCGGCCGGGTGTGGAGCAAGGTCAGCCGGGCCACCGGCGGCAAAGAGAACTACGAGGTCGCCACCCCGAACGCGGTCTGCGGCGTGCGCGGCACCGAGTTCGAGACCGCCGTCGCCGACGACGGCTCGGTCCGCGTGCGCGTCACCGCCGGCAAGGTCGGCGTCGGCACCGACGACCCGAACGCCGAGGTGGACGCGGGCGAGGAGATCACCGGCGACGAGGAGGGCATCGCCGAGCCGACCGACGCCGAGGAGCAGGCCAAGTGGGAGGCCTGGGAGGCGGCCAAGCGCGAGCGGTTGCGCAAGGGCAGCCGCGGGATCGTCGATCGGGTCAAGGCCCGCCTGATGACCCGCAAGGCCGCGTTGGAGCAGTTGCGCCGCGAGCAGCAGGCGATCGAGGGCAAGCGCAAGAGCGCCGAGCAGCGCGCGCGCAGCGGCGATCAGAGCGCGCTGGCCGAGATCAAGGCCTACAACCGGCAGCTCGCCGACATCGCCGATCAGATCGCCGACCTGGGCGACCTGGCGCAAAGCCAGTTCGGCCTGGTCGATCACTTCGCCGACCTGGTCAACGATCCGCGCTTCAAGGGCATCGACCGCAAGCACATCGAGGCGGAGGCCGCGAGCCTTCGCCGGGTCAAGGCGACCCTCGACAAGCTGGTCGCCGAAGGGACCGACATGTCGATCGAGGCGATGGACAAGATGCTCGACGACATGAGCAAGGGCAAGGGCTCGCTCAAGGACAAGAACTCGGCCGGCGACGATCTCTTCGGCCCGAGCGAGGGCATGGACTTTGACATGAAGCGCTGAGCGCGCCCCCTGGTCCCCGCTCCTCGGCCCTGCTATACCGGGGCGACCTGGTCGAGGAGTGCGCTCGTGCCCCCACTCGAGAAGAGCTCGCCGTCGTTGCTCCGCTCCCCCCTGCTGCTCGTGCCGCTGGTGCTCATCCTCGGCCTGGTGACGATTCGGTGGTGGCTGGGAGCCGACCTGACCGGCTTCGGCTCCGAGGACCAGCAGGGAGCGGCGAAAAGCCTTCTCACCCAGGCCCTGATCGCCGCCGGGCTGCTCGCCGGCCTGCTGCTCGCCCTCGGCGCCTGGCTGACGCGCCGTGGCGGCGCGCAGCTGCCTGCCGACGCGCTGCTCGAGCAGCTCGCCCAGGGGGCGGCGCGGGGGGGCGTCGCCGCGCTGGCGGCTGATCGGAAGAGCGTCGG
>JBFYZW010000398.1:0-5333 GCA_041309305.1 Deltaproteobacteria bacterium | reverse complement strand
TGCGACGCTGCGCGTCGCGCTGGTCCAGCTCCACCCGCGCTTCGGCCAGACGGCGCGCAACTGCGCCCGGGCGCTCGCCTGGCTGAGCCACGTTCGCGCCGAGCTGGTCGTCTTGCCCGAGCTCGCCTTCACCGGCTACGCCTTTCGTGACCGCGCCGAGCTGCGAGCGCTGGCCGAGCGGCCCGGCGAGTCGGCGACGGTCGCGGCGCTCGCCGCGTGGTGTCGAGAGCGGGGCGCCTGCGTGATCACCGGCTTCGCCGAGCGGGCCGGCGACCGGCTGTTCAACTCGGCGCTGGTCATCGGCGCGCGGGGCGTCGTCGCCTGCTATCGCAAGCTGCACCTCTTCGCCCGCGAGGCAGAGGTCTTCGATCCCGGCGACCGGCCACCGCTGGTCACCGCGGTGCGCGGCGTCAAGATCGGTACGATGATCTGCTTCGACTATGCCTTCCCGGAGGTGGCGCGCACGTTGGCGCTCGCCGGCGCGGAGGTCCTCGCTCACCCGAGCAACCTGGTGCTCGACTACGGTCAGCGGGTGATGCAGAGCCGCTGCTTCGAGAACGGGGTCGTCGGGTTGACCGCCAACCGGGTCGGCAGCGAGCGGCGCGCTGGCGCGCTGCTCCGCTTCACCGGCGGGAGCCAGGTGGTCGGTCCGCGCGGCGAGCTCGTGCGCCGGCTACCCCGCCGGGGCGAAGGGGTGCTCACGCTGACCCTCGATCTGGCGGCGGCGCGTGACAAGTGGGTGACACCGACCAACCACCTGCTCAACGACCGCCGGCCGGAGCTGTACCAGCTCGGTCGAGGCGCTCGCGCAGCAGGCGGTTGACCAGCTTTGGGTTCGCCTTCCCGCCGCTGCGCCGCATCACCTGGCCGACGAGGAAGCCGAAGGCCTTCTCCTTGCCGGCAGCGATGGCGCGCACCGAGTCGGGGTTCGCGGCCAGCACCTCATCGACCAGCGCCGTGACCGCCGCGTCGTCGTTGACCTGGGCCAGGCCCTGCTCGGCGACCAACCTCGCCGGATCGGCGCCGTCGGCGAGCATCTGGACCAGCAGCTGTTTGGCGATCGGGCCGGAGATCGTCCCGGCGTCGATCAACGCGATCAGCTCGGCGAGCCGCCGTGGCGTGACGCGCAGCTCGGCGAGGGGTTGGCCGCGGGTCAAGCCGCCGAGCTCGTTGAGCATCCAGTTGGCCAGCGCCTTGGGGTTGGCGTGCACCGCGAGCGCCTCCTCGAACCAGCGGGCGGTCTCCGGCTCCTCGGTGAGCAGGGCGGCGGCGTCGGCCGGCAGGTCGTAGGCCAGCGCGTAGCGCCGCCGCCTGGCCGGCGGCAGCTCGGGGAGGGTCGCGGCGACGTCGGTCAGCAGCGCCGGCGGCAGCTCGAGCGGTGGGAGGTCCGGCTCGGGGAAGTAGCGGTAGTCGTGCGCCTCCTCCTTGGTGCGCATCGCCCGGGTCTGGCGCGTTCCGGGATCGTAGTGCCGGGTCTGTTGGACGACGACGTCGCCGCGGTCGAGGATCTGGGTCTGTCGCTCGATCTCGAAGTCGACCGCCTGTTCGACGAAGCGGAACGAGTTGAGGTTCTTCAGCTCAGCGCGCGTGCCCAGGGTCGTCGCGCCGGCCGGGCGGAGTGAGACGTTGGCGTCGCAGCGCAGGCTGCCCTGCTCGAGGTTGCCGTCGCAGACCTCGAGGTAGCGGAGCAACTGGCGCAGCGCCCGCATCGTCGCCGCGGCCTCGGCGCCAGAGCGCAGCACCGGGGCGGTGACGATCTCGATCAACGGCACGCCACCGCGGTTGAAGTCGACCCGCGAGCGTCGCCCATCGTGGCCTTCGCCGTGGATGGTCTTGCCGGCGTCCTCCTCGATGTGGATGCGGATCAGCTCGACCGACCGCGCCGTCGCGCCGTCATCGACCAGGATCGCGCCGCCGCGGGCGTAGGGTTGGTCGTACTGGCTGATCTGATAGCCCTTGGGCAGATCGGGGTAGAAGTAGTTCTTGCGCGCGAACTCGCTGTGCGGCTCGAGGCGGCAGCCGAGCGCGGTCGCCGCCCGGACGGCGAGGAGGATCGCCTGCCGGTTGAGCACCGGCAGCACCCCGGGCAGGCCGAGGCAGACCGCGCAGGTCTGGCTGTTCGGCGGCGCCCCGAAGGTGGTGGGGCAGGAGCAGAACAGCTTGCTGCGCGTCGCCAGCTGCGCGTGCACCTCGAGCCCGATCACCGCCTCCCAGGCCATGCTCAGCCGTCCCCTCGTCGTTCACCGGCGCGCGCGGCGCGCAGGAGCAGCGCCTCCTGCCACGCGCCGGCGATCAGCTGCACGCCGATCGGCAGGCCGTCGGCGTCGCGTCCCCAGGGCAGCGACAGGGCCGGCAGGCCGGCGAGGCTGGCGCCGACGGTGAAGACGTCACCGAGGTACATCGCCAGCGGGTCGACGGTCTTCTCGCCCAGCCGGAAGGCCGTGGTCGGCGTGGTCGGGGTGAGCAGCAGGTCGACGTCGCTCAGCGCGCGCGCGAAGTCGTCGGCGATGAGCGTGCGCACCCGCTGGGCGGTCTGATAGTAGGCGTCGTAGTAGCCGGCCGACAGCGCGAAGGTGCCGAGCAGGATTCGCCGTTTGACCTCGGCCCCGAAGCCGCGGCTGCGCGTCGCCCGATACATGCCGGCCAACGTCGGCGCGTCGCCGCGCCGCCCGTAGCGGACGCCGTCGTAGCGGGCCAGGTTGCTCGACGCCTCGGCGGTGCACAGGACGTAGTAGCAGGCCACCGCGTAGGCGGTGTGCGGCAGGCTGACCTCGACCACCTCGGCGCCGAGCTGGCGGTAGCGGTCGAGCGCGTCAGCGACGGCCGCTTGCACCGCCGGGTCGAGGGCGCCGCGATACTCGCGCGGCACGCCGAGTCGTAATCCCTCGACCCCCGTCTCGAGCTCGGCGAGGTAGTCCGGGACCTCGCGCGCGGCCGAGGTCGAGTCACGCTCGTCGAAGCCGGCGATCGCCTGCAAGACCAGCGCGGCGTCGGTCACGTCGTGGGTCAACGGGCCGACCTGGTCGAGCGAGCTGGCCAGCGCGACCAGGCCGTAGCGCGAGACCCGGCCGTAGGTGGGCTTGAGGCCGACCAGACCGCAGAAGGCGGCCGGCTGACGCAACGAGCCGCCGGTGTCGCTGCCGAGCGCCGCCGCGGCCGCGCCGCAGGCCACCGCGACTGCCGAGCCGCCCGAGGAGCCGCCGGGCACGCGGTCCTCCGCCCAGGGGTTGCGCGCCGGGCCGAAGGCGCAGCGCTCGGTCGAGGAACCCATGCCGAACTCGTCCAGGCTCGTCTTGCCGAGCAGCACGGCGCCTCCCTGTCGCAGCGCCGCGGTCACGGTCGCGTCGTAGGGCACGACGTAGCCGTCGAGCAGCCGGGAGCCGCAGGTGAGCGGCAGGCCGGCGACCGCCAGGTTGTCCTTCAACGCCAGCGGCACCCCGTCGAGCGGGCCGCGTGCCTCGCTGCGGCGACGGCGCTGGTCAGCGGCCTCGGCCTGGGCCAGCGCGCCCTCCGCGTCGAGGTGGAGGAAGGCCCCGAGCGCTGTCGTCGCGGCAGCCTGCGCCAGGCACGCGCGGGTCGCCGCGACGCTGGTCGTCCGCCCGTCACCGAGCGCGCGGCCGAGGGCGGCGACGGTGGGGCCGGGTGCCGGCGCCATGCGCTAATCGATCGGCCGCGGGACGCCGAAGGCGTCGCCGAGTGGTTCAGGCGCGGCCTGCAACCCGAGCGCGGTCGCCAGGCCGGGGCGAGGCTGATCGTCGCGCCACAGCTGCGCGAGCGGGATCGCGCGCCGGGTCGCGGCGACGTCGGTGGTTTCGACCTCGTTCAGCGTCGCGACGTAGGCGAGGATCTGGGTCAGCTCGGCGCGCATCACCGTGATCTCCTCCTCGGTGAGCGCGAGCTGCGCCAGCGCGGCGATCTGCTCGACGAGCTGGCGATCGATGGTCGGCGGATCGCTCATCTACTTGAGCTGCTCGAGCATGCGCCGGGCGACCTCGGCATCTTCGCCGGAGGGCAGGATGTCGAGGAACTCCCGGTAGTGCTTGGCCGCGTTCGCCTTGTCGCCCTTGTTGCGGTACGCCTCGGCGAGTCCGAAGTGCGCGTCGGACAGCCGCGGCGCCAGGCGCAGCGCGTTCTTGAACGAGCTGATCGCCGCCGCCGGTTGCTCGAGGTCGACGTAGCACCAGCCGATGCCGACGAAGATGTCCGGGTCCTCGGGCTCGAGCTCCTGAGCCTGCTCGTAGAGCTTGAGCGCCTTGCCGGCCCGGTCGCTGTTGCGCAGCCGGTCCGCCTGGGCGAGCAGCTGCTCGAGGGTCGGGGCCTTCTCTTCGACCGGGGCGGGCTCGACCGGCGGCGGCGCCGGCGGAGCGAGCGCCGTCTGCAGCGCCTTGGCGCGCTCGTGGTCCGGCACCGCCTTGAGGATCAACTCGATCAGGGTCTTGGCCTTGTCCGGGTTGTTCTGCGCCGCGTAGAGGCGCGCCAGGCGGTAGCGTGCCCGCTGCATCTCGGGGGCGCCCTCGAGCGCCTCATCGAAATAGCGCAGCGCGCGGTCGGCGAGCGTCGGATCGCCAATCAGGCTCGAGCCGAGGACGTAGGCGACCCGGGGATCGCCGGGGCTCGCCGCCCGGGCCTTGTCGAGCAGCGGGCGCATCTGCTCGGCGGCGTTCTTGAAGCGGTAGTAGTCGGCCATCGCCCGGTTGCCCGCCAGGCCGGTCGGGTCGAGGGTCAACGCCTCCTTGGCCAGGGTGAAGGCCCGGTCGCTGCGCAGTGACACCTCGCGCCGCTTGGCCTCGATCGCCGCCTTGGCCCGCTCGAGCTCGACGTCGGTCAGCTTGTCGAGCTGGGCGGTCAGCTCGTCGGCCTCCTCCTTCAGGTACTCGGCGCGGGCCAGCTCGGCCTCGGCCAGGCCCGCCTTGGCGTCGGCGTAGTCCCCGCCCAGCGCGATCGCCTTCTCGAAGTTGTCGATCGCCGCGTCGATCGCGGCGTAGGAGTCGCGTTGCAGCTCGGTGTAGCCGATCTTGACGTGGTTGACCGCCAGCTCGTTCACTCCACGCCCGAGCCAGCGGTCGACCAGATCGGGACGCAGGACGTAGGTTCCTGCGCCGGCCCCGGCGATCAGGAGCACGAGCGCCAGGACGACCCACTTGCCCTTGCCGCCCCGGCGCACCGGATAGTCGTCGAGCTCGGGCGCCGCGCCGCCCGGTTGCATCTGCCAGTTGCCGCTCGGTTGTTGCCAGGGCACCTGCTGCGGCGCCCCCTCCCACGCCGCGCCGCCGGGGTAGCCGGTCGGCAGTGCGCCGGGCGCCACCGGCGCCTGCGGGCCGGTCGGCCGGGGA
>JBFYZW010000397.1:0-4222 GCA_041309305.1 Deltaproteobacteria bacterium | reverse complement strand
ACGGACCTCGGGGTCGTCCAGCGGCTTGCCGAGCACGGCGGTCATGGCCACGAAGCGGGCGAAGGGCTCCTCGCTCGCGAGGAGCGCGGGTCGGGGGTCACTCGGCAGGAGCGACAACCATGCTTCGCGCTTCGATGCCATCGTCCTTCTCCTCGGGCTACTCCTCCATGCGGACCGAGTTGCTGTCAAACAGAGATCTGTGGCCGTCGCTCCCGCGCGGCGAGCTCAACTACTGGGTGCGCACCTTCGTCTGGGCCGCCACCTGGAACCCCGACACGCGCAAGGTCGACATCGTGTTCGACGAGATCGGCCTCGAGAACGCGATCGCCGAGAACCCGGAGCTGCTCAAGCCCCTGCCGGACAAGGTGCTGCGCAAGCTGCAGGGGAGGAAGGGCGTACGCAGCAGGTCGTTGGCGAAGAAGTGTCAGTTCGGAAAGAAGGGTTTCCTTCCATGACAGCCAGGGAAAGGACTCTTTCCATGGCTGCTTCTCGCGTCAGCCTCAACCCACGGGGGCAGTTGCTCAACCTCGACTGAAATCCAGTGCCTGCCAGCGGAAACGCTCAAACGTTGTCCGGATAAACTTTGTTGCACGGATTGGACAACAGCGCTAGAATGGGCAACGATTCTTGCCGATCGTTGCTTGGATCGGCAGTGTTGCACAAGGCGGGCAACATGACCACATTGGACAACATCCTCATTACCAAAGCCACCCGCGTGGTGCAGGAGCGCCTCCCGCCCGGGTGGGGCGCCGAGCTCGTCGGCGCGTCCTCTCGGACTCCGCGGCTGCGCCTCACCGCCAAGGAAGGGCGTTCGGGCGAGCTCCCGGTGTCGGCGCTCTCGCGGCCCGATCCCCGTGCGGCGAGGCAGCTCCCGAAGGAGCGCCCACTGCTCGTGGCAGCGCCGTACCTCTCGCGAAGCGTCCGCGAGGTCCTCGAAGACGAGGGCCTGAGCTACGCCGACCAGACCGGGAACGTGCGCATCGTGCTCGACGAGCCGGGGCTCTACGTTGTGACGAACGGCGCCGCCTCCAACCCGTGGCCCGAGGAGCGCCGCTTCACCCTGCGGGGGGCCAAGGCCGGGCGCGTGGTGTGTGCCCTCGCTGGTTCGACGCCACCCATCGGCGTGCGTGAGCTCGCTGCAGCTGCCGGCACCGATCCCGGCTACGTGTCGCGCCTGCTCGGCATGCTCGACCGCGAGGCCGTGGTGGATAGAACCCGTCGCGGCCGCGTCGAGCGCCTCGACTGGCAAAAGCTGTTGCTCCGCTGGTCCGAGGAGGCGCCGATCGAGAGCCGCAACACGGCGAGCACCTGGCTCGCGCCGCGCGGGCTGAAGAGCCTCTGGGACGGACTCCGCGGCGCCGATTTCCCCTATCTCGTCACTGGCAGCGCGGTCGCGGCGAGCGTCGCCCCCGTGGCGCCCACCCGTCTCGTCTCGGTCTACGTCGAGGATGCGGAGGCCGTTGCCAGGGCGCTGGGGCTCCGAGCTGCCGAGGCCGGCGCCAACGTCGTGCTCCTGCAACCCGACGATGACTCGCTGTTCGAGCGGGCCGACGATCGAGACGGCCTGCGCAGTGCACGACTGCCTTTGGTCGTGGCCGATCTGCTCTCCGGTCCGGGCCGCTCGCCCGCGGAGGCCGAGGCGCTGATGGACTGGATGGCCGCGCACGAGGAGGTGTGGAGTGGATGAGCTCTACGTGATCGCGCGCCGGGTCCTCCTCGACGCGCTGGACGCGCTCGGCGAGCACCGGGGCGCCACGATCCTCGTCGGCGCGCAGGCGATCTACCTCCACACCGGCGACGCCGATCTCGGCGTGGCCGAGTACACGACCGACGCCGATCTGGCCCTCGACCCGAGCTTGCACACGGAGAACCCGCCGCTCGAGCAGGCCCTCGAGGGCGCCGGTTTCTATGGCTCGACCAGCACCATCGGCATCTGGAAGACCCGACGCCGAACCTCCGAGTCGCGCGACATCGACGTCCAGGTGGATCTGCTGGTCCCGGCGACGGTGAGCCCCGGCTCCGGCCGGCGCGCTGCCCGGTTGCCAGGTCACAGCGTCAACGCCGCGCGCAAAGTCGACGGGCTCGAGGGCGTCCTCGTGGATCAGGCCGAGCACGACATCGGCTCACTCGAGCCCGACGTGGATCCACGCGTCGTTCGGGTCAAGGTCGCAGGCCCTGGCGCGCTCCTCGTCGCGAAGGTGTTCAAGATCCATGAACGCCGCGGATCAACGCGGGCCAACGACAAGGACGCGCTCGATGTTCTCCGTATCCTGCAGGCGGTCCCAACGCCGGACCTCGCGTTGCGCCTCGGCTCTATCCTCACCGACGCACGGAGCGCGACCCCTGGCCGGCGGTCACTCGAGCTCTTCGCCGACCTCTTCGGGAATCGGGGTAGCGAGGGCGCCGTCATGACCGCGCGGGCGGCTCAGCCAGTGCTGGACGCAGATCAGATTCGCCTTACCTGCGAGGTGCTTGCAGGCGATCTGATCGAGGCGCTCAAGAGATGATGAAACGCAACGAGAAGGGGCCGAATGATCTCTGCGCGCCAATCCCTTATCGAGACTCGTGTTTTCGAAGAGATCACAGGCGACGCCAGATAACGGCAGCCCGCTATCGGTATCCCTCCCGGGGCTTGATCCCTTGTACATCCGAGGGCTAGGTTCGAAAAACCGTGTCACGGTTGGCGTGTATGATGGACCTGTCATGACCCTCTCGCAGAAAGAGCTCCCGGCACTCGCGGCCAAGGGCGAGTCCGAGACACTCGAGTTCAAGCGCTCGACGGCCGAGTTGCACCGCGCAGGCGAGACGCTGTGCGCGTTCCTGAACGGCGAGGGCGGCCAGGTGATCATCGGTGTCGGGGCAGATGGCAGGATTGTCGGCCAGCAGGTCGCCGACGCCACGCTTCGCGACATCGCGGCCATGCTCGGCCGCTTCGAGCCGCCCGCACGCATCGAGGTGAGCCGCGTGGATGTGGGCGACGGCCGACAGGTGATCGTGCTCGAGGCCGCTCCTGCCAGGCAGTACGTACCCTTCGTGTTCGAGGCGAAGCCGTACAAGCGCGTCGGCTCGACGACCACGGTGATGTCGCAGGAGGAGTACGCAAGGCTCCTGCTCGATCGCAACCACAGCCGCCATCGCTGGGAGAACCAGCCTGCCACCTCCGTGCGCCTCGAGGATCTCGACCGAGAGGAGATCCTTCGCACGCGGCAGACCGCGATCGAGCAGCGGCGGCTCTCGGCCGGCACGAGTATGGACGTCGGCGACATCCTCGACCGGCTCGGCCTGCGCATCGACGGGCAGATCACGCAGGCCGCGCAGATGCTCTACGGGACGAAGTTTTTGCCCGACTACCCGCAGGCGCTGCTCAAGCTCGGACGCTTTCGAGGCACGAAGATCACCGGCGACATCCTCGACAACAAGCAGGAGCACCTGCACGCCTTCGCGATGGTCCGCGAGGCGATCGCGTGGCTGGACCGCACGCTGCCGCTCTCGGCGCGCTTCCCGAAGGGGAGCATCCAGCGTGAAGACCGCCTGCCGGTTCCCGCGGAGGCGCTGCGCGAGATCATCATCAACGCCGTCATCCACCGCGACGTCAGCAACCCGAGCTCGTACGTCGCCATCGCCGTCTTCGACGACCGTATCGAGATCCACAGCCTCGGCGGCTTCCCGACCGGCATTCGCGCCGAGATGCTCTCGCAGGAGCACCGCTCGATCCCGCGCAACCCGCTCATCGCGGGCGCGTTCCACCGGACCGGCGCCATCGAGGTCTGGGGCCGCGGCACGAACCGCGTCATCGAGGCCTGCCGCGCCTACGGTATCGCGGACCCGACCTTCACGGAGATCTCGGGCGGCGTCACGGTGACGTTCAAGGCAGAGATCCTCGCGGGCTCTGGAGACTTGGTGCCTGACAGGCACCAAGTAGGCACCAAGTTGGCACTAAGTCAGCAGCAAGTCCAAGTACTCGAACTTGCGGCTAATCCGCGCGCGTTGCCGGAACTCATGGTGCCCTCGGGCCGAACTGACCGCACCAAGTTCAGGGACCAAGTCCTACGCCCGCTGCTCGAAGCGGGTCTCGTCGAGATGACGGTCCCCGACAGGCCCCGTAGCCCGAAGCAGAAGTACCGCACGACGGCCGCTGGCGAAGAGCTTCTGGCAAAGGGCAAGCCGTGAACCCTGGGGACGCGGCGGCGAGCTCCGAACACGAGGGCCCTGGCTGTGGCCG
>JBFYZW010000396.1:0-12055 GCA_041309305.1 Deltaproteobacteria bacterium | reverse complement strand
TCGCCGCCGGAGCCGCCGTCGGCCGGCGCGCCGTCGTCGCCGGCGAGCGGGTAATCTGGATGCTCGCCCGGACGTGGACCGTAGCGCGGCGCCGCCGCGCCGAGCTCGTAGGCGCCGAGATCCGGCGCAATGCCGGCGTAGCCGTTGTTGACGTTGGCCAGACCAACGCCGGCGTCGATCGCGCCACCGGTGGCGCTCGGGCGCAGATCCGGGTGCGCTCGCTCCGGGAAGGGTGGGCTGGGGAGCTCCACCGAACCGGCGAAGACGCTCAGGTCGACGGCCACCGCGTGCACCTCGCTGGTGTTGGCGCGCAGCTCCGCGAGGCTCGCGAAGCTCGCCGCGCCGATCTGGCCGGCGAAGGTGCCGGTGCCGATCGAGCCGTAGCCGTCGTAGTCGAACGAGCAGGTGGCGTCCGCGGCGGTGAGCTCGGCCACCCGGCCGCTGCCGTTGCCGTAGCCGCCGTAGGTGCCGCCGCCGGTGCCGCCGACGAACAGGTTGTTGCGGAAGTAGGCCCGCGACCAGGGCACGCTGGCGTAGACCGCGAACGCGTCGCCGCACTTGACCGAGGTGTTGTGCAGCGCGACGTCGCCGACCGAGCCGCGGTGTAGCTTGAACGGCGCGTAGATGACGTTGAACATCACGTTGCGGATGAAGTAGGTCGGCCCGCCGAGGCTCGGCTGCGCGCTCAGGCCGACGAACGAGTTGCTGATCCGGTTGCGCAGGATCCGGCAGTTGCCCATCGCGAAGTCGGCCTCGATGCCGTCGTCGGCGCCGACCTCGATGTCGTTGTTGGTGATGTCGATCGAGCGCTGCTCGTGCGCGCCGCTGTCCTCCATCAGCGAGATCGCATCGCGGAAGCCCTTGACGGCGTTGTGGGTGATGACGTTGCCCGGCCCGGTCAGGACGATCCCCTCGCCCAGGTTGTCGCCGTTGGCGCCGACCGTGGCGTCGGCCCAGGCGGTCGGGCCGAGCACGACGTTGTCGGTGATCGTGGCGTTGCTCACGCCGTCGGCCATCGAGACGATGCCGTCCTGGTTGGTCAACACCGTGCAGCCGCGCACGACGATGCCCTCGGCGTTGTTGAACTTGATCATCCCGTGCACCACCAGGCCCTCGAGGAAGACGAAGCGCCGCCCGTCGAGGCGCACGTCGCCGTCGACGATCACGGCGCCGGGCACCGCGGCGCGGATGACGATCGGCGCGCTCGGAGTACCGTCGGCGGCGAAGGTGAAGCCGGCGTAGGAGCCGGCGGCGAGCAGCAGCACGTCGCCGGCCACCGCCTCGGCGGCGACCGCGGCGAAGCTCGCGCTGGTCGCGGCGCGCTCCGGCGCACCTGGGGCGGCGCGCGGCACCGGGCGGGTGGCGGCGACCAACGTCGTGCTGGCCGAACCACCGTCCGGGTCGACCAGGGTCAGCTCGACCTCGTAGGCCTGCCCCGGCTCGAGATCGAAGACGCTCCCGGCGTGCTTGTTGCCCCAGCTGAAGCCCTCGTTGCTGCCGGCCGGCACCCGGCGCAGCGGCAGGCCCTGCAGCCAACTGGCGGCGCCCTGTTTGCGGTAACGCACGCTGACAACGCCGTCGAGATCGTCGTCGCCGGAGATCTCCCACTCGAGCGACAGGTGGCGCAGCGTCGGGTACGGCGACGAGGCGGCCCCCGGGGTGGTCGCGTCGACCGCCGCCGCCGGCACCGGCAGAGCGAGAACGAGGAGGGCGACGAGGGCGCGGCCGTTCATGGGACCTCCACGGCTCAGTGTGCCCCGGGGCGGGTGCATCACGCAATCGGCGCGCCCAAACGGGTGTGCGCGATTCGCGCACACCCCGTTTGCGGTTCTTCCTCGGGCGAGGCCGCTCTGTGGTGATCGGGAATCATGACCGTCCGCATAGACAGGCCGCTGGCCGCCCCCTATCATCGACCGATGGCCGTCCCGCGCACGCGTGCCGCCCGCGCGCTGACCCGCATCACGCTGGTACACAAGAACTGCGGCCACAACTGCAACATCTGCGCCTACGGCCCGCTGGCGCCGCTCGACTACGCGCAGGTGACCCGCATCGTCGACCAGCTGCTGCGCCAGGGCTTCCGCGTCCACCTGTACGACTTCGAGATCACCGCCGCCTCGCTGGCGGTCTTCCGGCGCACGCGTCAGTTCGAGCTGCCCAACCCCGGCTGGATGAACGTCACCGCCGACTTCGCGCCCGAGGCCGACGACCTGGCCTACGTCAACGGCCTCGGCACCGCGATCGCCATCAGCCTGCACGGCTCGACCCCGGAGATCCACCGCCGCGCCTCGGGGCAGAACGACTGGCAGCGAATCGTCGACTTCATTCGCAACTACCCGCGCACCTTCCGCCTGCCCCTCGGGGTCAACACCGTCGTCTCGCGCCACAACCTCGACGACATCGGGGCGCTGATCGCGCTGTGCCGCTCGTTTCCGCTCGAGTTCCTCGAGTTCATCCCGCTCGGCTTCTCCGGCAACGCGGTGCAGCGACTCGGCGAGGCTGCGGTCCTGAGCAGCGCCGAGAAGCACCGCGCCTGGCAGCAGATCGTCAGCGCGCGCGGCACGACCCGCTTCGCGCTCGAGCTCGACGCGCTGTGGGGGCCGGACTACGCCCACGACCCCGAGGCGGTGTGCCGCTTCTTCGCCAGGCCGCTCAAGCACACCTACTGCAACGCCGGGCTGAACCACTTCGCGGTGCTGCTCAACACGATGCGGGTCTTCCCCTGCCCGTGCATGGCCGGGATCGAGGAGCTGGCCATCGGCGAGCTGCGCGACGGCGAGCTGTGCATCGAGGAGGACTGGCTGGCCGAGCGGTCGCGCATCGGCGAGCCGTGCGCCTCGTGCGACCAGCGGCCGCGCTGCCAGGGCGGCTGCCGCTTGACGGCGATGTCGGATCACCGCATCGCCCACGGCCACTACGAGCGCTACGCCGGCTTCGGCGACTGCCTCTACCAGCTCGGCCGGCGCTTCGGCGGCGCGTGAGCGGTTGCGCCAGGCGGGGCGACCCGCTACGTTGCTCGGCGCGGGGGGGCTCCCCGTTTGGCCGCCGCGGGAGAGGACGATGGGCTACTACCGGCCGCTCGAGAACCCGACCAGCTTCCGCAAGCTCGCCGCCTCGATGTGGCGCCCGCCCAACGACCCACACATCTTCGGCAGCGTCGACATCGATTTCACCGCCGGGCTGACGGTGATCGAGAAGTACAACGCCCGCTACGGGACCAAGATCACCCCGACCCACCTGGTGGCCCGAGCGATGGCGTTGACCTTCGCCCGCTATCCGGAGGCGAACGCCAAGGTCGGCTGGACGCGCATCTGGCTGCGCAACCGGATCGACATCTTCCTGCAGGTGGCGACCGACGGCGGCCGGGACCTGTCGGGCAAGAAGCTCGAGGGCACCGATCGGCTGTCGCTGCGCGAGCTCGAGGTGGCGCTGCGCGACGCGGCGCGCAAGATCCGCGAGGACCAGGACCCGTCGTTCAAGCGCAGCCGCGGCCTGTTCAAGGCCCTGCCGATCTGGGGGATCAAGATGATCCTCTGGCTCATGTCGCTGTTGACCAACACGCTCAACATCCACCTGCCGAACCTCGGCATGCCGCGAGATCCGTTCGGCAGCGCGATGGTCACCAGCGTCGGGATGAAGGGCATCGACACCGGCTGGGCGCCGTTCACGCCGATCGCCCGCTGCCCGGTCATCATCACCGTCACGCGCGTCCAGGCCCGACCGTGGGTGGTCGGCGACCGGGTCGAGCCGCGCCCGGTGCTGCGCGTCTGCGGCACCTTCGACCACCGGGTGATCGACGGCTTCTTCGCCGGGACGATCTCGACCTACGTCGAGCACCTGCTCAGCCACCCGGCGGCGCTACTCACGCCGGCGGAGCGGCGCGAGCTGGCGCTGCCCTACAGCGAGGGCTGAGCCCGGCCGCCATGTCCAGCCCGCCGATCGATCGCAAGACCCCCGCCCTCGCCGCCCGCTTGCGCCAGCTCTGGCCGAGCGGCGCCGACAAGCCGCCGGCGCGGGGCAAGGGGCTGGGCACCTTTCTGGGCGTGTTTACGCCGACGGTGCTGACCATCATCGGCGTGATCATGTACATGCGCTTCGGCTGGGTGGTCGGCAACCTCGGCCTGACGCAGACGCTGCTGGTCGTCGCGATGGCCAACAGCATCACGCTGATCACCGCGCTCTCCTTCTCGGCGATGGCCACCAACACCCGGGTTGGCGTCGGCGGCGCCTACTTCATCATCTCGCGCTCGCTCGGGCTCGAGATCGGCGGCGCGATCGGGCTGCCGCTCTTCCTCTCCCAGGTCTTCTCGGTCACCCTCTACGCCTTCGGCTTGGCCGAGTCGTTCCGCATCCTCTGGTCCGGCCTGCCCCTGCAGCCGGCGACGCTGGTGATCATCGTCGGCGTCGCGGCGCTGGCGTTCAAGGGCGCCAAGCTGGCGCTGAAGAGCCAGCTGCCGATCATGGGCTTGATCGTGCTCTCGCTCGCCGCGCTCGCCGCCGGCGTCGCCTGGGGCGAGCGGCCGGCCGCCGAGCTCGTCTTGCCCGCCGACGTCAGCTTCTGGGCCGTCTTCGCGGTCTTCTTCCCCGCGGTCACCGGCGTGATGGCCGGCCTCGGCCTGTCCGGCGATCTGCG
This sequence comes from Deltaproteobacteria bacterium, assembly GCA_041309305.1. GTDB lineage: Bacteria > Myxococcota > XYA12-FULL-58-9 > XYA12-FULL-58-9 > XYA12-FULL-58-9 > JBFYZW01. The sequence goes on along the minus strand of JBFYZW010000396.1, from coordinate 7,425 downwards.
CGATCCGAGCCGCTCGATCCCGCGCGGCGCCCTCGGCGCGACGTTGGTCGGCTTCGCCATCTACCTCACCGTCCCGGTGCTGCTCGTCCTCGGCGCCGACGGCGAGACGCTGCGCAACGACCCGCTGGTCTGGACGCGCATCGCACCGCTCGGCGCGCTGCTGGTTTTGCCCGGCCTGTGGGGCGCGATCTTCTCCTCGGCGGTCGGCTCGATGCTGAACGCGCCGCGCACGCTGCAGGCGCTGGCCACCGATCACCTGGCGCCGCGCCGCCTGGCCGAGACCGAGCGGCAGGGCGGCGAACCGAAGGTCGGCCTGATCGTCACCCTGGTGATCGCCCTCGGCGCCGTCTTCCTCGGCGATCTGAACTCGGTCGCGGTGGTGGTGACCATCTTCTTCCTCACCGTCTATGGGATGGTCAACCTGGTCGCCGCGCTCGAAACCCTCTCCGGCGACACCTCCTGGCGGCCGCGCATCCGCGTGCCGGGCCTGGTCAGCCTCGCCGGCGCGCTCGGCTGCTTCGGGGTGATGTTCCTGATCAGCCCGATCGCCAGCGGCGTGGCGATCGGCGTCGAGGTCCTGCTCTGGCTGCTGCTCCAGCGCAAGAAGCACAGCGCCGACTGGGGCGACGCGCGGCGTGACTTCTACGAGGCGTTGATCCGCTGGGCGCTGCTGCGCCTGGCCCGCCGGCCGATGACCGCGCGCAACTGGCGACCGCACGTCCTCGTCTTCACCGAGCAGCTCGAGCGCGAGCTCGATCTGGTGCGCTTCGCCTACGGGTTCAGCCAGGGCCACGGCGTGCTGACGGTGGCGCGGTTGGTGGTCGGCGATCTGCTCGACGACCAGCTCGCGCTCCAACGCCAGACCCAGGGGATGCAACGGGTCCTCGACCAGGCGGGCCTGTCGGCCTTCGCCGAGGTCAACGTCGTGCGCAGCGTCGAGGAGGGGATCATCGACGTCGCGCAGGCCAACGGCATGGCCGGGCTGGAGAGCAACACCGTGCTGCTCGGCTGGCCGAACGATCGCGGCAAGCTGGTCGAGCAGCTGCGGGTGATGCGCCGCCTCGAGCGCCTGAACAAGTCGGTGGTCATCGGCCGGGCCCGGGGCTCGGCCTTCCCGCGCGAAGGGCAGCGGCGGCTGATCGACGTCTGGTGGGGCGGCCTGCAGCGCAACGGCGATCTGATGCTGTTGTTCGCCCACCTGTTGACCCGTAGCCCGTTGTGGCGCGCCGGCCGCATCCGCGTGCTTAGCCTGGCCTCCAACGAGCTGATGCAGAAGGAGACCGAGCGCAGCCTGGCCAGGCTCCTCGATGAGAGCCGCATCGACGCCGAGGTGCGGGTGCTGCTCAAGGCCAAGGAGCAGGGTCTGAAGGAGATCATCGCCGAGCAGAGCGGCGCGGCCGAGGCGGTGCTGCTGGGCCTTGCGACCCCGGCGGCCGGCGAGGAGGAGGCCTACGCCGGGCGGCTGGTCGAGCTGGTCGAGCGCCTGCCGACCTTCTTCCTGGTCAAGAACGCCAGCCTGTTCGTTGGCGAGCTGGTCGGCGCCCCCCCGACCTCGGCCGGCCCGGCGCTCCCGACCACCGACGCCCCGCCGGCGCCGTAGCCGTCAGACGGGCGAAAGGTGCTGCCTGGCCGGCGCGGTTGTGCTACACAGGCGCGCGTCGGTCGAGGGCCGACGCGAAGGCCTGTGGTCCCCTGACGTCTTGTTCGCCGATGGCTCTTCGTCAACGCGTTCTTCTCTGAGGGCGCCCGCGATGGCCGAGCACGACATCGACATCGACAGTCTGTTCGCGCCCGGGCAAGAGGCGGCGCTGACCGCCTACCTCAGGCTCCTGCACCCGACCGACATCGCCGAGCTATTCGACTACGTCGACGAGGACGAGTGGACCCGGATCACCAAGCGGCTCGACGCCGAGCGGCTCGCCGAGGTGCTCACCGAGCTGTCCGACCACCAGCTGGCCAAGATCGGTGAGTTTCTGCACACCGACCGCCTGGTCGCCGCGGTCGACGAGCTCGAGACCGACGACGCCGCCGACGTCCTCGCCGAGCTGCCGGACGACAAGAGCGCGGCGGTGCTGCCGCGGCTCGAGGATCGGCACGAGATCGCCGCGCTGCTCAAGTACCCGGAGGACTCGGCCGGCGGCATCATGCAGACCGAGCTGTGCCGGGTGCGCAGCGGCGCCACCGTGGCCGACGCGATCGAGGCGGTGCGGCGGACCCGGGACGAGGTCGAGGACGTGCTCGAGGTCTACGTCGTCGACGCGCAGGACCGGCTGGTCGGCATCGTCCAGCTCGCCGATCTGGTCGTCTCCAAGCCGCACAAGCCAATCGACGAGCTCGAACAGCAGATCGAGGCCAAGGTCACCCCCGAGCTCGACCAGGAGCAGGTGGCGCAGATCTTCGGCAAGTACGACCTGTACACCCTGCCGGTGGTCAACGCCGACGGCGTGCTGCTCGGCCGCATCACCTACGACGACATCCACGACGTCCTCGAGGAGGAGGCCAACGAGGACATGCTCGCCGCCGCCGGCACGCACCCGGCCGCCGAGGACCTGGTCTACACCAACCAGGTGGGCAAGATCGCCGCGTTCCGCATCCCCTGGTTGGCGACCAGCCTGGCCGGCTCGATGGCCGCGGGCTTTCTGCTCTCGCTGTTCGCGCGCTTCCCCGAGGACGCGATCATCATCGCCTCGTTCGTACCGGTGTGCATGGCGATGACCGGCAACGTCGGCTCGCAGTCGGCGATGATCGTCACCCGCGGCTTCGCGATCGGGCGGATCGACCTGGCCGGCATCGGCCGCACCTTCACCCGCGAGCTGTCGGTCGGGTTGATCATGGGCCTCGCCGCCGGCGTGGTGGTCGGCGTCACCGGTTTCTTCTGGCAGGGGCGCTGGGATCTGGGCCTCACCGTCGCGGTGGCGATGAGCGTCTCGATGACCTCGGCGGCGTTCATCGGCGCCGGTTCGCCGGCGCTGTTCAAGAAGCTCGGCATCGATCCGGCGATCGCCTCGGGCCCGCTGGTCACCACCACCTGCGACCTGTTGGCGGTCGGGCTCTACCTCGGCGTCGCGACCTTGATGCTCTCCTGAGCCTCACTTCGGGTGAGCGAAGAGGAAATCGATGAGCGCCTCGCCGTAGGCCGGGGTCAGCGTCGGCACGTGCGCGCCGCCGGTGATCGTCCACAGCTCGACGCTGCGCCCGGCGGTGCAGCCGTCGGCCCAGGTCGAGACGGTGGTCTCCTCACCGGCGAGGGTCGCCTCGGCGTCGGCGGTGCGGGTGGTCGGCGTCTCGCCGCAGCCGTTGAGCGTCTGCCAGACGAAGGCGGTCTCGGGCGCGCCGATATGGTTGACCGTGGTCGTGCCGAAGCTCAGGGCGCCGCCGTCGTAGTCGACGGTCTCGTCGGCGGTGCCATGGGTGTGCATCACCGCCACCGGCTCGCTCGGCTCGCAGTCACGCTGCTCGCCGGTGAAGAAGGTGCCGGCCATCGGAGCGATCGCCGCCAGCTTGTCGGCGGCGGCGCAGGCGAGGGTGTGCGCCATGAAGCCCCCGTTCGACATCCCCTGCGCGTAGATGCGCGCGTCGTCGATCGCGTAGCTGACGCGCAGCTGCGCGATCACCGCGCGCAGGTAGGCGATGTCGTCGGCGACCTCGCCGACCAGGTAGGGGGCGATCGCCGCGGCGAACGCGTTGCAACAGGAGGCGTTCCAGGCGCGCAGGAAGGTGGTGCCGAACGGCGTGTCGAGCTCGTACTCGACCCCGTCCGGGTAGGCGAGGATGAAGCCCCGGCTCTCGGCCAGCTCGGCGAGGCCCGAGGTGCCGCCCGGCCCGGCGTAGTCGGGCCCGTTGTGCCCGAGCCCGTGCAGCGCGATGACCAGCGGCGTCGGCGCGCCGCTGTAGCTCGACGGCACGACGACGCCGAAGGGCCGCTCGGCGATCAGGGCCGGGTTCAGATCCAGGTCGACCGCCGGCGGCGGCGGGCGCCGCTCCTCCGGCTCCTCTCCGCAGCCGGCGAGCGCGACCAGCATGACGATTAGATGGGGCAGAGATCGCATCGTGAGCCTCCGCAGCAACACGCGACCCAGGATGGCCTCGCCGATCTGCGCTGTCAACGCTCCGCCGCGGACGACCGGCGGAGGACGAGCACGTTGCCGGTCGCCGCGACCAGCACCCCGGCGACGGTCCACGGCCCCCAGCTGAACTGCTCGAACACCGCGGAGACGCCGAGGGCGGCGATCGGCACCATCACGCCGACGTAGCCGGCCTGCACCGCGCCGGCGCGCTCGAGCAGCACGAGGTAGGCGGCGAAGGCGATCACCGAGCCGAGCAGCGCGAGGTAGAGCAGCGAGGCGACGTACGGCCAGGTCCACGAGAAGCCGAGCCGCTGCCCGGTGAGCAGCGCCGCGGCGAGGCAGCCGGCCGCGCCGTAGAACATGCCCCAGGTCAGCCGCTGCCAGACCGACAGGCCGCGCCGCTCGAGCAGCGTCGCGAAGACGTTGCCGACCGCCGAGGCGAGGACCGCGCCGGCGATGAGCAGGACGCCGTGCCCGGCGCGCGGCGTCGCCGAGAAGCCGGCGACCTCCGGCCAGAAGACCAGCGCCACGCCGGCGACGCCGAGCAGACCGGCGGCGGCGTGGCGAGCGGTCATCGCCGTGCCGAGCCCGACGCGCGAGGCGACCATGTTGACCAGCGGGCTGACCGCGTAGCCGACCGCGACCAGCCCGGAGACGAGGATCAGCTCGGCGCGGTAGACCGCGATGTAGCCGAGGCAGAACATCGTCAACCCGAACGGCACGAGCAGCGCGTGATCGCGAAGCGGCAGGCAGAGCCGCAGCCGCCGCCAGCGGCAAATCCCCGCGGCGACCAGCGCCGCCAGGCCGAAACGCCAGGCGACGCTCGCCTCCGGCGCGACCTCGCCGAGCTGGAAGGTGATCGCCAGCCAGGTCGTGCTCCAGATCACGACGCAGACGGCGAAGGCGCGGGCGGCGGTGGTCATCGGCGGGCGTTGTATCCCCTCCTTCGCCGCCGAGCCATCGGCGGTACGGCGCAGGGGTCGCAAGTTGACATCTGTATGCATAGACAATATGTTTGTATGTATGAAGCGAACGACACTGGTGCTCGAGGACGGGTGCATGAAGCGCGTCCGCGAGTTGGCGCGGAAGGAGAACCGGCAGATCTCGCAGGTGGTCAACGACCTCCTGGTCGCCGGGCTCGCCGCGCGCGCGAAGCGCAGCGCGACGCCCTTCGAGCTGCCGACGTTTCGCATGGGCCGCCCGACGGTGAATCTTGGCGACCGCGACGCGCTCGAGTCGCTGATGGACTCCTGAGGTGGCTGGCGTCGTCGACACCAACCTCCTGCTCTACGCCGCGAACGCCGACGCCGACGAGCACGCCGCGGCGCGCGCCTTCTTGAGCGAGGTGGCCGCGAGCCCCGAGCGCTGGTACCTGACCGAAGGGATCCTCTACGAGTTCCTGCGCGTCTCGACCCACGCCCGGGTCTTCCCCCAGCCGCTGCGCTGGCAGCAGGCGGTGAGCTTCCTCGCCCCGCTGTGGAGCGCGGCGAACGTCTCGATCCTGAGCGCCACCGACGCCCACTGGCCGCTGCTCGGCGCCGAGCTCGACCGGCTGCCCCGCCCGGCCGGCAACCTCTTCTTCGACGTGCGGACCGTTGTGCTGATGCGCGAGCACGGCGTGCGCGAGCTGTACACCGCCGACACCGACTTCCTGCAATTCGAGGATCTGGTGGTCATCGACCCGCTGCGCGAGCCCAGGCGTGCCACCCGACCGACCTGAAGCGTGCGGCCGTTCAGGCCGCCTTGCCGCGCCGTTGCCGATAGGCGGCCAGGTCGATGACGACGCCGTCGGTGGAGCGCAGCGGGCGGACCCGGGCCACCGGCGCCGGGGCGCCGTGGGCGAGGCGCAGGCAGCCCCGCCAGGCGTAGACGAGCAGGATCACCGGCCAGAGCGCGAGCGCGAGCAGGGTGACAGTGAAGGTTTGCAGGCTCGTGGTCATCGTCGCGTCCGCGCCTCGTTGGCTCCTCGCAGGTGCGTAAACTCATTTGCACCGCCGATGCCAAGCGAAAGGCCGCGTCAGAGCATTGAAATGACGAGCGAAATCTCCGCCGCTAGAGCGCCCCGGCCGGCGCGGTATGACATTCAGATCCTGGCGCTACGATCGATGACAACATCTTTCGGTGCGCGAGGACGCGGCGGTCCATCACCCGGCGCCACAGCGGCGGGACGAGCGCCAGGAGTACCATCGTCGGGTAGCCGAACGGCAGCTGCGGGCTCTCGTCGAAGTGGCGCAGCAGCGGGTAGCGCCGCGTGCCGTTCGCGTGGTGATCGGAGTGGCGCTGCAGGTGCAACAGGACCCAGTTGGTCAGCCGGTGGCTGCTGTTCCAGGAGTGCAGCGGCGTCACCTTCTCGTGCCGGCCGGGGCTCACCTCACGGCGGAGCAGGCCGTAGTGCTCGATGTAGTTGACCGCCTCGAGCAGCAGGATCGCCACCAGGCTCTGGCCGAGAAAGACGAGCGCGACCTGCCAGCCGCCGACGACCAGGAGCGCGACCGGGAGGGCCACCGTCGCCAGGGTGTAGGCCACCATCCGGTTCCCCGGCCCGAACGGGGCGCGGCCGCGGGCGCGCAGCTCCTTGGCCTCGATCTGCCAGGCGTGCAGCCACTGGCGGAGCACCGTCCCGGGGAAGAAGCCCCAGAACGGCTGCCCCAGGCGCGCGGTCGCCGGGTCGCGCGGCGTCGCCACCCAGACGTGGTGGCCGCGGTTGTGCTCGACGTAGAAGTGCAGGTAGCTGACCGCGGCGAGCACCAGGTGCGCCGCGGCCCGCTCGAGGCGGGAACGCTTGTGGCCGAGCTCGTGCGCGACGGTGATGCCGATGCCGCCAGCCGTCACGCCGAGCGAGAGGACCATCCCGGCCGTCTCCCAGGCGCTCGGGCGACCGGCGTCGACCTGGGCCAGCGTCCAGAGCAGCATCGCCCAGTGCGCCGGCACCCAGGCGAGCGGGACGCCGCGGTAGAAGGCGCTGCGCTCGCGCGCGACCTCCTGGTCGGGCGTGGGATTGCGCGCGTCCAGCCCGCAGAGCGCGTCGAGCAGCGGGATGACGAGGAAGGCCAGCCCCGCGGCCAGCAACGTCGCGCCGCCGCCCGCGAGGCCGCCGGCCACCACCGCGACCGGGAAGAGGAAGATGGTCAGATAGCCGAGCTGCACGGGCCTCGCTCCCGCAAAGGGACAGATCTCCAAGCTGCGCACGCCCAGGGCCGGCGACAAGGCGACGGCCGCTGGCCGGCGGAGGCCGGCCTCGGGTAGCGTGCGGCTCGCCGACGGCCGGCGGAGGGAGACACGATGCGAGCTCGGATCACGGCCGCGCTGGGGTGGGGGTGGCTGTTCGCCTGCGCACCGCCGCCGGCGCCTCCCCCGA
>JBFYZW010000395.1:0-5810 GCA_041309305.1 Deltaproteobacteria bacterium | reverse complement strand
GCGGGGGGCGGCGCCGGCCAGGCCATCTTCTCGCCGCCGGTCGCGCAGGCGGCGGCGCAGCAGGCGAGCAGGAGCGCGGCGCGGCACATGCCCTCCATCGTACCCGGCCAGCGGCGCCGGGCCAAGAAACGGCAGCGCCGGGCTTTTTCGATTGCACCCCCGGGGGAGATCCCGTAATCGTCCGCCATGTCACGGCTGGTGGGTGGGGCTGTGATCGCCCTTCTCGTGCTAACCGTCGCGCGCTCCGCCGGGGCCGACGCGCTCGAGCGGGTCCGCCAGACCGGCGTCTTGCGCTGGGGCTCCGACGCCGAGGGCGGCGCGCCGTACGTCTTCCCCGATCCGGCCGACCCGACGCGCATCATCGGCTACGAGCTCGAGCTGATGGAGCACGTCGCGCGCGAGCTGGGCGTGCGCGCCGAGATGGTGCAGAACAGCTGGGACGGGCTCATCCCCGGGCTCGGCCGGCACGACTACGAGCTGGCGGTCAACGGGATCGAGATCACCGCCGACCGCGCCGCGGTGGTCGCCTTCTCCGAGCCCTACTACGCCGCCACCGAGCAGCTGGCGGTGCGCCGGGACGAGACCGCGCTGCGCTGCCTGGGCGACCTCGGCGGGCGCAAGGTCGGCACGCTGAAGGCGACCGCCGCCGAGCGCATCCTGCGCGAGCGGGGCGATCTCGAGGTGGTCACCTACGACAGCCAGCTGAGCCCCTACGAGGACATGGCGCTCGGGCGGATCGACGCGGTGCTGATGGACTTCCCGATCGCGCTCTACTACGGGCAGCTCAACCCGAAGGTGCGGCTGACCGACTGTGAGGTCGGCGAGGTCCTCTACGGCATGGCCTTCCGTCAGGAGGACGAGGCGCTGCGCCGCGAGGTCAACGCCGCGCTCGATCGGCTGCAGCGCGCCGGTGTGCTGCGGCAGATCTACGAGGAGTGGGGCCTGTGGAACGACGCGACCGCCAACCTCCTCGGTGAGCCGCAGCGGGTCCTGCGCCACGCGTCGAAGTACGAGGCCTACCTCCGGAGCATGAAGCAGGAGCTGCCGCTCGCCGAGATGGTGGCCCGCTACGGCAGCTACCTGCCGATCCTCGGCCGCGGCGCGCTGATGACCATCGCCATCTCCGGCCTGGCGATGCTGCTCGCGGTGCTGCTCGGCCTGGTGCTCGCGCTGATGCGCATGTACGGGCCGTGGTGGTTGCGCTGGTGCGCGGTGGTCTACATCGAGGCGATCCGTGGCACGCCGCTGCTCATCCAGCTCTACCTCATCTTCTACGGTCTGCCGAACCTGGGCATCCGCCTCAGCCCCTTCTTCGCCGCGCTCATCGGCCTGGGCTGTAACTACGCCGTCTACGAGGCGGAGAACTACCGGGCCGGTATCCAGTCGGTCGCGGCGGCGCAGGCGGAGGCGGCCTTGTCGCTCGGCATGTCGCCGCGGCAGGCCTTCTTGCACGTCATCCTGCCCCAGGCCTTCCGCGTCGTCATCCCGCCGGTGACCAACGATTTCATCGCGCTGTTCAAGGACTCGTCGCTGGTCTCGGTGATCACCCTGGTCGAGCTGACCAAGGCCTACGGTATGCTCGCCGCCACCTACTACGACTACATCGGCATCGGCCTGATGGCGGCGGCGCTCTACTTCCTGATGGGCTACCCGTTCTCGTTCCTCGCCCGGCGGGTCGAGAAGCGGCTGGCGAAGGCGAAGCGATGAACCGCTTCATCCGCAACCGCACCTTCCCGTTCATCTCGCCCGGGCTCGCGGTCGAGGTCGAGGGCCTGTCCAAGACCTTCGACGGCCGCACGGTGCTCGACAGCATCGGCATCGCGGTGCCGCGCGGTTGTTTGACGGTGCTCATCGGCCCGTCGGGCTGCGGCAAGACGACCCTGCTGCGCTGTCTCAACGGCCTGGACGTCTTCGACTGCGGGCGGGTGACGATCGCCGGCATCACGGTCGAGCGACCGCAGCTCTCCGGCAAGCGCTGGGAGCAGACCATCCGCGCCGTCCGGCGCAAGGTCGGCATCGTCTTCCAGAGCTTCAACCTCTTTCCGCACCTGACGGTGCTCGACAACCTGACGCTGGCGCCGCGCACCGTGAAGGGCGAGAGCCGCGAGCAGGCCGAGACACGGGCGATGGAGCTGCTCAAGCTGGTGGGCCTGGCCGACAAGGTCGGCGCCTACCCGGACTTCCTCTCCGGCGGCCAACAGCAGCGGGTGGCGATCGCCCGGGCGTTGGCGATGGAGCCGGAGGTGATCCTCTATGACGAGCCGACCTCGGCGATCGACGAGGAGCGAGTCGACGAGGTGCTCGACGTGATGGAGGCGCTCGACGCGCGCGACATGACCCAGGTGGTGGTGACGCACGAGATCGCCTTCGCCCGCGAGGTGGCCGAGCACGTCGTCTTCCTCGACGAGGGGGCGGTGGTCGAGGAGGGGCCGCCGGAGCAGGTGCTCACCGATCCGCTGCACCCGCGCACGCGTAAGTTCCTGCGCCGCTTTTTGGCCACGCTGCACAACCCGCCGCCGACCACCGCGCCGTGAGCGCTCAAGGCGGCGTGCACGACTCGGTGCACGTGTTGCTGCCGCAGTCGCAGTCGCCGGCGACGAACAGCGCCAGCGTACAGAAGCAGACCGCGACACAGCAGCTGTCGCCCCGCGCCGGCAGGTCGGGGAAGCTCTCCCCCTTCGAGCGGATCGTCCCGTCGGCGCGCAGGCCGACGACGGTGATCTGCAGCCCGTCCTCACGGCGGATCGGCTCGAGCTCGAGCGGTCGCCCGTCCCAGCTCGCCTCCTCGGTGCGGGCGTTCTCGCCGTCGACGCTGAGCGTGACCTTCAGCTTGGCCAGGCTCGCGTACGGGGTGTCACCGTCGAGCTCGCGCAGCTGCACGCGGATCGACGCCTCGGCGCCGCAGCCGAGCGCGAGCGCCGCCAGCAGCGCGGCGGCGAGGCGGGTCGGCCAGGGGAGGCGGGTGCGATCGGTCACGCGGCCCTCAATAGTAGCAGTAGCTCTGCGCGGCGTTGCAGGTGCCGTACCCGGACGCGCCGCACTGGCTGTTGAAGTAGGCCCCGTCGGCGCTGCCGGTGCTCACGGTTGGGAACTGCGGCGTGTCGTCGCCGCCCACCGTCGCATAGGAGGCCCACGAGCCCATCATGTCGAGCAGGTCGCCGCAGGAGAACGCCGGAAGGCCGCCGATGATCAGCTCGTAATAGCCGCTGCTGTCGATGTAGCGCGCGGCCTCGGTGGTCTCAAGCGCCTCGCCCCAGCTCGCCCCGGCGCAGCTCTGGTGCAGGTTGAACTTGTGCACCCGGGCGCCCTCCGGGCCGTGGACGCGGTAGCCGGCGAGGATGTCCCCGAACCAGGTGGTGCCCGGGTGGCCGACGCCGACGTCGGCGCAGGTGGGCTTCGGCTCGAACCAGGGGGCGCGACAGACCGGCGTGCCACCCGAGTAATGATCGCAGTACTGGCCGTCGGGGCAGCCGAAGAGGCCGCACGGGCTGCAGTAGTTGGCCACCGCGGCGCAGGTGGTCAGGTTGCGGCTCGGCGGTGAGCTCCAGCAGCCGGAGTTGTAGACGCTCGACTCGGCGTGGTTGGTCGCCACGCCGTCGACGGTGGCGTAGGAGTCCCAGCGCCCGTACGAGCCCCCTTCGCAGTTGGTCACCGGGGCGTTGCCGAGCAGGTAGGTGTAGTTGCCGGCGCCGTCGATGAACTTGGCGCCGGCCGCGCCCGGGCTCGTCGGCGTCTCGTCGGCCGGGGCGTGACCGGCCTGCCCGCAGCCGACGTTGCGGTTGTACTTGACCACGTGGGCGCCGGGCGGGCCGGTGACCACGTAGAGCGCGGTGGTGCCGGCGTGGGCGACGCGCAGGTCGAAGCAGGCCCCGGTGGCGGTGACCGAGAAGGTCGGCGCCGGCAGGCAGCCGAAGCTCGGGTAGCAGACGTTGCCGCCGGCGCAGGGATCGGAGACGCAGCTGCCGCCGCCGTTGCAGTGCGGGTTGACCGCGCAGACGTCGGTGAGGCTGCAGCTGGTCTCGCTGCCCGGGTAATACATGCCGCAGGTGGCGGCGTTGCGGCAGAAGTACTTGATCGTGCACGGCGAGCTGTCGTTTTGGCAGCCGCCATGGTCGGTGACCGGCGTGCCGGCGCAGGTGCCGCTCGTCGTGCACGCGTCGTCGTAGGTGCAGTCGTCGCCGTCGTCGCACGGGTCGCCGATGCGGCAGGTGCACTGGCCACCGGCGCAGGCGAAGCCGTCGACGCAGTCGCCGTTGCCGGCGCAACTCGTCGGGCAGGCGGCGGTTGGCTGGTCGGGCTCGGCGGTGCAGGCGATCGGCTTCAGGTTGTTCGGGCAGGTGCGCACCGCGCCGGCGCAGGCGCTGTCGTCGGGCCGCAGGTCGACCTGGCAGGCCGCGTCGATGCACAGCCCGTGGCCGGCGACGCCTTGGCAGGTGGTGGTCGGGCCGAGGTCGTTGCACTCGGCCGGCACGCCTGGGCAGTCCTCGTCCCAGACGCAGCCGCCGCATAGCCCGGCGTTGCAGACCCCGGTCTGCTCGGGCGGGACGTCTTGCGGCTGGGTGCAGGCGGTGCCGTCCGGCGCCTGCTCGTAGTCGCAGCTCGCCGGTGGGCCGGGCAGGCAGGCGCCGTTGCGCTGGCAGCCGCCGGCCAGCGGCGGGCAGGTGACGGCGCTGCAGGCCGCGAGGCAGGCGGTGGCGCAGTTTGGGCAGGCGATCTCCCGCGCTTCGTACACGCACGCGTCGGTACCCGGGTCGCACAGGCCGACGGTCGGGTAGCTGAGGAACGGGCCGTCGGCGGTGACGCAGCTGTTTGGCGGCGGAGTGTCACAGACGCGCGGCGGGTAGTGGCACCGGCCGGCGATGCACCGCGCGCCGGCGGTGTCCTGACAGGCGCGCGGGCTGGTGCACTGCTCGGCGAGCGTGCAGTCCGGGTCGGGCACCTCGACGCAGCGCCCGCCCTGGCAGGCCATCGCGCTCGGGCAGTCGGTGTCCCGGTTGCACAACAGGTCGGCGAGCGGCGCCGGCTCGCCGGTGCACGCCGGCGCCAGCGCGGCGACGAGGAGTAGCAGCGGCACCGCGGTGAAGAGCGACGAAGGTCCCATCAGCTCACCTCGCAGGAGGGTTCGCACCGCCAACCTCGATGCAGAAAGCATACCCGACCTCGCGCCGCGCGCCCAGCGCGCTCAGGGGCTGACGACGACGCGCACCCGATCGTGCTGCCGATCATAGAGATAGACCCCGGTGGCGGTGCCGGCGACGATCACCGCCGCGCCGGCCGACACGACCCACCAGAACCACGGGGCCTCGCGGAGGCGCGCGAAGGTCGACGGCGGCGCCTGGCTCGGCGCCCACAGCGGCAGCTCGGCGGCGGCGACCGTCTCAGCCGGCGCCGGCGCGGCGAGCACCTCGCCGACGCGCGCCAGCGTCTCGTCGAAGCGCTCGCTCTCGAAGACCGACAACCCCTTGCCCTGCGCGACGACGATCACCTGCGTGCGGCGCGCCCGTGCCGCGGGGAGAAGCAGCACCGCGTCGTCAGCGCCGACGCCGCGCAGGGCCGCGGTCAGGCCGCCGCTGTCGCCGCCGCGGGCCAGCTCGAGCAGCGTCGCGCGGGTCACCGAGTCGGTCAGCTCGGGCTCGACCATCACCGTGGCCGCCTCGGGGATGGTGATGAACCGGCGATGTTGGCCGCCGGGCCCGTCGAGCTGTAGGTGGTGCTCGCCGGCGACCAGCTCGCCGACCGTGCACGGGGTCTGGCACCGGTCGACGCCATCGATGGTCACTCGGGCGCCAGGGACGGCGGTGCGCACCGCC
>JBFYZW010000394.1:0-5310 GCA_041309305.1 Deltaproteobacteria bacterium | reverse complement strand
GCCGATGACGTTCGCCTGCGGCAGCCCCTTGTCCCGGTTGGCCTCGACCTCCACCGGGTAGGCCTCGACCCCCAACACCGTGCCGGTGCTCGCGCGTGCGTACATGCGACCTCCGCCCCGGGCGACAAGCACGAGCCGCGCCAACGCGCCGGCGGCCCAGATCGCCCCGCCGCGCCCACCGAACGTCGCGCTGTGTCAGAATGCGACACCGCGATCCCGGCGATCACATCCTTGAACGGCGACCGCCCGATCGCTCTCTGAACCACCGTAAGAGGACGTCGACGAGTACCGCCGCCGCCCGCCGGCGTGGCAGGCGGCGAAGCTCATCCGCCCGCTGCTCATCCACACGACCACCTACGACCGCGACGTGCACGCCTCCGAGGTCGAGCACCTGATCGCGCAGCTCAAGGCCGCGGGCAAACAGTTCCGCCACCAGATCTACGACGACGCCCCCACCGAGGCGCGCCGCCCGGTGTCGCAATTCGCGACACTGCAACGGCCCGCCCGCCGCGGCCGACCGCGGTCGCGGGCTGCGGTCAGTCGTAGGGTCTGCCAATCCTTCCTACGCTCGCCTACCAACAGACGTACGTGGTGTAACAGCCGAGGTAGGATGCGTTCGCTGCGCCCTGCACATAGCAGCCCAGCTGGATCTGTTCGCCGGCGGTTACGGGAATGATTCGCGTCTTCGCCAGAGTGATCTTCTCCGACGCAGCGAGGGGGGGGAAATAGGTGTACAGCGTCATGTCGAAGCCGTCTGTGCCCGCGCCGCGCTTGATCGCGATGGAACTCACGGCGCCACCGATACCGCTCGCGGCATTGATCTCGGTCTCGCTGGTGACGAGGCAGGCTCCGCTCACCGCCGGCGTGAAGCTCACCGCGTAGAGGATCGCCGGATTGGCCATCGGGCCGGTGTTATCGTACAGCATCCCGAAGCCGGTCGTGGGCGCCAACTCGCGCATCCCCACCGCGCCCGCGGCGAGATCGGCGGAGGTGACGGCACCTGAGGCGATCATGCTGCTGTCGACGCTGTCCGGCTGGCCCTCCTCGACGTAGAGCGCATCGGCGGCGGCCGCCGTGAGGTAGTCGTCGTTCGCGACGTAGGCGTCGACTTCCGCCTCCGTCAGCCGAGTATCGTCGTCGCCGTCATCGAGCCCAGCCGGTCGGTTGTCGATGTCGGTCCAATCGAGACGGGTGGTCGCGAAGGTCGATCCAGGTACGCACACCCACCCGCCCGCGCTCTTCTGCGGCAAATCGCCCGTGTTGCAGGTCAGCCCGCTGAGGGTGTCCGGCGGGGGAGCGCCAACCCACGCGCCGCCGGCGTCGACCACCGGCACGCCGCCGACGGCGATGCTGGTCGCATCCACATGGCCGCCCACCAGGCTCTCCGCCGTGCCCGACCTCACCGCATAGGGCACGCTCACCAGCCGCTGTCGAGGCAACAGCTCCTCGGTGGCGATGGTGAGGCCGAGCCAGATCTCGGGCTCCTCGATCTCTGCCTCGGTGATCGCGTTTGTCTGCCCGAGGGTGACCGAGAAGTAGCCGTCGGCGAACGTGACGTCCACGGTCTCGGTCCAGAGCAGGTTGCCGGCGGTGTCGTCGTCGTACAGCGCAAAGGTAACCGGCCGGGAGCCGGTGAGCGGCTGGTCGACGGCGTCCAGCAACCGTCCCTGTTGTTGCAGGAGGAACGGAACGGCGTGCGCCGGCGAGGCGAAGGCAAGAGCGAGCAGGAACGACATCGTGCGCATCGTCGACCTCATGGGGCTTCAATGATGTGAGCCGGACCTGGGATCAGCTTGTAGCTCGTGCTCGAGCTCACCGGGCCGCCGGACCCGACCGGGGAGAGGCACAGCACGCCGTGGAAGCTGGCGCTCGCAGCTGGCCCGCCGGCGGCGCAGAGCTCGCGGCTGCCGGTCGGCGCACCCTGTCGGCCGCCATCACCCCCGGGGTCACCCGACGCCTCCGGGGGATCGCCGGGCCCGGACGCGGTGGTCTTGCTGACGCAGGCGGCGAGGGCGAGCGCCGCGCTCACCAGGACAATAAGGATTGGTGCTCGCATCGACGAAACCCTCAGCAGCATCACCCCTACCAGAGGAGGGGGTACGCCGGAACGGAGATTGAGCCGGTGTCCGCCGTCGGGCAGTGATCCTCAGGGGAGCCGGCCGAGACGCGCTGTCCGTATTGCATGCCGCCCCGAAGGCCCGCTCGAGCGCCGCCGCTGCCACGTGACGGCTCGCCGCGATGTGCTCGTGGACTACGCGTTCGATTTGCGTGCTGAGATCTTGGAAGGTCGGTGTTGTTGTCATGCGAGCCGATTCGCACGACCGGTTCACATCGTCAAACCCACCCCTGAACGGTTGCCGGCAGTCATCCCATTACAGGTGCGCAGAACACGCCGCCTGGGGCGGGACCGCAAGAACGAGCGGAGATAGACCTAAAAGGTAAGCCAAGCGTCCATGCAATCCTGCTGACATGTCGGTGCAACGGTGTGGGTTCCAGAAATTCTGGGTGAGGAATTCCGGGGATTCTGACCACCTCCTGTGACCCTGCCTCGGTGCCCATCGCCGCGTCAAGGCCGAGATGCTTCGTCCGAAATGAACGCAGGTCAACAGATCTGGCGCTTCGGGTCAGGTCAGACGGGCTCGGGCCGCCGCAGTTCCCGGCAGGCTGCCGATGTGCGAGAACCATCCGATGCGAACGACAATCGGTGACCGCGGCCAAATCTGCCTGGCTCTCTCGCTCAGCGCGCTGTTGGCTGCCTGCGGGGATGAACCAGCTCCTCACCGCCAGCCGCCGCCGGAGCAGCCCGATCCCCGGTTCGACGCGCTGCGCGCCGCGGTGCAAGACGACCTGGTGCACAACAACGCCAGCGCCGCCTCGGTCGCGGTCTGGTTGGACGACGAGATCATCTGGGTCGGCGGCTTCGGCACCGTGCCCCCGGACGGCGGGCCGGCGCCGAATCGCGACACGCTGTTCATGATCGGCTCCGACACCAAGAAACTCACGGCCATCAGCCTGCTGCGCAAGGTCGCCGCCGGCACGACGACGCGCACCACCCACGTCAGCGAGCTCTTGCCCGACTTGACCATGCAACTGGCGCCGAGCTTCCTCGACGCGACCGTCCATCACCTGCTCAGCCACCAGGGCGGCCTGGTCGACGGGGTCGAGGCGACCTCGAGCACCACCGACGCGGCGTTGCACGACTTCACCTACGGCGAAATGGCGCAGAGCTACTATCCGCTCGCCCCGCCGGGACGCTTCTGGAACTACTGCAACCCCAACTTCTCGGTGGCCGGCCTGCTCGACCAGACGCTCGACGGCCGGCCGTGGGCCGACATCGTCACCACCGATCTGTTCGGGCCATTGGGGATGACCCGCACGGTGGCGCGCAAGAGCGCGGTCGACAGCAACACCACCGTCGGCGTCGGCTTTGCCAACCCGAGCAGTCGAACCGTCGGCCCGGTGCTGCTGCCCGACATCTGGGAGAGCGCCTTCGTGCGGCCGGCGGGGCTGGTCTGGTCGACGCCGACCGACATGATGAAGGTAGCGCGCTTCATCGTCGACGGCGACGACAATGTGCTCGACGACACGCTGCGCGCCGAGCTCTACCGCGAACAGGTGCCGATCTATCCCGACCTGCCCGGCGGCTACGGCTATGGCCTGTTCGTCGGCCGGGGGCTGCGGCTGCACGACAACTACTACGACGTGCCGGTCTGGAGTCACGGCGGCAACACCTGGACCCACACCTCCACCTTTTACATTCTGCCGGAGCAGCGCGCCGCCATCTCGATCCTCAGCAACGGCGTCGGCGACGACTTCACCGCCAGCGTCGTCGCCGCGATCGAGACCCTGGTCGCGCTGCCGGCGCCGACCTCCGCGCCGACGCCGCCGTTCGAGCCGACCGCGCTGGACGCGCTGACCGGCTCCTACCTCGATCCGTTCAACGTCGGGGAGCTGATCTTCACCCGGGTCGACAATCACCTGGAGGTCTCGGCCCCGCTGCTCGATCAGTACGCGATCCCCTACGACCCGGTGATGACGCCGATGAGCACGCGGGTCTGGCTGGTCACCGTCCAGGGGACGCCGCTCGACTTTGCCTTCATCGACGGGCCACAGAACGAGACCTACTTCCGCAATCGCGAGATCGTCGCCATCCGCTGGCCGGAGGGGATCGTCTGGCCGCGGCCGCCGTTGCCCAAAGGAGCGCCGAGCCGCGAGCGGGTGCTCGCCGCGTTGGCTCGCGCCCAGCTCGAGCCGCTACCGCCGTTGATGCGGGCCTGGCGCCGGCGCTGACCGCCGCGCCGCCTCAGTCGGCGCAGAGGATCCAGTCGAGGTTGGTGCAGACCGCGTCGTTCCAGGTGCCGTCGGTGGTGTAGGCCTCGAGGCAGTGCTCGTTGCCGCCGGCGTTGTTCGGCTCGCCGCCGCCCCACGCGGCAAAGGCCACCGGCCGGTTGGCGCCGTCGGTCCAGCTCCCGTCGTGGCCGAGGTCGGTGCCGTCGAGCCAGATGCCGCGGGTGGCCAACGCCCCGGCCAGGCCGTCCTGCTCGGCGGCGGTGCGGGGTTGGGCGAGCGCCGGGCCGCCGGCGGCGCTTCGCTCACGCGTCGCTCGACGGCGCCGCCAGGACGCGCTCGATCACGCCGCGGAGAGCGACGCGGATGCGCAGAGCCAAGCCGGCGAGCTCGGCCGGCTCCACCAGCGTGCCGAGCTCCTGCGCCAGCGCCCGATCGTCGAGGCCGGTGAGGGTGTCGTCGAGGGCGCGGGTGAGCTCGACGACGCTCATCTGCCGGGTGCGGCGCAGGGCGGGGAGGCGGGACCGGACGTGCGCGAGTCGAACGCGCAAAACTCCGAGGTCGGGTGTGGCGCCGGCGCGGGCGGTGAGAAAATAGGCGTCGTACAGATCGCGCAGCAGCCGGCGCTCGTTCCAGGCCGCGAGCTTGTGGGCGAGCGCCACGTCTGGGGTCATGATCCGCACGATCTGCGACGGCACCCCTTGGCCCGTGGCGAGTGCGGCGGTGGCGACCGGGATCGATGCGCACACCGGGCTGACCGAGAGCTCGATCTGGATCGCCGCGTCGTCGAGGCGAACCTCGGCGCGCGCCATGGTGGAGTGCTTCGAGACGCGCACGTCGGCGTCAGCGAGGTCGCCGAGCGCTCGTTCGATGACCGGGAGGATGGCCTTCTTGGACGTGTAGGGCACGAAGACATAGTCGATGTCGTTGGTCTCGCGTCGGCTGTCCAACAGCCGCAGCGCCATGCCGCCTTTGATGATGGCCTGCTCGCCAAACTCCGCTGCTAAGCGGTGCATGACCCAC
>JBFYZW010000393.1:0-3819 GCA_041309305.1 Deltaproteobacteria bacterium | reverse complement strand
GGCCGGCCGGCGCCGGGAAGGCCGGTGCGCAGGCGCCCGTAGCAGCTGGTCGATGGCTCCCCGGGCGCCCAGCCGAGCAGCGCCAGGCGCTGGCCGGCGCCGAGGCCGGCCGCGGGCACGCGGGTGACGTCGGCGACCAGCCCCAGGCCGCCGATCATCGGCGTCGGCGGGATCGCGCCCAGCGGCGACTCATTATATAAGGAGACGTTGCCGCCGGTGACCGGCACCCCGAGCCGCTCGAGCCCCTCCTTCAACCCGGCGATCACCCGGGTCAGACGCTGGCTCTCGCGCGGGTCGGTGGGTGAGCCGAGGTTCAGGCCGTCGGTGATCGCCACCAGCTCGGCGCCGGCGCACGCCAGGTTGCGGGCCACCTCGGCGAGCACCGCCTGAGTGCCGAGGTACGGGTCGGCGGCGCACCACTCGCCGTTGCCGGTGAGGGTCAGCGCGAAGCCGCGCGTCGAGCCGGGCAGGCGCAGCACCGCCGCCGAGGCCTGCGCCGGCCCACGCACCGTGCGGTTGCCGACCGTCTGGTCGTAGTGGCTCCACAGCGGCGTCAGGTCGGTGATCCCCGGCGCGCCGAGCAGCTCGAGCAGCACCGCGCCGCAGTCGGCGGGCGCGGCGAACGGCGGGTAGTCCGGTGCCGGCGGTAGCTCGGCGGTCGGCCAGGGACGCGACGGCGTGCCGCCGACCACCAGCTCGGCCGGCAGGTCGACGACCAGCTCGCCGTGGTGACACACGCGCACCCGGCCGCCCGCAGTCACCCGCCCGACGATCTCGGCCTGCACACCGAAGCCGCGGAAGTAGGCCAGCGCCGCCTGTTCGTCGGCGGCGCGGACGACGAACATGAAGCGCTCCTGCGACTCGGAGAGCAGGATCTCGGCCGCCGGCATCCCGGCCTCGCGCAGCGGCACGCGCTCGAGCTCGATCTCCATGCCGCAGCCGCCGGCCGCCGACATCTCGGTGATCGCGCAGGTGATGCCGCAGGCGCCCATGTCCTGGCAGGCGACCAGCCCCGCCTGCGGCGTGAAGCCGAGGCAGGCCTCCATCAGCTTCTTGCCGCTGAACGGATCACCGACCTGGACGTGCGGCCGGTCCTCGACGGTGTCGGCGCCGAGCTCGGTCGAGGCGAAGGCGGCGCCGAGGATGCCGTCGCGGCCGGTGCGCGCGCCGACGTAGATCACCGCGTTGCCCTCGCCGGCGGCGGCGGCGGTGCGCAGCGCGTCGGGCCGGATGAGCCCGGCGGCCAGCGCGTTGACCAGCGGGTTGCCCTGGTAGCGCGCGTCGAACGCCGTGCGGCCGCCGACGTTGGGCACGCCGAAGGCGTTGCCGTAGCCGGCGATGCCGGCGACCACGCCGCGCTGCAGCCGGCGGTTCTGCGGCTCGGCCGGCATGCCGAAGCAGAGCGAGTCCATCACCGCGCAGGGCCTGGCGCCCTCGGCGATGATGTCGCGCAGGATGCCGCCCACCCCGGTGGCCGCGCCCTGGTACGGCTCGACCGCGCTCGGGTGGTTGTGGCTCTCGACCTTGAAGGCCACCGCCCAACCCTCGCCGACGTCGACCACCCCGGCGTGCGCGCCCGGGCCGGCGAGCACCCGCGGCGAGCGGCGCGGCAGCGTCGCGAGCAGGTGCCGGGTCGACTTGTACGAGCAGTGCTCGCTCCACATCCCGGCGAAGACGGCCAGCTCGCTGCGCGTCGGCACGCGGCCGAGCTGCGCCTCGATCACCGCCAGCTCGTCGTCGGCGAGGCCCATCGCCCGAGCGAGCGTCGCCGCGTCGGTCGATGAGAGCTGCTCGACCATGGGGCGGCTCACGCGCCACGCTCCCCGGCGTAGCGCCGTGCGGCGGTGAACAACGCCGCGCCGTCGCTGCTGCCGAGCAACGGGTCGGCGGCGCGCTCCGGGTGAGGCATGATGCCGAGGACGCGCCCGGTCTCGTCGAGCAGCGCCGCGGCGTCGGCGAGCGAGCCGTTGGGGTTTGCGACGTAGCTGAGCGGCACCCGCCCCTCGATCGCCGCCGCGCCGCCGGGGTGGACGTAGCGGCCCTCGCCGTGGGCCATCGGCAGGCGCAGGCGCGTCCCCGGGGCCAGCGTCGCGAACCAGGGGCTCGGCCGCGCCGTTCGCACCTCGACCTCGAGCCAGCGGTGGCGGAAGCCGGGCGGGTTGTTGGTCGCCAGCGCGCCGGGCAGCAGGTCGGCCTCGACCAGGATCTGGAAGCCGTTGCAGATGCCGATCACCAACCCGCCGCTGTCGACGTGAGGGGCGAGGTCGCGCACCGCGCGCGCCTGGCTGGCGAGCATGCCCGCGCGCCAGTAGTCGCCGTAGGAGAAGCCGCCGGGCAGCCCGACCAGCGCCAGCCCCGCGGGCAGCGGCTCGTGGGAGGACTGGGCGCAGACGTCGAAGCCGGCGGCGGCGAGCGTCTCGCAAAGATCGCGGTCGCCGTTCGAGCCGGGGAAGACGATGACCGCCGCGCGCGGGGTCATGCGCCGTCCTTGACCACGAGCTCGTAGGTCTCGAGGTTCGGGTTGACGAGCAGCCGCCGGCACATCTCCTCGGCCTTGGCCCGGGCCTCGGCGGCGGAGGCGGCGGCCAGGCTCATCGACAAGAGCCGGCCGACGCAGTGCACCTGCAGCCCGTCGTGTCCCATCGCGCGCAGCGCCTCCTCGACGGCCGCGCCCTGCGGATCGAACACCCCTGGCCGCGGTTTGACCACCAGCTCGATCTGGAACACGGGGCCCTCCCTTGCCGATCGCCGGCGTGGTGCTGCGGTCGTCTGCGGGGCCCCGAATGCCGGGCCCGGCCTGGAGAGTCAAGCCCCGCGTCGTTCGCGCCGGTGGACCGCACCACGGCCGGGTGGTTATGGTCGGCGCACGAGGAGGGACGCGATGGCGAACCGGATCATCCGCGAGACGCGGTTGTCGACCTTGACGCTGCGCGGCCGCGGCAAGGTGCGCGACATCTACGATCTCGGCGACGCGCTGCTCATCGTCGCGACCGACCGCATCTCAGCGTTCGACGTCGTGATGCCGACGCCGATCCCGGACAAGGGCCGCGTGCTGACCCAGATCTCCTGCTACTGGTTCGAGGTGGTCGGCGCCGAGGTGCCACACCACCTGCTGACCGCCGACGTCGACGCCTTCCCGGCGCCGTGCCGGCCCTACGCCGACCTGCTGCGCGGCCGGAGCATGGTGGTCAAGAAGGCCAAACCGCTGCCGATCGAGTGCATCGTGCGCGGCTACCTGTCCGGCTCGGGCTGGAAGGACTACCAGCGCAGCGGCGCGGTCTGCGGCATCCCGCTGCCCGCGGGCCTGACCGAGTCGGCCGAGCTGCCCGAGCCGCTGTTCACCCCATCGACGAAGGCCGAGGCCGGCGCGCACGACCAGAACATCGACTTCGCCGCCGCCGCCCGCCTGGTCGGCGAGCCGCTGGCCGCCGAGGTCCGCCGCCTGTCGCTGGCCATCTACCGGCGCAGCGCGGCGCTGGCGCGCGAGCGCGGGATCATCATCGCCGACACGAAGCTCGAGTTCGGCCTCGACGGCGGCCGGTTGCTGCTCATCGACGAGGTGCTCACCCCCGACTCGTCGCGCTTCTGGCCGGCGGACCAGTACGCGGCCGGGCGCGCGCAGCCGAGCTACGACAAACAGTACCTGCGCGACTACCTCGAGCGCTCCGGCTGGCCGCGCCGGCCGCCCGCGCCGGAGCTGCCCGCCGAGGTGGTCGCCCAGACGCGCGCCCGCTACCTCGAGGCGCTCGAGCGCTTGACCGGACGTGGCCTGGTGTAGGCCGGCGGTCCCGCTCAGGCGCCGAGCTGGCTCACCCCCGG
>JBFYZW010000392.1:0-3626 GCA_041309305.1 Deltaproteobacteria bacterium | reverse complement strand
GCGGGTGGGGGCGGCGGCGCGGGGGGGCTCCGCCTCGCGCTGGCGCGCGACCTCGCTGTGCCGCTGGCTCTGCAGCTCGAGGCGCTTGCGCTCCTCCTCGTCGCGCAGCTGCTTGATCTCGACCTCGGCGCGCCGGCGGATCTCCTCCTCGGCCTTGCGTCGCGCTTCCTCCTCCGCCAGGCGCTTGGCCTCCGCCTCGCGCTGGCGGCGCTCCTCCTGCTCCGCCCGCCGGCGCTGGATCTCCTCCTCTGCCTTGCGTCGCGCCTCGGCCTCGGCCTGGCGCACGATCTCGGCCTCGAGCTCCGCCTGGCGCTCCTCCTCCTCGGCGGCCAGGAGCGCCGCGACCTCCGCGGCCTGACGCGCTGCCTCCTCCTCGGCCTTGCGCCGGGCTTCCTCCTCGACCCTGCGCTTGGCCTCCTCCTCCGCTCTGCGCTTGGCCTCTTCCTCCGCTCTGCGCTTGGCCTCCTCCTCCGCTCTGCGCTTGGCCTCTTCCTTGGCCTTGCGCCGGGCGTCCTCCTCGGCCTTGCGCCGGGCGTCCTCTTCGGCCTTGCGCCTGGCCTCTTCCTCCGCCTTGCGTCGGGCCTTCTCCTCGGCCTCGCGCTTGGCCTCTTCTTCGGCCTCGCGCTTGGCCTCTTCTTCGGCCTCGCGCTTGGCCTCTTCTTCGGCCTCGCGCCTGGCCTCTTCTTCGGCCTTGTGCCGGGCGTCCTCCTCGGCCTTCCGCCGGGTCTTCTCCTCTGCCTCGCGGCGGGCCTTCTCCTCTGCCTCGCGGCGGGCCTTCTCCTCCCCCTCGCGCTTGGCCTCCTCCTCCGCCTTGCGGCGGGCCTTCTCCTCCGCCTCGCGTCTCGCCTCTGCTTCAGCGCGTCGCCTCTTCTCCTCCTCCTGTTCGCGGGCGAGCTCGGCGGCCTCCTCCTCGAGCGCCTTCTGCTGCGCGGTGATCTCCGCCATCATGTCATCGGAGGCGCGCGTCAACACCTCGCTCGGCGCGTCGGCGCGCGGCAGGGGCGGCGCGCCGAAGTCGGGCAACGCCGGGAAGTCACGCATCAGCTCGGCGGCACGCTCGCCCGGCGGTGGCTCGGGCAGCGACCCGGCGACCGGCAGCTGCTCCTCGGGGACGATCGGGGTCGGCTCCGGGTCGATGAGCGCCCGGGCGCGCGGCAGGTGCGGCTCGATCGGCGTCTCGTCGTCGTCGAGCGGCGTCGGCAAGCGCGTCGGCACCGGGACCATGCCCGGCGCAGGGATGACCGCTGTCGCCGGCGGCGGGGGCTTGGCCGGCAGGGGCGTGGTCCCGACGCCGACGTAGGTCTGGACCTTGGCCAGGACCTTCGGCAGGTCGAGCGGCAAGGCGAAGTAGTAGTCTCCGCCCTGGGTCAGCGCGTCCGAGGGGGAGCGGACGTTCTCGGCGCCGGAGCCGACGAAGATGATCGGGACGATCGCGCCGTCCGGGATGTCACGGATCCCCTCGCAGATGCGCACCGCGGTCGGCTCGCGCAGATCGAGGAAGACCAGCTCGGGGGTGGCGACGGCGAAGCGGGCCACCGGGTCGTCGCCGGCGGTGACGCTGATCGTCTCGTAGCCGGCCTGGCGCAACGCGGCGGCCAGCTCGGCCAGTCCGTCGTCCTTGTCGCCGATCAGGATGGTCTTCGACATCCGTGCATCTCGTCACGCCGCGCGGCCGGCCGGAGGGATTACAGCATGCTGAGCGGATCCACATCAAGGACTTGGCGCACCTTGCTTGTCGGGCGTGGCGCCGCGGCGAGCAGCTCGCGCAGCCCCCGACGGCTCTTCGCCTTGAGCAGCACCTGCTGGCGATAGACGTCCCGCAACCGGTAGAGCGGCGCCGGCGCCGGGCCGAGTACCCGCACGGCGCTCCGGCCTCGCCCGGCCCGCTCGCGCAACGCGCCGGCGAGGGTCTCGGCCGCGCTGGCCGCCGCCGCCTCGTTGGCGCTCTCGAGGCGGAGCAGCGCCAGGTGGGAGAAAGGCGGGTAGTCGAGCTCGCGCCGGGCGCGCATCTCCTGCTCGGCGAAGCTCTCGTAGTCGTGCCTGGCGGCGCAGCTGATCGCGTAGTGCTCGGTCTCGTAGGCCTGGACCACGACCTGCCCGGGCCGCTTCCCCCGGCCGGCGCGGCCGGCCACCTGGGTGAGCAGCTGGAAGGTGCGTTCGGCGGCGCGGAAGTCGGGGAAGTTCAAGCCGGCGTCGGCGTTGATCACGCCGACCAGCGTCACCTCCGGGAAGTCGTGCCCCTTGGCGACCATCTGCGTGCCGATCAGGATGCGCGCCTCACGGCGTGCGAAGCGCTCGAGCACGCGCTCGAGATCCTGCCGGTGGCGCACGGTGTCGCGATCGAGCCGCGCCAGCGGCACCTCGCCGAAGAGCGCCCGGACCTCGCTCTCGATCCGCTCGGTGCCCAGGCCCTGCCCCTCGACCCGGTGGCCGAGGCAGCTCGGGCAGCTCTCCGGCGCCGGCTCCGAGAAGCCGCAGTAGTGGCAGACCAGATCGCCCCGCCGGCGGTGCCAGGTCAGCGCCACCGCGCAGGCCGGGCAGCGGAAGGCGTGACCGCAGTCGCGACAGAAGACGTAGGGGGCGAAGCCGCGCCGGTTGAGGAACAGGACCACCTGCTCGTCGGCGCCGAGCGCGCGCTCGATCGCGCTGGCCAACGGGCGGGTGAACACACCCTCGCCGACGCGCGCGGCGGTGGCCAGCGGCACGCGCGTGACCTCCGGCAGCGGGCGGGCGTGCACGCGGGTCGGCATGTCGAGCCGGGTGTAGCGGCCGGCGTCGGCGTTGGCGCGCGTCTCGAGCGACGGCGTCGCCGAGCCGAGGATGACGACCGCGTCCTCGCGCGCCGCGCGCACGATCGCCAGGTCGCGCGCGTGGTAGCGCGGCGACTCCTCCTGCTTGTAGGAGGTCTCGTACTCCTCGTCGACGACGATGACGCCGAGGTCGCGCAAGGGCAAAAAGACGGCGCTGCGCGCGCCCAGGCCGATGCTCGCCTGGCCTTTGACGACCCGCTCCCACTCGTCGCGCCGCTCGGTCGGGGTCAGGCTGGAGTGGAAGATCGCCAGGCGGTCGCCGAACCGGGCTCGAAATCGGGCGGCGAGCTGCGGGGTCAGCGCGATCTCGGGCACCAGGACCAGCGCGGAGCGACCGAGCTCGAGCGCGCGGGCGATGGCGCGCAGGTAGACCTCGGTCTTGCCCGACCCGGTGACCCCGAGGAGCAGGAAGGGGGCGAAGCGGCGCTGCTCGACCGCCGCGATCAGTCGGGTGATGGCCAGCTCTTGCTCCGCCGTCGGTGTCGGCGGCACCTCGAGCGGTCCTGGTGGCGCCGACTGGACCACCGGGACGCGCGCGACCAGGCCGGCCTGCTCGAGCTGGCGGACCAGCGCCGCGAGGCCAGGGGTGTGCGCCAGCGTCGTGAGCGGCACGGCGACGCCCTCGGGCAGCGACTCCCACAGCGCCCGGGCCCGCCGTTTGCGTCCGAGAGTGGATCCGTCGCCGGCGCGCTTCTCGAGCGCCGCCGCCGCGCTCGCCGGGCGTCGCTCGGGAGACGTCAGCCACCCCTCGGCGATCGCGCGGCGCAACCGGCCCTGGGTCGCGCGCCGGCCGAGGTCGAGCGCTCCGGCCGCGGC
>JBFYZW010000391.1:0-8077 GCA_041309305.1 Deltaproteobacteria bacterium | reverse complement strand
GTGGTGGTCGCCGCCGGCGCCTGGCACTCGCCGCTCCTGCTCAAGCGCACCGGCCTCGGCCAATTGTCCGGCCAGGTCGGCCGGCGCCTGACGTTGCACCCCGGCTTCCGCATGATCGCCCGCTTCGCCGAGCCGGTGCTCGGCTGGCAGGGCGCGCTGCAGAGTGCCTTCTCCGACGCCTTCCACCGCGAAGGGATGACGCTGGTCAGCGTCTTCGTCCCGCCCGGTGTGCTGGTCACCGGCTGCCAGGGGGCGGGGCCGCGCTTCATGGCCGGCGCGGCCCAGGCGTCGCACTACGCGGTGTTCGGCGGCATCATCCACGACGAGGGCGGCGGCACGGTGCACCGCTTCATCGGCCGCGAGCCGCTGGTCACCTACCGGATGTCGCCGCACGACCGGGCGCTCATCCCGCGGTTGATCCGTACCCAGGCGGAGACCTTCTTCGCCGCCGGCGCGCGCGAGTGCCTGCTGCCGGTGATGGGCCTCGGCCCGGTCGACGCCGACCGGCTGCGCCAGCTCGACCTCGACCACCTGCCGGCGAACACCATCGAGTGCGTCTCGCAGCACCCGCTCGGCTCCTGCCGCATGGGCAGCACGGCGCACGACTCGGTCGTCGATCCGCAGGGCCAGACGTGGGAGGTCCGAAACCTCTTCGTCGCCGACGGCAGCATCCTGCCCACCAGCCTGGGCGTGAACCCCCAGCTGACCATCATGGCGATGGCGGCGCGCATCGCCTGGGCGATCCGCACCGGCCGGACGCCACCCCCTTGACCTCTTCCGCGAGGAGCTGAGCATGCACCAGCACGTCCCGATCCGCACCGTCCTCATCCCCGTCGAGTTCGGCGAGGCCTCGCGCGAGGCCTTCTACGCCGGGGTGAGCCTGGCGACCAAGCTCGACGCCGACACCTGGATCCTGCACGTCGCCGAGCCGGCGCGCGCCTTCGACTTCGACAAAAAGAAGTACGTCACCACCGCCGAGACGATCGAGCGGGTTGACCAGGTACTGCACGCCCGCATCGACGAGCTGTGGGCCGAGGGCGGCCTGCACGCGGTCGACCGGCGTCGGGTGCACGCCTTGGTGCGCGGCGCCAACAAGGCCGCCGAGGAGATCCTCACCGTCGCCCGCGAGAATAAGGCCGACCTGATCGTCATGGCCTCCTCGCACGAGGGGGGCTTCGACTCGCCGACCGGCAGCACCACCGAGGCGGTGGCCCGCCGCGCTCCCTGCTCGGTGCTGATCGTCCGCGCCCGGCGCCAGGTGAAGCGTTGACCAGCGCGGAGAGCCTGTTCAGCTTCGTCTTCGACCGGCGAGCCGCCGGCCGCGTGCTGACGCCGCTGCCGGTCCGTGATCTGGTGATGGCGCTGCTCGTCCGCCGCGCCCCGGAGGCGAGCTGGGAGGGGACCGAGGTCTACACCGGCGACAGCCCCCTCGACCCGCAGACCACCTGCTGCCTGGCGACCCGCGGTCAGGCCGCCGAGGCGGTGCAGCTCCGCCTGCTCGAGACGATGGAGGAGCTCGGCATCCCGGTGCTCGAGGTCTACGAGGGCGGCCCGGCGCCGACCGAGCTCCTCGCCGTGGTGCGCGACGGCCGCTGGCACGAGCACGACGCGGTCACCGTCTGACGATCTCCGTCAAGACCAGTCGCAGCACCCGCCGCCGCACAGCCCCGGGACCGGCGGCGGGATCGGCGCGCACAGACAGCGCTCGACATCGCAGGCGCAGACCTCGTAGTTGTCGGTCAAGAAGCCGCAAGCCCAGCCGATGCCCACCGGATAGTCGAGCGCATCGTCGTAGCTGTTCTCGGTGAGCTGCCCGGAGCTCTGCTGGCTCATCGAGCAGGTCCAGCGCACGACGAAGTACTCGGCGGCTGCTTGAGGATCCCACGCCAGCCCGACGCCGTCGCCGTTGCAGCACAGCCCTCCCGGACAGGCCTCGAGCACGATGCCGGTCGGCGCGTGGAGCAGGATCGGAACGAGAGCGTCTCCGCCTTCCGCATCGCCCGGCTCCAGATCGCCCGGCTCCAGATCGCCCGGCTCCAGATCGCCCGGCGCCACGTCGCCTGGCTCCTGATCGCCCGCCCCGTCGTCGGCGGTCAACCCCGCGCCGTCGGCGGCCGGGAGGGGATCGCCTGGCCACGCCGAGCTCCCGGTGAGCCGCTCGAAGCCAGTCCGACCGCAGGCGCAAATCGCCAGGCTCACCCCGAGCCAACCAGCGAGGCGAAGCAGCGCGCCCAGGCGTCTCATCGGCAGTGCAATATCTGAATCGGCCGGCTCGGCCAACCTGGGCCCCGCGTCCTCCCCTCGCGCCCCGGCGCGGCGACTGGCGGCGGCGCCTCCTCGGTCGGCTTGCGCCGCGGCGGCGATCGGTCGAGAATCGACGGCTCGAGGTGCCGATGCGTCGCTCTTCGCATCACCCCTGCGCGTCGCTCCTGCTCGGCGCGACCCTGCTCGGCGCGCCGGCCTGGGCGGCGGCGGGGCGCGTCCCCGACCCGGTGGCGATCCTGCCGTTCCGCAACCTGAACGCCGACGCCGAGCTCGACTGGCTGCGCGCCGGGATGGCGGAGACGCTGGTCTCCGACCTGAAGAAGCAGAGCGACCTGCGCCTGGTCGAGCGCGAGCAGCTCGACCGCGCGCTGCAGGAGGTGACGCTGCAGCAGAGCGGCGCCGGTGAAGTCTCCCAGGCGGTCACCGTCGGCCGGATGGTCGGCGCCCGAACCGTCGTCGTCGGCGGCTTCCAGCGCGCCGGCGACGCGCTGCGCCTGACCGCGCGCTTCGTCGCGGTCGAGACCGGCGTCGTGCTCGACGCGGCGAAGGCCACCGGCCCGCGCGAGGAGATCTTCGCGCTGCAGGACGAGATCGTCGCCCGCCTGCTCGGCGAGACCAAGGCCGCGGCCAGGCCGCCGCGGCCCAAGCCGAAGAGCAAGGCCAACGCTCTGGCCGCCTACCAGCTGTACAGCCGGAGCCTCTCCGGCCGCACCGTCGCCGAGCGCTCGACCCTGCTGCGCGAGGCGCTCGCCGTCGATCCCGGCTTCGTCTACGCGCAGGAGGAGCTCGCCGCGCTGCAGGAGCGGCTCCGCCAGTACACCGCGGTGGCCGATGCGGCGCTGCAGAAGCGCGCCGTCGAGCTACGCGCCGTGTTCGAGAGCTCGACCGCGCCAACGCTCGAGCGCCAGCAGGCGCTCTACAGCCTCGAGGCGTCGCTCGCCGGCCGGGCGCAGCACCGGGCGCTGTTGGCCCTGGGCGAGAAGCTCTACAACGACCCGTGGCCCGACGAGCTCGCCGCCGAGTTCCGCCCGCGTGGCCTGTTCATGGTCTTCCAGGCCTACCAGAGCCTCAAGCGCGTCGATCAGGCCCTCCAGGTCGGCGAGCTGTTCTTGCAGCAGTTCCCGCTCGACGTCCGTTACGGCGCGGTCTCGGCGATCATGCAGGCGCTCGTCGCTCAGCAACGCCAGCGTCACGACGCCCGCGGCCGGGTCGACGAGGAGCTCGCCGCCCTGCGCCGCGACCTCGACCACCTCGACCACGAGCGTTGCGCCGCGCTGCTCGAGCTCGCCGAGCACGACGCCGCCGCGACCCTCTGCCTCGCGGTCGCCGAACGCCAGCTCGCCGACCAGGAGCAGCGCGCCCAGGAGGCCGGCGCGCGCGCGCTGTGGCAGGCGGCGCAGGCCAACCTGCGCGCCGGACGGATCGGCGCGGCGCGGGCGCTGGCCGAGCGACTGATGCGCGAGCGACCGGGAGATGCCGATCGGCTGGCGGTCGCCAAGCTCCTGCGCCAGTGGCCGAGGGAGTGAGCATGAGCCTCCTCGTCTCGCTCGCGCTCTGCCTGCCGGCCGCCGGCGCCTTGCCGGCGCCGGTCGCCGTCCTGCCGTTCAAGTACCTGGGCGACGACCGCGGCCTGCCCCGGCTGCAGGAGGCGCTCGCCGCGACGTTGATCGCCGACCTCGAGGCGACGCCGGACGTCCGGGTGGTCGACTGGTCGGCGCTGCGCGCGGCGATCGACTTCCGCGACCTGTACCGGCGCACGGAGGCCTACACCGACGCCGAGGCCTGCGCCGCCGGCGCCCGCGTCGGCGCGGCCGCGGTGGTCAGCGGTCACTATGGCGCGCCGGGCAACGAGATCACCCTCGCCGCCCGGCTGCTGCGCGTCGACGGCTGCGCGCTGCTCGCCAGCGCCGAGGCCGCCGGCCCGTCGACCGAGCTGCACGCCACCCGCGCCCGCCTGGCGGCTGGCCTGTTCGGCGGGCGGGTCGCGCCGCTGCCGCTGCGCGCCGCCGCCCCGACGACCGAGCCCGCCGATCCGGAGCGCGCGCTCGGCTTTCTCGGCCTGGCGCTGGCCGGGAGCGACAAGACGCGCCTGGGCCTGCTGCGCGAGGGCCTCGAGCGCGACCCGACCTCACCGTACCTCGCCCAGGCCCTCACCGCGCTCGAGGCCCGGGCAGCGGCGCAAGCCGCCTGGGCCAAGCTGCCGGCGGCCGAGGCGGAGAAGCACCTCCGCGCCGCGCTCGCCCAGGCGAAGCAGCGGCCGCACGACCAGCACGAGGCGGTGATGGAGCTGTTCGGCTTCTTGACCGACTGCGGCTACCACCGCGAGGTGGGCGTGCTCGCCGCGCTGCTCGAGCGCGCCCCGTTCCCCGCCGAGCTCGAGGCGGAGCTGCGCGGCACCGCGCTCTACTGGCAGTTCGAGGCGGCGCGCGAGCGCTACCAGCGGGCCGAGGCGCTGCGCCTCGGTGAGCGCTACGTCAAAGAGCAGGGCCGCCATCGCCTCTACCATATGGTCAAACGCCGGCTCGCCGACCTGGTCGACGAAGGCCCGTCGAGCACGCGCCGCCTCGAGCAGGCGCGGCGCAAGCTCGCCGATCTCGACCTGCGTCAGCGCCGCCTCGAGGCCCGCCCCTGCCAGATCCTGTTCAACGGCTACCAGTATCTGCGCGCCGTACAGGAGTGCGCGGCCTTCGTCGCCGCGCATCGCGACGCACCCGACGAGCGCCTGCGCGAGCTCGCCTACGACGCCTGGTGGACCTGGGCGCGGGCGCTGGTCGAGTCGGGGGAGTTCGCCGCGGCGCGCCAGACCGCGACCGAGCTGACCCGCGCGGCGCCGGAGTGGGCCCGGACCCGCCAACTCGACCTGGTGATGCACCACTGGCCGGCGGAGTGACGCCGCGCTCAGGGATCGGTCAGCGACAGGTCGTCGATCAGCCAGCCGGCGTGGTCGTTGTCGGAGTGGTTGACGTGGAACGAGAAGCGTAGCTCGATCCGACTGCCCGGCTCGATCACCGGCGCGGTCAGCGCGTAGAGATCGACCACCACCTCGCCCCACTCACCGGCCGGCAGCGTGCCGCTCCAGCCGGTGCCGTCGTGCCCGTTCTGCGTATCGAGGTCCCCGTCGTTGGTGTGGGCGATGCCCGACAGCGCCGGATCGTTGAAGGCCAGCGGCACGAACGGGCCGCCGTCGACCGCCAGCCAGAGGTTGCCGCCGTCGTGGTCGCGCTGCGCCTCCATGTCCATGAAGAAGCGTAAGGTCGGTCGCAGCGCCGCCCCCAGCTCGATGACCGGCGAGCTGACGTAGCTGTCGGTGCGCCCGACGTTGAACCCGGCGGCGCTGAGCAAGCGGTTCGGCACGGTGCCGAGCACCGACGACCCCGACCGACCGGACGGCGGGCCGGCCGCGTCGTCAGTCTGCGCGCCAACCTCCCACAACAGGTGCGACGACGGGTACCAGCCGTCCCAGGCGTCGAAGCCGATCGCGTAGGGTAGCCGACGGATCGGCGGCGAGGCCTGCTCGCCGAACCAGAAGTCGTCGAGGTACCAGCCAGGCATCACGTCGCCGGTGTCGGACCAGTGGTCGAAGCGCAACGTCACGGTGTCGCCCGGGCCGATCGCATCGAGCCCGGGCGTGGTCATCCGCCACAGCTCGACGATCACCTCGCCCCATTCGCCGAGCGGCTGGGTCGGGCCCCACGAGGGCAGCTCGGCGAAGACGATCCAGCGGAACGGGCGCGGCAGGCCGCGCATCCCTCCGTCCCCAAAGTCGACCGGGATGAAGTCACCGTCGTTGACCTTGGCCAGCAGGTGCGCCCCATCGCACATCCCCCCGCCGCAGGTGGTGTTGGTCTCGTTCTCCAGGTCCATCCAGAAGCGCACCGTCGGGCGGCTGGCGTCGGCTGGCAACGTCAACGGCGGTGAGTCGAGCAGCGCGTGCTGGCTGTAATAATCGTAGTTCGCGTTCAGGCGCGTCCCGATGACCGTGTCCCCCGACCGCCCCGACGGCGGGCCGAAGGCATCGTCGGTCTGCGCGCCGCACTCCCAGCTCTCGGCGCCAGACGGGGTCCACTCGCCGCAGCCCTCGAAGCCGGTCTGATAGAAGGTCCGCGGCGCCGGCCTGGTCGGGGCGCTGCCGCCGACCGGCTCGGAGCGGCCAAGGCACGCGCACAGCGCGCACAGCCCTACGCCGATCGCGCCGCCTGTCATCCTCGTCGCGCCTTGAACACCTGGCTCCAGCACCGGACTCATCTACCGCAGGGCCAGATGAAGATCCACGACGGCGCCTCTCGGGTTGGCCTCTGGTCCGCCCCGCCCCGCTCGGCTAACATCCGAGCTGCCGGCCCGACCGGCGACGGGGAGCAGCAATGGCCGAGCGAGGCAAACCACCGGGTGAGGCGGAGGCGGGGACACGAACCGGGCCGGCCGCCCCGGAAGGGCCGACCGAGCCGAACGGCGCCGCGCCTTCCCGTCAGCGCCGCACGCCGCGCGTGCCGGTCCGGCGGCGAGTCGAGAGCGCCAGCGCGATCGGGCGGGTGTTCGGGTTCACGCGCGACATCGGCGGCGGCGGCCTGTTCTTGCGCACCGCCGACCTGCTGCCCGAGGGCAGCGAGCTCGACCTGCAGGTCCAGCTCCAGCCCGACAGCGAGCCGGTCACCGTCCATGGCCGGGTGGTGCGCACCATCGACGAAGGCCCCGAGCGCGGCATGGCGATCGCCTTCCTCGCCCAGGGCCAGAGCTCCGAGCGACAGTTCATCCAGAGCTTCGTTCGCGAGGTCGAGCTGCAGACCAAGCTCGAGCAACTCGCCGAGGCCAAGCGCATCTTCCTGGCCGAGGTGCGCGCCTTCCAGGAGGAGAAGCTCGCCCTCGAGCGCCAGCGGCTCGCCTACGCCGATCAGGAGATCAAGCAGGCGCAGGCCGCCCAGGCGCTGCGCGACGAGGGCCGGCAACTGCGGCGCGAGGCGCAGGACAAAGCCGACGATCTCGCCGCCCACCAGCGCCAGCAGCTCGCCGAGCTCCAGGCCGAGCGCGCCAAGCTCGAGCGCGAGCAAGGGGAGCTGGCCGCCGCGCGCGACGAGCTCGGCGAGGCGCGCCTCGAGCTCGAGGCCGACCGGCAGCGCCTGCTCGACGAGACCGACCACAAGCGCCAGGCCCTGGCCGACGAACGCCAACAGCTGCTCGCCGAGCTGGAGCGCGAGCGCAAGCTGCTCAAGGCCCTGGCGACGCGCAAGGCCGCCGAGCAGGAGAAGGCCTTCGACGCGCAGGTGGTCGAGCTGCAGCAGCAGATCCAGAGCCTGCTGCACATCAACGAGGTACTCGAGAACCGCTGCCGCGACCTCGAGCACCGCAGCGAGGCGGTGCGCAGCGACGAGGCCGGGCGCATCGCCGAGCTGCGCGCCCAGCTCACCGAGCAGGAGAGCCGCGCCGCCGAGCAGCTCGGCAAGCAGAAGACCGCCCGCGCCCACCTCGAGGCGACGGTGGCGCAGCTGCGCCAGCAGCTGATGGACCACGAGCGCGCCCGCGGGCGGGCGCAGGAGGAGGAGCAGGCGCGCTTCCGCCACCTGCAGGAGAGCCTGCGCCAGGAGCAGGCCCAGGTCGAGCGGCTGAACGCCGAGCTCGACGACCTCGACGGGCTGCGCGCGCAGCTGGTCGCCGACCTGGACGCGGCGCGCGAGCAGCTCGCCGAGCTCGAGGGGCGGCTGGCCGCCGCGGCGCTCGAGCGCGACGAGGCCAAGGCGCACGCCGACTTCCGCGACAGCATGATGCTCGAGCTGCAGGCGCGCGTCGACGAGAGCCTGGCCGAGCTCGAGGCCGAGCG
>JBFYZW010000390.1:0-6746 GCA_041309305.1 Deltaproteobacteria bacterium | reverse complement strand
CGGCCGGCCGAGCACCTCGGCGGCCGGGCGGCCGGTCAGGTGCTCCATGCTCTGGTTCCACTCGCTCAGGCGTCCGGCCGCGTCGACGATCAGGATGCCGTCGCCGGACTGCTGCACGATGCTGCGGTACTTCTCTTCGCTGGCGCGCAGCGCCTCGCGCGAGGCGATCAGCTGCTGGTAGAGCAGCGAGAGTTGACGGGTGAGCACGCCGATCTCGTCGCGGCTGCGCGTCGCCGGCGGCTCTCGCCCGGCGGTGAGCGCCCCGGCCAGCCGGCTGAGCGGCCGCAACGTCGTCTGCAGGCCGAGGAGCAACAGCAGCGTGCAGACGAGGAAGCCGCCGAAGAACAGCCGGCGGACCATCGTCGCGTCGGCCTCGGCGCGCTCGAGGAAGGCCGACTCCGGGCGTTCAACCACCACGCCCCAGTCGGTCGAGGGCACCGGCGCGTGGGCGACGAGCCATCGCGCGCCGCCGAGCTCCTCGACCGCGACGCCAGCCTCGCCGGCGCGCAGCCGTTGGACCGCCGGCCGGCTGCTGAAGTCGATCGCGGTGTACCGCTCGTAGTCGATCGGCTCCTCGGTGTGGGCGAGGAGCCAGCCGTTGCCGGCGACGACGAAGGCCCGGACGTCGGCGCCGCGGGCGACGCGGGCGATCAGCTCGGCGGCGGTGTTCTCGGCCGAGACGACGAGCACGCCGCGCAGGACGCCCACGACCGTACCGTCGGCCCTGATCACCGGCGTCGCGAAGCCGCTGACCAGGCTGCCGACCCGGGAGCGGACGACGTCGAGGAAGACCGTGTCGCGCGAGGCGACGGCGCGGTGGACCCAGTCGCGGTTCTCCTCCGGGATCAGCTGCCCGACCAGCTCGGGCCGGCGGGGGTAGGAGATCCACCGGCCGGCCGGGTCGGTGACGAAGAAGTAGTTGAAGATCGGGGTCAGCTCGTCCATCTGGGCCAAGAAGGCGTCGAGCCGCGCCTTCTCCATGCTCACCATCGCCGGCGCGCGGGCCATCGCCTCCATCTCGTCGCGCGCGCAGCCCATCAAGAGCTCGACGTGGCCGGCGAGTTGGGTGGCGCGGGCGAGCAGGCGGTCCTGGCCGAGGGCGAGCGCCCGCGCGACGATCTGCGGGTGGACGACGTAGCGGTCGCTGAGCCACACCACCGCGAGCGTCGCGCCGAGCACGAGCACGATCTTGAAGCGGATCGAGTGCAGGAAGGCCATCCCCGCGACCACCATACGATCAATCGGTCAGCAGGCCAATCGCCGCGCGGCCTCCCGCCTCGCCCGCAACTCCCCCGATGGTCGAATGAAATGGTTGGTGAGGGCGGAGGGGATCGAACCCACGACCCGCGGATTAAGAGTCCGCTGCTCTGCCAGCTGAGCTACGCCCCCACCGGGGCGGAGGGGCTTGTACCCAATGCGTCCACCGGGGTCAAGCGAAACGAGGCCTTCACCGGCCTCGGCGACGCGCGGCCGTCGGCCGGTAGGTGAGCAGGCGGTGCAGATGCCGCTCCTCCCAGGCCTTGCACTCCTGGTAGCCCGGGTAGCTCTCCTCCAGCGCGCCGAACGCGGGCGGGTGCAGCGCGCGGCGTCGGCCGCGCGCCTCGACGCCGAAGACCTCGTGGAGCATCTCGTGGAACACCACCCAGGCGACGTAGCGGGCGGGCACGAAGGCCTGATCGAGGCTCGGGTGGATGCGGATCAAGCGTTGGCGCGCGACGTAGCAGCCGAGCTGGATGCTGCGTCGGTAGCGCCGCGCGCCGGCCTGGCCCCAGGTGATCTGGGCCCGGCAGGCGCCGTGGAAGTAGCGCGCGTTGAGCTGGGTGAAGATGGCGGCGAGGTCGTGGAAGCGGCCGGCGGGGCGCGCCGCGGCCCGGGCGGGGGGGGGCTCGACGAGCGCCTGGGCGAGGAAGGCGTCGAGGAGCCGGCCGGCGGCGGGATCCCGGTCGGTGAGGTAGGCGACCAGCGCGTGGCGCTCCGCCGCGCCGGCGGTCGCGAAGGCGCGGTGGAGGCGCAGCGCGACGCCGCCGCGCAGGTTGCGCCAGGAGATCATCGTCGAGCGGTTGTTGGTGAACACCACGGTCACCGGCTTGCCGAGGGCGGCGCCGAGGAAGGTCGCCAGCGGCTCGGCCGCCGGGCCGGCGCCGCCCGACCCAGCGGGCAGCTCGAGCGTCAGTTGCTCCACGGAGGCCTCCTACCATGGTGATCCGACAGGTCAGTGGTGGCGGGCTTCTTGCAGTTGTGACGAGGGCCGCATACGATCGTCTGGGTCAATTGGGGACGGGCCGCCTGGGTGACAGGCGGAGATCGGTGAGGCGCCATGACCTGGCTAGTTCGTCGACTGCAGGCTCGAGCGGCGCGGTGGGCGGCCGTCGCTTTGCCCCTGGTGGGCTTGTGGGCCTGCCCGAGCGAAACCGAAACGGCCGACGGGGAGGCGGGCGCGGTCGAGGACGTGACCATCACCGTCGAGGCGGACAAGAGCCGCATCCTCGAGCAGGAACAGGCGTTGCGCGAGAACCAGGAGGTGATCCGCAGCGAGCAGGAGCGGCTCAGCGCCGCGCGCGAATCGATCGCCAAGCAGCTCGAGTCGCTGTCGAAGAAGGACCGCAAGACGCGCCAGAAGCTCGAGCAGGAGGAGGAGCGCCTGGCGAGCGAAGAGAAGAAGATGCGCGACCGGCTGCGGTCGTTCGAGAGCGAGCGGGCCAAGCTGGAGCGCGAGAAGACCGAGCTGCTCGAGCGCATCTCGACGTTGGCCAAGGTCGGCGGAGGCGGGAGCGACAGCCTCGCGGCTCGCGAGACCCGCCTGGCGCAGCGCGAGCAGGATCTCGCCCGACGGGAGGGCCGCGTCGCCGAACGGCAGAAGGAGGTGCAGCGGCTGCACGAGGAGGCGGAGAAGAGCCTGCAGCAGATCCAGCGCATCCTCGCCGACCTGCAGGGCGGCGGCATCACCCGCACCGTGGTGGTCAACACCAGCTCACCGGCCACGCCGGCGGGGGACCCGGGCGCGGTCAAGACCCAGGTGCAGAAGCTGCAGAAGGCAGTGCAGGCGAAGATGGAGGCCAAAGGGATCCTGATCGCCGACCTGCCGCCCGCGGCGCGCGATCAACAGGCCAACGCGACCAAGGCGATCGGCGCCAAGGAGTTCGACACCGCGCTCGCGGCGTTGACCGAGCTCGACGCGGTGGTCAACAACACCAAGGTCGATCACGCCTTCGTGCAGGCCAAGTTCCGGCGCATCAACAAGGACTACGAAGGCAAGATGAAGAGCCTGGACGAGAAGCGCAAAGGGCGCGTCCTCGCCCTGCTCGACGAGGTCAGCGACTCGTTCTCGGACGGGCGCTACGACCGCGCCAACCGCAAGATCAACCAGATCCACGACATCCTCGAGGGCCAGTGAGCCGATGTCGGCCGCCACCGCCAGCCGGTTTCTGCGTCTGAGCATCTACGTCCTGTTGGTCGTCAGCGCCGGGACGCTGTTCTTCGGTGGCGAGCGGCTCTGGGCGGCCGCCGGTGCCGGCGCGTTGCCCGGCTGGGTGCCGCTGCTGCCGGCGATTGCCTTCACCCTGTTCGTCGTCATCTACACGCTCGACCGGCTGCTGTTGATCAAGCGTCGGCGCTACCCGATGGGGCGCGCCTTCTTCCAGATCGCGCTGGCGGTGATCTTCCTCAGCCTGCTCCTTCCGCCCGAGGTCTCGCGCCTGCAGGATCGCCGACGCCAACCGCCGGCCGACGCGACGTTGCGCCTGCTCCGCCACAACGAGCCCGAGGTGCGCAGCGCCGCGTGTGAGCTGCTCGCCTGGCGCGGCGAGCTCGGCGCCCTCGACGAGCTCGGCCGGTTGGCCGACACCGATCCACAACCGGCGGTGCGCCAGGCCTGCGCCGAGGCGCGTCGGCGGCTCGAGGCGATCGCCACCGGCCCTTGAGCGGCTTGCGCCTCCGCCCCGGCTGCGTCAAGCTGTGAGGCGCCGATGAACGTCGACGAGCCGCGTCCGCCTGCCTGTGTCATGGTGATCGACGACTCGGCCACCGTGCTCCGGGTGGTCGAGGGGGTCCTCAGCCGCGCCGGCTACCGGGTGGTCTGCCTCGACTCGGGGCACCAGGTGGTCAGCGTCGCGCGCCGCGAGCGGCCGGCGTTGATTCTGGTCGACTTCGCGATGCCGGAGGTGAGCGGCTACGGCGTCTGCCAGGCGCTCGGGGCCGAGCCGAGCACCGCCGAGATCCCGATCGTGATGATGCACACGCGCGGAGACGCGGTCGCGCACCGCTTCCTGCGTGAGCTCGGCATCCTCGACCACATCACCAAGCCGTTCCCCCCCGAGGTGCTGCTCGCCGTCGTCGAGCACACGCTGCAGCGCGGCGACACCAAGGCCGAGGCGCGTCAGACGCGCACGACGATGCCGCCGCCGGCGGTCCATCAAGCCCCGACCGTCGCGGCGCTGCGCCAGGCGGTCGTCGCGGCGCTGGTCGCGGAGCTGCACAGCGGCCCGGCCGACCTCCCGGAACGCCTCGGCCAGGCGCTCGACACGGTCGCCTGCCGCGAGGCGCTCGGTGCGCTGGCGGCGGCGGAGCAGCAGAGCCTGGCGCTGCACGGCGACCTGTCGGTGATCCCGGTCGCCGAGGTGTTGCAGCTGCTCGCGCTGCAACGGCAGAGCGGCGTGCTGGCTCTGCACCAGCAGGAGCGGCGCATCGACATCGCGCTCAAGGACGGCGCCGTCCGCCTGGTCACCGGTAGCCACCTGCCCGAGGAGTTCATGCTCGGCAGCTTTCTGGTCCAGGAGCGGCTGCTCAGCCCGCACGAGCTCGACCTGTTGCTCGCCAACCGCCAGGGCAGCAAGGCGCGGCTCGGCACCCAGCTGGTCAAGCTCGGCTACCTCGGCCGCGAGGACCTCTGGCGCGTGCTGAAGCGCCAGTCCTCCGAGTTGGTCTACGAGCTGCTGCGCTGGTCGAGCGGCCGCTTCTGGTTCGAGCGGCTCGCCGAGCTGCCGGCCGCGGTGCTCGAGTTCGAGTTCGACCTGAGCGTCGAGGAGCTGCTGATGGAAGGCTTCCGCCGGGTCGACGAGTGGGGGTTGATCGAGACCGTGATCCCCTCGTTCGCCGCCGTGCCGGCGCGTACCGGCTTGCACCCCGACGCCGGCCACGGGCCGAGCTTGACCCCCGAGGAGCAGGCCGTGCTCGAGCAGGTCGACGGCCGGCGCGACGTGCGCGCCATCGTCCAGGCCCTCGGGCGCGGCTCGTTCGAGGTCGCCCGCCTCCTCTACCGCCTGGCCGGCAGTCGGCTGGTGAGCATCAGTGTCTCACCCTGAGCGCGCGGCGCGCTTGTTCTGCCCGGGCGGCCACGGTATGGCTGGCGCGACGAGGACGAGCCATGGCGTCGACGGTCGACCTGCTGGCCAAGGTCAGCTTGTTTCACGGCATCCCGGCGGCCGCGCTCGAGCGGCTCAGCCGACGCCTGAAGCCGCTGGTCTTCGCCAAGGAGGCGGCGATCGTCAACCAGGACGATCCGGGCGACGCGATGTTCATCATCCAGAGGGGCCGGGTGAAGGTCGTCCTCTTCGGCGCGAGCGGTCGCGAGGTGATCCTCTCGCTGTTGCGCCCCGGGGACTTCTTCGGCGAGATGAGCCTGCTCGACGGCCAGCCCCGCTCGGCCAACGTCGTGGCGATCGACAAGGCGCAGGTGTTGATGCTCTCGCGTCAGGACTTCGTCGCCCACCTGAACGAGAACCCGTCGACGGCGTTGAACATCCTGGCCGAGATGTGCCTGCGCCTGCGCCGCGCTGACGAGGTGATCGGCAACCTGGCGCTGCTCGACGTCTATGGCCGCGTGGCGCGCATGCTCATCGACATGGCCGCCCGCGACGGTGAGAACACCGATGAGGGGGTGATGATCCGTCACCGCCCGACGCAGCAAGAGCTGGCGGCGATGATCGGCACCAGCCGCGAGACGGTGTCGCGGGTGCTGTCCGAGTTCCAGCGCCGTGGCTTCTTGTCGCTGCAGGGCAAGGCGATCCTGCTCAGCCACGGCTTCGCCGAGCAGCAGCTCGGCGAGCGCAGCTGACCGGCCGGCCTACTTCCCCTTCTTCTTGTCCTTCGCCTTGCGGTAGTCGTCGATGATCTTGCTCACCGCCGGGCGATCGGCGGCGTCGCGCACCTTCTTGAGGTAGAGCTCGTAGTGCTCGACGGCTCTGGCATGCTGGTTGGTCTTGGCGAACGCGATGCCCAGGTTGCGGTGCACCTGGCCGTAGCTGGGATCGATCTTCAGCGCCGCCTCGAACAGCCCGATCGCCTCGCCGTAGCGCGCCTTCGCGTCGTCGGCCTTCTTCGCCTTCTCGGCCTCCTCGCCGGCCAGGTAGGCCTTCTTGCCCGCGACCAGCTTCTCGTCCGCCAGGTCGCGCTTGCTCGGCCCGACCGACGTCGTCTCGGTGGTGATGAACCAGGAGGCGACGGTGTTGGGGCCGAAGTAGGCCAGGGTGCCGCCGACGCCGGCCAGCGCGATGACCAGCAGCACGGCGATGAACAGGCCGAGCGAGAACCGCTTCCTGTGCAGGTCGGCGACCAGCGCCTGGGCGGCCTCCGACTGGAGCAGAGTCGGATCGCGGGCCGGCGTCGCTGCCTTCAACGCCGGCAGCCCGAGCGGCGGGAGATCGGGGAGCGCGTCGGCCGCCGCCGCCGGCGGCTTGGCCTTCGGCTTGAGCGGCGGCGGTGTGGCCGGCAGCGGCGGCGGCACCGGTGGTTGCCCGCCCTGGGCGACC
>JBFYZW010000389.1:0-6761 GCA_041309305.1 Deltaproteobacteria bacterium | reverse complement strand
CGTCGCCCGCGGGGTCGCCAACCGCGCCGCCGCGAGGCCCACCGCGATGTGTCCGAGGGTCGCCACCGGAGCAGTCTACCAACCGGTGATGGCGCGCCAAGGGCGAACTGGTGCAAAACTGAACGGGGGTGCGCGACTCGCGCACACCCCGTTTGCGGTTCTTCCGCGGGCGAGGCCGCGATTGGCGATCGCGAATCGGGACCGTCCGTTTGGCGTTATCGCCAGACCTCGGGATTGACCAGGTTCGGCGGGCGACGGCCCGCGAGCGCCGCGACCGCATTCTCGGCGGCGCACATCGCCATCGCCCGCCGCGTGGCCTCGGTGGCGCTGCCGACGTGAGGCAGGAGCACGACGTTGCGCTGGGCCAAAAGCGCCGGGTGCAGCGCCGGCTCACCCTCGTAGACGTCCAGCCCGGCGGCCCGCAGCCCACCGCTGGCCAGCGCCGCGGCCAGGGCCTGGTCGTCGACCACCCCGCCCCGGGCCGCGTTGACCAGCACCGCGCTCGGCTTCATCAACCCGAGCTCACGGGCGCCGATCAGGTGGTGCGTCTCGGCCGCGTACGGCACCTGCACGACCACCACGTCGCTCTCGCGCAGGAGGTCGTCCTTCGCGAGCCAGGCGGCGCCGAGCTCGCGCTCGAGCTCCGGCGCCAGACGCCGGCGGTTGTGGTAGACCAGGCGCATCGCGAAGCCGGCGGCGCGGCGTGCGATCGCGCGGCCGATGCGCCCGAGGCCGATGACACCGAGCGTCGCGTGGTGGACGTCGACCCCGAGCCACTCCGTCAGCCGCCAGCCGGTCCACCGGCCGGCGCGCAGCTCCTGCTCCACCTCGGTCACCCGCCGGGCGGCACCGAGGATCAGCGCCCAGACCAGATCGGCGGTCGACTCGTCGAGCACCCCCGGGGTGTTGGTGACCATCACGCCGCGGGCGCTGCAGGCGGCGAGGTCGATGTTGTTGACCCCGACCGCGATGTTGGCGACCACCTCGAGCCGGGGCGCCGCGGCGAGCAGCGCCGCGTCGACGCGATCGGTCAGCGCGGTGACCAGCCCGCGCTTGTCGGCGGCGCGACGCGCGAGCTCGTTGGGCGCGAGCGGTCGGTCGTCCTGGTTGTCCTCCACCGGTCCGTGGCGAGCGAGGTAGGCCAGCGTCTCGGCGAAGACCGCGCGGGTGACCAGGAGCTCCGCCGCGGCGCCGCTCACCTCACAGCCCCCGGCGCAGGTAGTCGTCGAGCGCGACGTAGCCGATCCAGGTCGGATCGCGCGGCGTCATCGTGATCGTCAGGCGGCGCGCCGCCGGATCGTAGTCGTAGCGCGCCCGCGGCGCGTCGAGGTCGCAGGCGATCACGAGCTCACCAACCCGCGCGGCGAAGTGGGCCGCGAACCCGGGCCGGCGCACGAGCCCGTAGAGGCAGTTGCGCAGCGCGGTCAAGCCGACGCGATCGACGTCGCGCAGCCCCTGGGTCGCGATCGGCAGGCTGTCGGCGTCGAGGCGGAGCTGCAGCGGCGCACCGGCGAGGGCGGCGAGCTGCCCTTCCCAATAGGCGCGCCGCTCGGTCAACAGGTGGGCACGCGCCTGTTCGAGATCGAAGCCCATCGGCCGAGCTTAGCGAGTCCCGCCCCGGCAGACAAACCCGCGCCGCGCTGGCGCCGGCGCCGCCTTTCGGGTAGCTCAGAGTTCATGAGCCGCAAGAACGATCCCCGCCCCCCGATGACCCGCGCGATCGAGACCGGCGAGGCGTTGCCCCGGCCCGGCGCCGCGGGCCTCTTCGGCCGCAGCGACCCGCTGCCGGCCGACCTGCGCCCGCGGCTGCTGATCGAGGCCGGCCCGCGCGCGCCGGCGACCGTGGTCATCGACCGGGCGGTGCTGATCCTCGGCCGCGGCGGCGGCATCGCCGACGTCGACGTCGGCGACCCGTCGGCCAGCCGGCGCCACGCCTCGATCAGCTACCGCGACGGGGGCTTCGTGCTCAGCGACCTGGGCTCGACCAACGGCACGGTGCTCAACGGCGAGATCGTCGGCGAGGCGCCGCTCGTCGACGGCGATCAGATCCAGATCGGCACCGCGCTGATGCGCTTTTCGCTGCGCCGCTGATCCGCACCCCGGCGCTCAACCGACGGTCAGGATCTCCCACTCGTACGGCTCGCCGCGCAGCGTCACGTCGACCACCGCGCCGGCGGGCCTGCCCATCAGCGCCCGCCCGACTGGCGAGGCGGGCGTGATCACGGTGACGAAGCCGTCGCCGCCCGGCCCCGAGAGCTCGGTGCCGGCGCCCACCGGCAGGACGATGAAGGTCCGCTCGCTCGGGCCGTGCGCGTCCTCGGTCGCGACGTCGACGATCGCGCCCAACCCGACGGCGCTCGCGGGTCCGAAGACCGGCAGCCGGGCGAGCAGCGCGTCGAGCGCCTGCACCTGCTCCTGCGCCTCGCGCGAGCGCGCCTGGTGCCCGGTGGCCAGGCTACCGAACTCGAGCGCCACCCGGCCGTCCTCCTTCTTCTCCGACTCGGTGGCGATGTTGCGCGCCGCGTCGCGAGCGTCGAGCTCGGCGCGCTTGGCGACCGCGGCCACCTGGAGCAGCGTGTCGCGCAGCTGGGCGATGAAGAAGCGGCGCAGGTCGCTCATACCGGCGATGATCGCCCCGGGGGGGGAGCCGGGCAACTTTCCGGTCGCCGCCGGTTCACGGAGCGGAGGGCGGCGGTGGCACGAGGTGCCGCAGCATCGTGTCGCGCAGCTCGTCGAGCCCGAACGGCTTGAACAGGCAGTCGTCCAGCCCCTGGCGCCGGGTCTCGACGACGGTGGCGTCGGTGGCGTTCCCGGTCACCGCGATGATCGTCGTGCGCTGGGCGCCGGTGGCACGCTCGCGGGCGCGGATCTCGGCCGCCGCCGCCAGGCCGCCGGCCGGCGGCAGCTGCAGGTCCATCAGCACAATCTCCGGGCGCTGCCGCTCCCAGGCAGCGACGGCCGCGGTGCCATCGCGAGCGACGATCACCTCGCATTCGAGGTGGCGTAGCATCTGCTCGGCCACCGCCAGGTTCATCGCGTTGTCCTCGACCACCAGCACGCGGCGGCGGACCGGTGCTCGGCGCTCGCGCTCGAGGCGAGGAGTCGGCGCCTCACCGGTGGCCTTGGCGCAGTGAGTGACCAGCGTGAAGGTCGAGCCGGCGCCCGGCGCGCTGGCCACTCGGATCGTGCCACCCATCGCCTGGACGATCTCCCGGGCGATGAACAACCCGAGCCCGACGCCGCGGTTTGGGAGGTCTCGGCCCCCCTCGCCCTGCGAGAAGCACTCGAAGATCCGCTCCTGATCGGCGGCGGCGATCCCCCGCCCGGTGTCGGTCACCGTCCAGACGATCGTCGCCGGGGCGCCGGGTTGCGGGGCGACTGCCACGCGCACGCTGCCCCGATCGGTGAACTTGACCGCGTTCACACCGACGTTCAGCAGCACCTGGCGCAGCCGGCCCTCGTCGCCGGAGAGGCGCGCTGGCAGGGCCGGATCGAGCTCGAGGGCGAAGGCGAGCCCCTTCTCGCCGCACAGCCGGGTGAGCATCGCCCCGACCGCGCCGGCCAGCGCGCCGGGGTCGAAGTCGTGCGCCTGCAACGTCAGCGGCGCGCCGCGCGCGCGGGTCAACTCGAGCAGGTCGGTGAGCAGCAGCGACAGCGACGCCATCGCGTCGCGGGCCAGCCCGAGCTGCCGCGCCTGCTCGGGGGCGCGCAGCGCGGGTGCCAGCTCGGCGAGCGCCGCCTGGGCGACGTGCAACGGCGTGCGGATCTCGTGGCTGAGCGTGGCCAGGAAACGGTCCTTCGCCCGGCTGGCCTGCCGAGCGCGCCCGACCGCCGCGGCGCGCGCCTCCTCGTAGATCGCCGCGTAGAGCAGGATCAACCCCGCGGCGAACACCCAGGTGAGCAGCGCGTCGAGCTGACGGTCCTCGGGCGCCA
The DNA here is from genome assembly GCA_041309305.1 of Deltaproteobacteria bacterium. Taxonomy (GTDB): domain Bacteria; phylum Myxococcota; class XYA12-FULL-58-9; order XYA12-FULL-58-9; family XYA12-FULL-58-9; genus JBFYZW01. The sequence goes on along the minus strand of JBFYZW010000389.1, from coordinate 2,828 downwards.
CCGCGTCGGGCAGCGCGATCCCGAGCCAGACCGCCGCCTCGAACGCGCCCGCGCCGACCAGGGGCACCGCCGCCCAGATCCAGCCGGCGCGGCCGAGCACGAAGATCGCCGCCAGCACCAACGAGAGGAACGGCGTGACGTTGGTCAACCGGAGCCCGCCGGTGAAGGCAGTGGCGATGATCACCTCGGCGTTGGCGACCGCCAGCACCAGGTGGCCGATGAAGGCCAGGCGCGGCGCCGCCCACCACAGCGCCGCGAAGGCGCCGGCGAGGGTCACCAACGCGACGAGGAAGATGAGCCCGAGCGCGGCCGACCCGCCACTGAGGTGGGCGATCCCCCAGATCAGGCACTGCACCGCCAAGAGCAGGGTGAAGAGGAGCAGCACCTGCGCCTGACGCAGCTGCTCCGGATCGTCGCTGCGCGCCACGCGGCGGGAGATGCGCCACCACCAGGGGCGGCGCGCCTCTCCGTCGCCGGCGAACAAGCGATCGGAGGTCCAGGTCAGGCGGCGGCTCACGCCCTGCTCAATAGCAGAGGCGCGGCGGCCGACCAATGTGCTGGGGGTGGGGACGGGAGGGAGGGCTCAGCGCTCAGCACTCAGCGCTCAGCGCTCAGAACGTGTCCTCGCTGCCGAAGTGCTCGCCGCGCACGCGGGTGCGCAGGTGCTCGCGCAGCGCGGCGCGCTCCCCCTCGTCCAGCGTGCCGGAGCCGTCGGTGTCGAACTGCGCCTTGAGCTCGGCGCGGCGCTGCTCCATCTGCTGCCGCCGCTGCTCGACCATCGCGCGGGCCTCGGCGAGGTCGAGCTGGCCGTTCTGGTTGGTGTCGAACTCGGCGAGGATCGCGGCGCGGCGGGCCTGGAAGCGCGCGCGCAGCTCGGCGCGGACGGCGTCCCACTCGCCGGCGTCGAGGTCACCGCTCTGATCGGCGTCGAAGTTCTCGAGCAGGTAGGCGTGGCGCGCCTCGCAGCGGGCCTCGAGGTCAGCGCGCAGCGTCGCCCGCTCGTCGGCCGAGAGGTCGCCGGACTCGTCGGCGTCGTAGAGCCACTTCAGGCGCTGCAACCGGTGCTGGCGGGCCCAGCGGTGGCGCAGGCGCGGCCGGTCGCCGAACTCCTCGCGCAGCGCCTCGCGCTCGCCCTCGTTCAGCTCTCCGTCGCCGTCCTCGTCGTAGGCGGCCATCACCCGCTGGCGCAGCGCCGAAAACGAGCAGGTCTCACCGAGGCTCGGCTCATCGTCGACGATTCCGTCGACCTCCTCGCTCGCCGCGGTCTCGACGTCGCCGGTCATCGCGCCGTCGACCGACTCGCCCTCCCCCTCGGCGAGCGCCGCCGCGTAGGTGGCGTCCTCGAGCAGCAGCTCGGTGTCATCCTCGCCGCACGCGGCGAACACGAACGGTACGGCGACGATCCAGATGCTCTTCTTCATGCTCTTCTCCTCCGGAAATGCGCGATGTGCGCTCCGGGGACTCAAACCGCCCAGGAGACAAAAGGTTGCACACCCGGCGCCGGCGGCCAACCGGGCGACAACGGGCCAGATTTGCCTCGACCCGGCTCCTCTGCCACATTGACCCACATCCCGGGGGGCGCAACTTCGGCGCCTACCGCCGGTTTGGGTGAGCAGGACGCATGATCCCGACCGCGCACGTTCTCGCGTTGGCCCTGCTCGCCGCCGGCGAGCCGGAGGCCGGCCTGGGCGCCGCGCCGCCGGCGGCGCCGCCGCTGATCGTCGATCTCGAGCTGGTCGGCCGCGTCTGGGCCTCGGCGCGCGAGCCGGAGACCTCGATGCTCTGGGACTCCTCCGCCGAGCTGTGGCGGGTCGACGACTGGCTGCAGCCGCGGGCGGCGCTCGCCTACCCGTCGTTGGTGGTGATCGCCGGCCTCGAGACCGAACCGCGCCCCGGCCTCGCCTTCCGCCTGCTGCTCGACTCGGGCGAGCTGCGACCAGGTGGCTCATTCGTCCCGGCGATCGACGTCCCGATCACCGTGGACGGCCGCGAGCCCATCGATGGGCTCATCGCGCTGGCGCGCGTCCGCGAGCTCGCGCTCGGCTGGTACCGCGGCCCGGTGACGGTCGAGCTCGGCCGGAGCTACACCGAGATCGCCAGCGATCTCAGCTTCGCTGACTTCGCCACCGGGCTTCGGCTCGGCGTCGACCTCGGCCGACTCGGGCTCCCGCCGCTGCAGCTGGAGGCGATCGCGACGCTGGTCGGGCACTCGCTCGACGAGCTCGCCACTCCGAGCCCGTTCGCCAGCCTGCGGCTCGACTACGAGCTATCGCCGTTCGAGCGGGTCGGGTTGTTCGGCGCGGTGTTCGTCGACCGCAACGGCACCTTCCACGATCCGCTCATCTCCGCCGCCGCCGAGCGGTTCATCGCCGCCTACCGGCCGGTGCTCGAGCAGGTGGTGCTCGAGCGTCTGTTCTTGAGCGAGCGAACGACCCGCGGCCACCTGATCTACGTCGGTGGCGAGGTGAGCCTGCTGCCCGCCGAAGGGCTGAGCCTGCGTGCCGCCGGCACCGCGGCGTTCGGCGCGCTGCGGGTCGGCCCCTCCGACCTGAGCAGCGCGCTCACCATCCGCGGCTACGCGGCGAACGCCGAGGCCTCGTATGGCATCCTCCCCGAGCTCGGCGTCTCGCTGTTCGGCCTGGCGCTCTCTGGCGACCAGCCGCCGGCCGGCGTGCTTACCGGCGAGGCGGTCTATCACGCCTTCCTCGCCGTCGCGCCGTACTGGACCTGGACCGGCCTGTTCTTCTCCGGGGGGCTGACGCAGGGCCTCTTCCCGGCCCGTGCCAGCGCCGCGGGCGTTAACGGCCACGGCGTGCTCGGTGGCGGCG
>JBFYZW010000388.1:0-7600 GCA_041309305.1 Deltaproteobacteria bacterium | reverse complement strand
GCAACGCGATAGCGTACGTTTACAACAACGAGCAAAGACATCGGTTCGGCAAGGGCGCGGGATGGCGCGAGCTCACCTTCGACCCGTTCTCGAGCGCGTCGGCGTTTGATGGCTGGCGGGTGCAGGCGGCAACGCGTCAAATCGAGAGGGGGCCACCGGCGGTGGCCCGCGCGCAGAGTTGGTTGCTGCGAGTGGGTTGGCGGCGGCTCGGGTTGTTGGTGCCGGCCTATGTCCCGCAATGGGGGAACCGTTGGTGAGGCCGCCTGCGAATGCCGGCCGCCTGTCACCCGCCTGGACCCTCGTGCTTGGCGAGGTGTGCGGTCCGTGATCTCGACACCTGGACATGACCAAACTCATTGTGCCGGTGCTGGACGAGAAGGACTTGGCGCGTCTCGCGCAGGGCGGCCACTATGTCGTCGCGGTGAAGGAGAACCAGCCGAAGTCACGGCGGATGAGCATCTCGCGACGCCGCAAGTGCTGCGATCACAGCCTGGAATACTTGTGCTCTGGGATGACGGCGGAGGGCCCGCTGGTGGCAACCGCGTGACCGAAACGCGGTAGTTCTCCTTCCCCGCGTCTGCAGGCAGGCCGCCGGCCTGAAGCCGGTGAAGGGACCAAGCTGTCTTGAGGTGGGCGGCACGGCGCATGCGCCCCGATGACGCTGCGCGACGCGAGGCCCCAAAGCCATCGCGGTGCGCTGCGGCCATCGGGGCCCGTGCAGGCGCCGTGACGCCCAACCGATTGTCCCACCACCTTGCGACCGCCCTGGCGTGATGCGACAACCCTTGCGCTCCTGGTGCGGGCTGGGTTAAGGGGTTACGCCTTTCGAGCGGACGATGTCAGAGTCGACAGCAAAGAGGACCGCGGACAAACCGGCACGCAAGCGGGCGGCGAAGCCGCGCGCCAAGCGGGGCGGGGCGGCCGCGCCGGCCGGTAAGGCCAAGGCCAAGGCCAAGGGCAACGGCAATGGCCGAGCGCTGGTGGTCGTCGAGTCGCCGGCCAAGGCGAAGACGATCAAGAAGTACCTCGGGCCGGGCTTCACCGTGAAGGCGTCGGTCGGTCACGTCAAGGACCTGCCGAAGAGCAGCCTGGCGGTCGACATCGACGACGGCTTCAAGCCGCACTACGAGGTGATCCGCGGCAAGAGCAAGGTGATCAAGGAGATCAAGGACGCGGCGCGCGACTCGGACGCCGTCTACCTCGCCCCCGACCCGGACCGGGAAGGGGAGGCGATCGCCTTCCACATCGCCGAGGAGCTGGGCAAGCGCAGCGCCGGTCGCGTGCACCGGATCCGCTTCAACGAGATCACCAAGCAGGCGGTGCAGCTGGCGATCCAGAACCCGGAGCCGCTCGACCAGAAGAAGTACGAGTCGCAGCAGGCGCGCCGCATCCTCGACCGGCTGGTCGGCTACCAGATCAGTCCGATCCTCTGGGACAAGGTGCGTCGCGGCCTGTCGGCTGGCCGGGTGCAGTCGGTGGCGGTCCGGCTGATCGTCGAGCGCGAGCGGGAGGTCGTTGCGTTCGTTCCCCAGGAGTACTGGGTCATCGAGTGCCTGCTTGCCGGCGGCGTCCCGCCGCCGTTCGTCGCCCGGGTGATCAAACGCCACGGTGAGAAGTTCGCGCCGACGACCCGCGACGAGGCGGTCGCGGCCGAGCAGGAGCTGTCGAGCAGTCGCTTCGTGGTCAGCACCGTGACGCGCAAGGAGCGCCGCCGCCGGCCGCTGCCGCCGCTCATCACCTCGAAGCTGCAGCAGGAGGCGGCCAACCGCCTGCGCTTCACCGCCAAGCGCACGATGATGGTCGCGCAGCAGCTCTACGAGGGGGTCGAGCTGGGTGACGAGGGGTCGGTGGCGCTGATCACCTACATGCGCACCGACTCGCCGCGGATCTCGAACGAGGCGATCGCCTGGGTGCGCGAGCACATCGCCAGGACCTTCGGGCCGGAGTACCTGCCGGCCGAGCCGAACGTCTACAAGGGCAAGAAGGCGGCCCAGGACGCCCACGAGGCCATCCGCCCGACCTCCCCGGACTATCCCCCGGAGCGGGTGGCGCCGTTTCTCTCGTCCGACCAGCTCAAGCTCTACACGCTGGTCTGGCGCTGGTTCGTCGCCTGCCAGATGGTCCCGGCGGTCTATGACCAGACCACGGTCGACCTGTCGGCCGGGAGCTACACGCTGCGCGCCACCGGGTCGGTGTTGAAGTTCCCCGGCTTCCTCGCCGCCTACGGTGTGGGCGAGGAGCTCGACGACGGCGAGGCGGCCGACGAGGATGAGGGGGCGAAGGCCAAGGAGGGGATGCTGCCGCCGCTCGGCGAGGGCGATCCGGTCCGGTGCGAGAAGGTCGATCCGCAGCAGAAGTTCACCCAGCCACCGCCGCGGTTCACCGAGAGCTCGCTGGTCAAGGAGCTCGAGGTGCGCGGTATCGGCCGGCCGTCGACCTACGCGACCATCCTCTCGACCATCGTCACGCGCGGCTACGTGCTCAAGAACGAGGGGCGCTTCACCCCCTCCGAGCTCGGGCTGCTGATCACCGACCTGTTGGTCGAGGCGTTCCCGCGCATCCTCGACGTCGAGTTCACCGCCCGGATGGAGGAGCAGCTCGACGAGGTCGAGGAGGGGCGGGTCGATTGGCTCAAGCTGCTCGGCGACTTCTACCACGGCGGGTTCAGCGACAGCCTGGTGAAGGCGCGCGAGACGATGCGCGACGTCAAGCGCGAGGAGATCCCGACCGACTTCGTCTGCGAGCAGTGCGGCCAGCCGATGGTGATCAAGTGGGGTCGGAACGGCTCCTTCCTGGCCTGCAAGGGCTACCCGAAGTGCCGCAACACCAAGGAGTACCGCCGCCTGCCCGACGGGCAGCTCGAGATCATCCCCGAGGAGACCACCGACGAGCGGTGCCCGAAGTGTGGCGGGCCGATGGTGGTCAAGCGCGGGCGATTCGGCCAGTTCCTCGCCTGCGTGGCCTACCCGGAGTGCCGCGGCACGCGACCGATGTCGATCGGCGTCACCTGCCCGAACCAGTGCGGCGGCTACGTCGTCGAGCGGCGCTCCGGTCGGGGGCGCACTTTCTACGGCTGCTCGAGCTACCCGCAGTGCACCTTCGCGTCGTGGGATCGGCCGGTCGCCGGCCCGTGCCCGCAGTGCGGTAGCCCCTACCTGGTGCGCAAGTTCACCAAGCGCGACGGGGTGACCATCCGCTGCCCGGTCAAGGGCTGCGGCTTCCAGCGCGACCCCGAGCTCGACGACACCGACGCGCAGGCGGTGGCCGCCGCCGAGTAGCGTCGCGCGGGAGGGCACATGACAGCGCGAGGACTCCTGCTCCTGGCCGCCGGCCTCGGCGCCGCCGGCTGCAATCCGCTCGACCCCTTCGCCACCGGCTTCGCCGCGCGCGAGCCGGCGGTGCTCTACCAGGCCCGGCACAAGAACACGCCGCCGCCGTTGGCCGACGAGCTGGTGGTGATGACCTGGAACATCCGCTACGCCGGCGGCCGGCTGCGCTTCTTCTGGGAGTGCAACGGCGAGCGCGGGTGGATGACCGAGGGCGAGGTCCGCGACCACCTGCGGGCGTTGGCCGAGAAGATCAACCAGGTGAACCCGGACGTGCTGCTGCTCCAGGAGGTCGACGTCGACAGCAAGCGCTGCGCCTACATCGACAACCTCCAGTGGCTCCTCGATCACACCGCGCTCGACTACGGCGCCTACGCCTCACAGTGGAAGGCCGACTACGTGCCCAGCGACGGCGTCGGGCGGATCGACTCGGGCAACGCCATCCTCTCGCGCTGGCCGCTGGCCAACGCCGAGCGGTTGGCGCTGCCGCTCATCGGCAGTCAGGACGCCTTGACCAACTACTTCTACCTCAAGCGCAACATCCTGCGCGCCACGATCGAGTCGGCCGCCGGGAGGTTGTGGCTGGTGAACACGCACACCGAGGCCTTCGCCGAGGACGAGACCAAGCGCGAGCACCTCACAACCTTCGCCCAGGTGCTCGACGCCCTCGATGACGCCGGCGAGCGCTTCGTCGCCGGCGGCGATCTGAACGCCGTCCCGCCCGATGCCACCCGTCGCGCGGACTTCCCCGACGACGCCTGCGGCGACGCACGCTTCGAGGGGGACGACTACACCGGCCAGGAGACCTGGCTCGATCCGCTCTTCGCCCGCTACGCCCCGGCGGTGACCCCGGCGGAGTACCGCGCCGACGAGGCGGGCCACTTCACCTTCACCGGCGACGAGCAGCTCGGCTGGCAGCGCACGCTCGACTATCTGTTCACCAACCGCCGCTTCGTCCCCGGGGACACCGTGACCCACCAGAGCGCCGCGCGTGGTGGGCTCGAGACCCTGTCGCGCTCCGACCACGCGCCGGTCTCGGCGCTGCTCGAGGTGCGGCCATGACCGGCTGGCTCGTTGTGTTACTCCTCGCCCAGGCCGATGCCCGGCCCGACGACGGGGCCACGCGCGAGACCCCGGCCGCGCCCGCGGAGGCGGCTTTCGTCCCGCCGCCGTTCGCCGGCACCGCGTACGTGCTGCCGGCCGGCCGGATCTCGTTCGGAGTGTTCGCGCCGCTGCGCTACGGGCTCGGGCACGAGCTCGAGCTCAGCAGCCATGCGCTGCTCAACCTGTTGATGCCCAACCTGGCGCTGCAGAAGCGTTGGGGGCAGCTCGGCGCGCTGCAGCTTGCCTCCCGGCACGCGCTCTACTACCCGACCGGGCTCCTCCAGGTTCTGGCGCGCGAGGGGACCGGCGGCATCCTGCCCTGGGAGACGCGCGTCCCGCACATCCTGCTGCTCGGCAACGAGCTGCGCGCTTCCTTGCCGTTCGCCGGCCGGCAGCTGGTCACCGGGCGCGTCGGGCTGACGCTGGCCGGGGCCGTGGGGCGCAGCACCCTCGCGTCGATCGACCTGCCGCTGGTCTGGCCCCGGCTCGCGCCGGTCTTCGACCACGCGACGGTCGTGCTCGGGGTCGACCTCGACGGGGTGCTCGCCGGCCCGCTGGTCTACTTCGCCGATCTCGACCTGTTCCTCATCCCGAACGCGCGCGGTCCGGTGGCGGTCGAGCAGACCACGGCGATAGGTTACCGGACGAGCGAGCGGTTCGCGGTGCTGGCGGGCTCGAAGCTCGTCTTCGGCACCTACCCGGCCCCCGGCGGCCGGCGCTCCGCCTGGCACCTGCTCCCGGTCGCCGATCTGGTCTGGAGCCTCTGATCGAGCGTGAGGCGCCACCCGCCGGGGAAACGGGTGGCGCCTGTCTTCCCGAGGGAGGGGTTCCTACCTGCTACCTGCAACGCACGACCGGGAAGACAACCTCTCGCTCACAGACCCTTCGTCGGTCGAGCCGGTGATCGTGGGAACGTCTTGCCGGCGATCGGGCGGTCGGGTATGCGCCACACCTACAGCGGCGGAGGCAGCGATGAACCGGGTGTTGAACGTCGAGTCGGATGCGCACGAGGCCTGGATCGACGTGACCGCGAAGGTCCGGGCGGTGCTGCGCGAGGCCGGGGCAGAGGAGGGCGTGGTGACGGTCTTCGTGCCGCACACCACCTGTGGCATCACGCTGCAGGAGAACGCCGACCCGCCGCTGAAGGGGGACATCGACCAGGCCCTGGCGCGGCTGTTCCCCTGGACCGGCGACTACCGCCACTGCGAGGACAACACCGCCGCACACCTCAAGGCGATGACCGTGGGCTCGAGCGTGCAGATCCCGTTCTGCGGCGGAGAGCTGCAGCTCGGCACCTGGCAGGGGATCTACCTGCTCGACTTCGATGGGCCGCGGCGGCGCCGGGTGATCGTCCAGGTGTCGGCGTGAGCGACCGGCGGGCCGAGGGTGGTTGAGGCGACGCCAGGGCCACTGGTCGCCGAGTACCAGGCGGCGGCGCGCAGCGTGATCGAGCGGCTCGCGGCCATCGCCGAGCTGCCGATGCGTGGTCCGGCCCTGTTCGCGGCGCTGGCGGCGATGGGGCCGGTGCAGGCGGTCTGGACGCTCGAGGTGCTCATCCGCGGCGTGCTGTTCAAGAGCCGGCCGTGCCTCGAGGTGTACGCCGGCGTGCTCGACCCGCGCGAGGTCGACCGTCAGCTCGACGCCGACCGGCGCGCCGCGTTGGTGGCCGCTGGCCAGGACGACGGCTGCGTCGCGGCGGTGCAGTGGCTCCTCGCCGGGGCTGCGCCGCCGGGCCGCGATGGGCCGGATCCGGGTCAGCTCGTCGCGCACGAGCTCGGCGAGCTGACCCTCGGTCACCGCCGGTCGGGCGCGCGCCATGCTCGCCGCGACCAGCTGCAGCGCTTCGCGCTCGATCCCGACCCCGGGGTGATCGCCAACCTGCTGCAGAACCCGCGCGCCACCGAAGCGGTGGTGCTGAGCATCTGCGCGCGCCGGCCGACCGTCTCGGCGCCGCTCGAGGCGGTGTTCCGGGCGCCGCGCTGGAGGCAGCGGCATCGCATCCGCGCCGCGCTGGTGCACAACCCCTACCTGGCCCAGCCGTTCGCGCAGAACCTCCTGCCGCTGCTCGGTCGCGGCGAGCTGGTCGCGGTACGCGACGACGAGAGCCTGGCGCCGTCGCTGCGCCTGGCGGCGCAACGCCTGCTCGATCTCGTGCCGCTGGTGCGCGGTTGACGACCAGACGCCGCGGCGCGCTCAGCGGGTCGCCGCCTCGCTGCTCGCGGGGCTCGCGCCGGGCTCGACGCCGAGCAGGCGCGCCAGGCGAGCGCGCTTCTCGGTGAAGGCGGGCCGCGACGCGGCCGGCAGGCTCAGCGTCCGCGTGCCGTGGACGATCAGCGGGTCGAGGATCTCGCCGGCCGGCGAGCGCAGGTCGTAGTGCAGGTGCGGCGCGCTCGAGCGGCCGGTCGAGCCGACCGCGCCGATCCTGGCCCCCGCCTCCAGGCGCTGGCCGTGGGCGACCGCCGGATCGATCTCGGAGAGGTGGAGGAAGCGCGCCAGCGTGCCGTCGCCGAAGACCACCTCGACGCACTGACCGTTGGTGCGCGTCGACCAGTTGACGCGGCTCACCCGTCCGGCTCGGGGCAATAGCACCGGGGCGCCCTCGGGAGCCTTCAGATCGACGCCGTGGTGCCGGCGCTTGCCTCGCCCGCGCTGGACGACCTCGGTGATCTGGATGTACCCGGGGACCGGCGGGTTCTCGATCGCCGGCTCGATCAGGGTGCCGGTCTCGTCGTAGTAGCGCTCGACGCCGTCGTCGCCGGCGAAGGCGTAGGCCTGCAGCGCGATCTCGCTGCCCAGGTAGGCGAGGGCGAGCAGTTGCGGGACCTCACTCGGTTCGTAGACGAGGCGCAGCGTATCGTTTGGCTGGACGTTGCGGACGATGTCGCCCCGCCAGGCGACCAGGCGCGCCACCTGCGCGGCGAGCGCCTGACCGTCCGCCGGCGCGACCCGGACCAGGCTGGCCTCGATCGATCCGCTGACGTGGGTCGAGAGCACCGCCGGGGCGGCGAGCAACTGGCTGGCGACGAGCAGGGCGATCACCGCCTATCCATAGCCGGGATCGTGCGCCGGAGCCAAGCGTCGCGCCGCTCAGCGGCAGCTGGACGCGACGCCGAGCTCGCAGGCCCGCCGCGCCAGCTCGCCCGCACGGTCGGCGTCGGCGGGCACGCCCT
>JBFYZW010000387.1:0-4558 GCA_041309305.1 Deltaproteobacteria bacterium | reverse complement strand
GCAACGCGATAGCGTACGTTTACAACAACGAGCAAAGACATCGGTTCGGCAAGGGCGCGGGATGGCGCGAGCTCACCTTCGACCCGTTCTCGAGCGCGTCGGCGTTTGATGGCTGGCGGGTTCAGGCGGCAACGCGTCAAATCGAGAGGGGGCCACCGGCGGTGGCCCGCGCGCAGAGTTGGTTGCTGCGAGTGGGTTGGCGGCGGCTCGGGTTGTTGGTGCCGGCCTATGTCCCGTAATCGGGGAACCGTTGGTGAGGCCGCCTGCGAATGCCGGCCGCCTGTCACCCGCCTGGACCCCCGTGCTTGACGAGGGTGCGCGGCAACCGCGTGACCGAAACGCGGCAGTCCTCCTTCCCCGCGCATGCAGGCAGGCCGCCGGCCTCAAGCCGGTGAAGGGACCAGGCTGTCTTGAGGTGGGCGGCACGGCAACCGATTGTCCCACGACTTCGCGACCGCCCGGCCGGCGACCCGGGGTTCGGTTGACGCCCTTCCCGGCGGCTGTTAGCAAGGTAGCGGCTCGATACTCCGCACGAAACGCGGAGGGATTGGCAGGGAGTCATGCCCGAGATCGAATACCAACGACCGACGAAGCTCGATGACGCGCTGGCGTTGTTGCGCGAGGCGCCGAAGCCCGTGGCGATCCTCGCCGGCGGTACGGATCTGATGATCAAGCTGCGCGCCGGGCTGTTCCCGCGCGGGACCGTGATCGACATCAAGCGGCTCCCCGAGGTGCAAGGGATCGTCTGGGACGCCGACGGGACGGTGCACATCGGCGCTGCGGTGACGATGGCCGAGCTGTACCGCGGCGCGCGGCTGTGCGAGCAGTACCCGGCCCTGACCGAGGGGGCGGAGGCGGTCGGCTCGCTGCAGATCCGCAACCGGGCGACCGTGGTCGGCAACCTGTGCAACGCCTCGCCGTGCATGGACACCGCGCCGGCGCTCCTCCTCCTCGACGCCCGGCTGCGCGTCGTCGGGCCGCAGGGCGGGCGCGAGCTGCCGGTGCGCCAGCTGTTCGTCGACGTCAAGAAGACCAGCCTGGCGGCGGACGAGCTCAGCCTCGCGGTGACCATCCCGGCGGCGAGCAAGCGCTTGCGCACCGGGTTCGACAAGATCAAGCGGGTGCGCGGGCACGACCTGGCGCTGGTCAACTGCGCCGTCGCCTACGATGCGCAGGAGCGGTCGTGGCGGGCGGCGATCGGTAGCTGCGGCAAGACCACCGTGGTTACCGACACCGTCCGCGGCGAGGCGACCGCCGCGGCGGCCGCCCAGGTCGGCGATGCCCTCGCCGCCGCGGCGCTCGAGCGGACGAGCCCGATCGACGACGTGCGCGCGACGGCCGAGTATCGGCGAGACATGACGGCGCTGCTGGTCAGGCGTCTGGTCACGCGGTTGTGCACGGATCGTGGGAGGCAGTCATGAAGACGACGCCGGTCAGCTTCACCCTCAACGGCGAGAAGGTCACCCTCGAGGTGCCGGCGCACCGCAACCTCCTCCAGCTGCTCAAGGGGCCGGGGCACGTGAACAGCGCCAAGGGCGGCTGCGGCATCGGCGAGTGCGGCGCCTGCACCGTGACCCTGAACGGCCGGCCGGTCAACGCCTGTCTGGTGCTCGCCGCCGAGGTCGACGGCGCGGTGATCGAGACCGCCGAGGCGGAGAACCGCGCCGATCACACCCTGTCGGCGCTGCAGCAGGCGTTCATCGACTTCGGCGCGATCCAGTGCGGCTTCTGCACCCCCGGGATGATCAACTCGGCCCGGGCGCTGTTGGCCGAGAAGGCGAAGCCGACGCGCGAGGAGATCGTCGAGGCGCTGGCCGGCAACTACTGCCGCTGCACCGGCTACGAGCCGATCATCAACGCCGTCGAGGCGGTGGCCGCGGCCGGCGGCGACTACCGGCCGCGCGCCGTCTCGGGGCCGCCGTACGTCGGCGGCGACGCGAAGCGCATCGACGGGGTGGCCAAGGTCACCGGCAGCGCCCAGTTCGTCCACGACATGACCGTGCCGGGGATGCTCGTCGCGCGCCTGGTGCACTCACCGTATCCGGCGGCGCGGATCAAGAACGTCGACACGACGAAGGCCCGTGGGATGCCGGGCGTGCGGGCGGTGCTCTGCGGCGCCGACCTGCCCTACAAGCTCGGCTTGTACATGCAGGACAAGGACGTCCTGGCCCGCGGCTTCGTGCGTCACCAGGGCGAGGCGGTCGCTGCGGTGGCGGCCGAGACGCCCGAGCAGGCCCAGGCAGCGTGCAAGGCGATCGTGGTCGACTACGAGCCGTTGCCGGCGGCGCTCGACGTGCACCAGGCGTTGGCGCCGAACGCGCCGCTCGTGCACCCGGACCTGGCCAGCTACAGCTGGATGAAGGGGGTCTTCTTCCCCGGCGCGGGCACCAACGTCGCGCACCACCAGAAGATCCGCAAGGGGGACGTCGCCAAGGGCTTCGCCGAGGCCGACCGGGTCTTCGAGCACACCTTCCAGAACCCGGCGGTGCAGCACGTACCGATGGAGACGCACACCACCATCGTCGAGGCCAAGGCCTCCGGCGAGGTCGAGATCGTCACCTCGGCCCAGTCACCGTTCACCGTCCGGCACCTGTTCTGCCACACCTTCGGCCTGCCGCTCACCCAGGTGCGGGTCAAGGTGCCGTACGTCGGCGGCGGCTTCGGCGGCAAGGCCGGGATCGCGCTCGAGCCGCTCGCCTACTGCCTGTCGCGCGCGGCCGGCGGCCGGCCGGTCAAGGTGCAGGCGACGCGTGAGGAGGAGTTCAACACCCTGCCGTCGCGCCAGGGGCTCACCTCGCGGATCAAGACCGGCGTCACCAAGGACGGCCGCATCACCGCGCTCGAGGTCGAGTACCTCTGGGACGCCGGCGCCTACGCCGACTACGGCGTCAACGTCGGCCGCGCCGCGGCCTACTCGGGTGGCGGACCCTATGTGATCCCGAACTGCAAGATCGACTCGAAGGTGGTCTACACGCACAAGATCTACGGCACCGCCTACCGCGGCTTCGGCCACCTCGAGGTGCTCTGGGGCATCGAGCGCAACCTCGACCTCGTCGCTCAGGCGATGGGGATCGATCCGCTCGAGATGCGGCGCCGCAACCTGCTGCGCGTCGGCGAGACGACGATCACCGGCGAGCTGTTCACCGAGGGGCACGGGCGGCCGGAGGAGTGCCTGCGCCTGGTCGCCGAGGCGATCGGCTGGGACGGGGGCAAGCGGGCGAGCTCGCCGGTCCGGCCGCACAGCGGCAAGGTGCGGGGCAAGGGCCTGGCGATGCTGCACAAGGCGCCGGCGATGCCGACCTACACCTCCTGCTCGGCGATCATCCAGCTGACCAGCGAGGGCTCGGCGACGGTGCTGGTCAGCGGCATCGACTACGGCCAGGGCACCTACACCACCCTGAGCCAGATCGCCGCCGACGAGCTCCGCCTGCCGCTCGAGAAGATCAAGGTGGTCTGGGAATCGGACACCGACTTCACCCCCTACGATTGGCAGACGGTCGCCAGCCGCTTCGCGGTGATGGGCGGCAACGCGGTGATCGCCGCGGCGAAGGACGCGATCGAGCAACTGCGCGCCGTCGCGGCGCAGGTCTTGCACGCGCCGGTGGAGTTGATCGAGTGGGGCGGTGGCCAGCTGTGGGTGCGCGGCCGAGCCGAGACCAAGCTCGACTACGCCAAGCTCGCCCTCGGCTACGTCTACCCGGACGGCAGCGCCGTCGGCGGGCCGGTGATCGGCCGCGGCCGCTACATCGCGCAGGGCCTGACCAACCTCAACCCGGAGACCGGTCAGGGGCGCCCGGCGCTGAACTGGACATACGGCGCGCACGGCGTCGAGATCGAGGTCGACACCGACACCGGCGAGGTGCGGGTGCTGCGCATCGCCTCGGCGTTCGACGCCGGCAAGGTGCTCAACATCCAGCAGTGCAAGACGCAGGTGGTCGGCGGCGTCGTCCAGGGGCTCGGCTCGGCGCTGTGGGAGAAGTTCATCTTCGCCGACGGGCGGCTGCTCAATAACTCGTTCGGCGACTACAAGCTGCCGACCGCGAAGGACATCCCGGAGAAGATGGAGCAGTTCTTCGTCGAGACGCCGCACCCGCAAGGTCCCTACGGCGCGCGCGGCATCGCCGAGCACCCGATGATCTCGGTGCCCGGCGCGATCGGCAACGCGCTCTGCAGCGCGGTGGGCATCGACTTCTTCCGCCTGCCGCTCGACGCCGAGAGCGTCTACTTGACCCTGAAGCGCGGCCGCCAGGAGGGGTGAGGACGTGAGCCACAGCGAGGTTATCGTCCGGAGGGACAGCTACCAGGACTCGGTCCTGCTGCTCCGCCTGTCCCGCGAGCTCCGCCGGGAGCCGGGCGTCGACGATGCGGTGGTGGCGATGGCGACGCCGGCGAATCTGGCCTTGCTCGCCGACGCCGGCTACGCCCCGCCCGCGGGCCTCGGCGCCAACGATCTGATCATCGCGGTGCGCGGGGAGCGGGTCGACCTCGCGGCGGTGGGCGCGCGGCTCGACCAGCTGCTCAAGGGCCAGCGGTCGACCGGCGCGCGGGCGCTGGCGCC
>JBFYZW010000386.1:0-15521 GCA_041309305.1 Deltaproteobacteria bacterium | reverse complement strand
CGTCGCGCCAGCGGCCGGGCACCCAACCACAGTAGCGGGCGTCGAGCTCGGCGAGCGCCGCCGCCCAGCCCTGGTCCCCGCTCGCCTCCTCGGTCAGCCACCCGTCGAGCGCGGTGCGCAGCGCGTGAGGGAGCTCGCCGGCCCGCCCGTCGGCGAGCGCGGCGAGGTGAGGGCGCAGCCCCGGCTCGAGGTGTCGCGTCTCACCCTCGCGCCACAGCGTCACCGCCCGCGGCGCATCGAGCACGCGCACGCCATCGGCCAGCCGCACCATGACGCCACGTTAGCTGGGAGCCCGCGGGCAGTCTACACGGGCGAGCACGATTCCCGGCCAAACGGACGGTCACGATTCCCGATCGCCCAGGGGCGGCTGCGTCAACGGCTCGCGGCGAGCAAGCGCGGCCCGGGGGGTAGCACGCGCATCACCGGCGCGCCGGCGCCCTCGTGCCCATGGTAGTCGAGGTCACGGCGAGCGACCGAGGCGTGCGGCACGAGCGCGCAGAGGCGGTCGAAGGCGGCGCGGGTGGCGGCCTCGCCGGAGCAGGTCGCGAGGTCGACGAAGAGCATGCCGTGCTCGGGCCAGGAGTGGACGGCGATGTGCGACTCGGAGAGCACCGCGGCGCCGGTGACGCCTTGGGGCGAGAAGCGGTGCACGTGGTGGTGCAGCAGCGTGAAGTTGCCGGCCGCGATCGCCTCGCTCATCAGCCGGTCGATGAACGCCGGGTCGTCGAGCAGCTCGGGCGGGCACCCCTCCAACGTCGCGACGATGATCGAGAGCTCCATGCCGGGATCTACACGGCAGGGCGTGGCGGCGGTTCGCCGCGTGCGTCGGCGCCGCGGACCGAGACCCCACGCGGGCCTCAGTACTCCTCCATCACCTCGCCGTCCTCGTCGTCGCCGTCGCCGTAGTAGGCCGCGTAGGTGTGCCGCTCCATCAGGTAGCAGGCGACCTGCCGGCCGTCGATGCCGGGGACCTCGTCCTCGACCAGGTCGAACCCGCCCTCGACCAGGCGGCTGTGGACCTCGTCGTCGACCGGCTTGTCCTGATAGGCCCAGAGCTGGTCCTGGTCGGAGATGTGCTCGAAGAAGGCCTTGACCACCAGCGCCATCGCCTCCTGCGCCAGGTCGAGGTCCCTCATGTTGGCGTCGAAGTAGTAGACGAAGGCGTACGGTGGCCCGGAGTAGCCGATGATCCCGGCGTAGCCGATCGCCTTGTCCTCGCCGGATGGGATGAGCCGCCAGACGCCGAGCTCACCCTCGGTCAGATCGTCGAGCAAGACCTCACGCTTCGGCGGCCGGTGCAGCCCGGCCTCGAGGTAGAACCGGCGGTCCTGGAGGTGCCCGAGTAGCTCGTCCACGTCGTCGGGGCTGACCCGCTCGAGCACGACCGACTCCCCTTCCAGTGTCTCGGCGATCACAGCACGTCCTCCCGTGACGGAGAGGAGAAATTAGCACGGGCCCCGGGCCGGGAACAACAGCCCACACCGGCCCACACCCGATGGCGCAAGGCACCGATTCTGAAGCGCTTCCACGTCCGGAGCTTGCCCCGTCAACGCGGGCCGGTTAACATGCGCCGACGCGTGGGGATGGCCGCCGTGCGGGTGACAGCCAACCCTGCGGTGGGGGATCTGTGTAGATCCGGTTGCAGGCTCTTTTCGCGGGACCTGACAAGGAGAGCACGATGAGCTCAGCTGGCGGTGGAACTGGGGTCGGTGGGGGCGGCGTCCAACCGAATTTCATGGTCCTCGAGGGCGCGAACGTCCAGCTGCCGTCCGGCGTGCAGGTCGACCTGAGCACGGCCGACGGCGTGGCGCAGGCCAAGGCGGCGCTCGACCCGGCGCAGCTCGCCGAGCTCGAAGGGGTGATGCGCAACACCGGCTTCCGCCTCGAGAACGGCACCTTCGTGCCGCGCGACTCGTACGAGATGCGGCGCGAGCTCGGCGTCGTCGGCCCGTCGTCGACCACCGCCGGTCAGACCGCGCTCGACCAGGAGATCGGTGAGCGGGTGTTCGTCGCCGCGGGGTTGGTGAACCCGTGGAGCGCCAACACCACCGAGAAGCTGTACGCCAAGATCAAGGACACGCCGCAGTTCAACGAGGCGACCGCGGCATTGACCAACTACATCGCCAACCCGACGAACGCCAACCAGGCCGACTTCCTCGCCCGGATGAAGGCGGTCGAGGCGCAGTTCCCGAACGGGAACATCATGGAGGTGCTCTTCCTCGTCTTCCGCGAGTCGATCCAGGAGACCAACGAGGACAAGAAGTACTTCCTGCTCAAGCTGCAAGAGTTCAACACGATGGCCGAGAAGATCTCGGACTACCTCTCGCACCTGGTCAAGGAGTCGCAGCGCCTCTCCGAGGCCTCCGAGGGCCAGAAGTACCCGGAGAAGGTGCACATCAACGTCGAGGTCAAGAGCTTCGACCTCTCCACCCTCGACCCGAACGGCAACCTGCGGGTCACCGACCAGCGCACCCGCTCGCTCGACCGGGCGGGCCTGAACGACACGATCAAGGACGTCGAGTCGATGCAGGAGACGATCCGCAACAAGCGGCAGATGGCCTCGACGGCCTTCCAGAACTTCGACCAGAAGGCCAACCAGCTGTACAACCTGCTCTCCAGCGTCCTGAAGAGCCTCAACGAGATGCGCGGCGGCACCGTGCGCAACATGCTGTAGCCGCTCGCCCATCGCCGAGCGCGAGAGCCGGGGCCCCTCCCCGGCTCTCTTTTTTTTGCCCTGGCGGCCGATTCAACTTTGCCGGCGTCTCTGGTAGCGTCAGCCGACCCTTTTCCCTCGGGAGGAGCTGCCCATGGCACCGGAGCCGCAGAGACCGGATCTCAGCCTGCTGACCGAAATCCCCGACCGCGACCTCGAGGAGATCGTCGCGGCGATCAAGGCGGGCGCTGAGCAGCCCGGGGACGCGCTCGGCTTCGGCCCGGAAGCGCTCAACTCCATCGAGCAGATGGCGGTCAGCTACTACCGCACGCGCATGTACGCGAAGGCGGCGGTGCTCTACGGCTTCATCCTGCGGATGAACGGCAAGCGCGGCAGCGGCTGGCGGGGCCTGGGCGCCTGCTGCCACGCGCTGGGGCGCTACGACCTGGCGGTAGAGTGCTACAAGGGCGCGCTCTTCTACGATCCTGAGGACGTGGTCGCCAAGGTCTTCCTCGGCGAGTGCCGCTGTCACCTCGGCGACAAGGAGGAGGGGCTGAAGCTGCTGAACGAGGTGATCGCCAAGGGGACCAAGAACCAGGCCTTCCTGCCCTACATCACCCGCGCCCGCGCGGTGGTCGGCGCCGGCGGCGGCATCCCGAACCGGCTGGTCTTGCGCCGCGCCGGTCAGGCGCTGGCCAAGGACGCCGAGGAGGCGATCGCTGCCGAGCGCGAGGCCGCGGCGCCACCGCCGGCCGAGGGGCCGGCGTTCGACGAGTCCCGGGAGATCAACTGGGACGACATGAAGAAGAACCCGCAGCTCGCCGAGTCGATCCGGGCGCTGACCAAGCGCATCGACGAGGGCAGCCTGACCTACGCCGAGGTCGGCGGCTTCACCGCCAACGAGCTCGACGGCGCCTACGTGTGTGCGTGCAAGTACGCGGAGATGGGACAGGTGCTCGAGGCGATCCAGATCGCCGGCTACCTGATCTTCCTCGACCCGTACAGCGCCCGCTACTACCAGCTGGTCGGCATCTGCATGCAGCGGCTGAAGCAGTACGAGTCGGCCGACTACTACTACAAGGTAGCGCAGAGCCTGGCGCCCGAGGACGCGATGACCCTGGTCTACCGCGGCGAGTCGAAGATCATGAGCGGCAAGACCGACGAGGGGCTCGAGCTGGTGCGCAAAGGTGTGACCCTGAGCAAGGGCAAGCCTGAATTCAAGGAGATAGCCGATCGCGGCCAGGTGCTGGTCCGGCAGTTCGGCGGCGGCTGAGCGTATTCGACGCGATCAGCAACCACCGTTTCCCGGACCACCTGTGTATGTACCAGGGCAGAACACACAGTCCCCCACGGAGGCCTCGATGAGCTCGATTTCTGGTGGCGGCAACAACATCGACCCCCGGACGGTTGATCCCCGCGTCCAGACTCAGGACCCGCAGACCACGACGACTCAGCAGGCCGCGATGACCAGCCTGCCGCACGTCAACCTCGACGCCGTCCAGGTGCAGAAGGACGTCAACGTCCTCTTGCAGCGCGCCGGCCTCGAGCGCTCACAGGACGGCTCGCTCGTCATCCGCGACAGCGCGGCGATCGGCAAGTCGAGCGAGGTCAAGGGCCTGTCCAACGCCGAGCAGGTCTACGGAACCGGCGAGACGCAGCTCAAGCCCCCCGGCCCGCCCAAGGTCGAGCTGAGCAAGGAGCTGAAGATCGGCGCCGAGAGCTTCGCGATGAACATCGACCGGGCGATGAACTCGATCCTCGTCCGCCCGGCTAGCGCCGGCCTGACCGCCGACGCGCTCCCGCCCGCCCCGGCAGGCACCGCCACCGGCGCCGCGCCGACCGTGAGCGTGCTGACGGGCAGCCCCATCGACCCGAACAACCTGATGAAGCTCTCGGAGCTCTCGGCCGACATGCTGCTCGCGGCCTTCCTGAAGCTCAACATCACCGACCCGAACAACGCGGTCGAGACGCACAACAAGCTGCACGAGATCTCGACCAAGCTCCGCCAGCTGGCCATCGACGAGGCCAAGCAGCGGATCAAGCGCGCCGAGGAGCTGCGCAAGGAGGCCGAGGCCTACGCCAAGCAGGCGCAGTACATCTCCACCGTGGTCCAGGTGGTGATGATCGTCGTCTCGATCGTCCTCATCGTCTGCACCTTCGGTGCCGGCACCCCGGCGGTCGCCGCCGGTGCGGCGGCGGGCACGACCGCCGTCAACGTCGCGTCCAACGCGGCAGTGCAGGCCGCGGTTCAGGCGGTCAAGGAGGCGGTCACCGAGGCGGCCAAGGAAGCGGCGATGAAGGCCCTCGAGGAGGCCATCAAGCAGGCAATGCAGGAGGCGATGAAGCAGGTCACCCAGCAGGTGGTCCAGCAGCTGGTGCAGGAGATCGGCAAGGAAGCGCTCCAGAAGATGGGTGAAGAGGCCGTCAAGCAGATGGTCCAGCAGATGACCCAGCAGATGGTCCAGCAGATGACCCAGCAGCTCACCCAGCAGCTGACGCAGCAGCTCGGTCAGCAGGTGGCCGAGCAGGTCGTGCAGAACGTGATGCAGAACGTGACGCAGAACCTGGTTCAGAACTTCGCCCAGCAGTTCTGCACCGAGATGGTGAACCAGGGCATCACGAACTTCGCCAACACCGCGATCCAGAACGCGGTCCAGCAGGGCGTCCAGCAAGGCGTCGAGCGGGCGCTGGCCACCGGCATCAAGTCGGTGATCAACTCGATCAAGGATCTGCTGGCGAAGGAGATGTCACCGACGCACAAGATGATTGGCCTGGCGACCAACGTCGGCGGCACGGTCATCAAGGCCGAGGCCGAGCGCACCGCGATGCAGAAGATGCTCGACGCGCAGGAGGCGGCCAATCACGCCAAGCGGATGCGCATGCTCGCCGAGATGCACCAGCAGATGGTCGAGCAGCAGGCCGAGATCATCCACATGATCATGGAGTCGAAGAACCAGACCGTCGACGCGGTGCTGAAGATGATGGCGGCGTCGTTCGCCTCGTCGCAGAAGCTGATGTCGGCGAGCATGGCCAAGGGTTGAAAACTCTCACGGTTGATTTTGGAGGAGCCCCATGACCAGCGTTTCGATGAGCACCCCGTCGACCACCAGCATCGACTTCCTCGCCCCGAACAAGTACCGGGTCGGCAACCCGCTCGACAAGGACGGCGACGGGGTGACCGACGGCAAGAGCCTCGGCGGCGGTGACGGCAAGGTCGTCAACGAGGGGGACGTCAACAAGCTGCTCGCCGCCCACGGCCTGAAGGCGGTCAACGGCCAGTTCCAGTCGGTCGACGGCTTCTCTCTCTCCTCGTCGAACACCGGCACGGTGACGCTGGCCGGCGGCACGCCCACCCTGCCCGACGTCGCCGGGCCCACCGCGTCGCCCGACTCGCTCGGCGGCCTGATGGACTGGTACGGCGTGACCAAGGGGCTCGACGACGCGGCCTTGATGTGGATGGCGCTCTCCGAGCTGGCCAAGACCTCGATGCAGGACCTCAAGGACGCCAAGCAGATCAAGCACGCGATGCAGAAGGGCAAGATTGAGGCGAAGAAGAACGCGATCGAGGCCGAGGCGCGGCGGATCGACGCCGAGCGCGACGCAGCCAACCAGGCCTTCCTGTTCTCGGTCATCGGCGCGGTCGCCGCAGGTCTACTCGGCTCCTTCGGTGGAGCGGCTGGGAGCGCGATGGCCAGCGCGGTGGGCGACTCGGTGAGCAAGCTCGGCGACGCGCTGAGCTGGAACGGTGGGCCCAAGGAGCGCGCAGCGCAAGAGCAGTTGCGCGAGAAGAACCACGAGATGACCCAGGAGATCATGCAGCAAGCGGTCGACTCGTCGGACGCCAACTATCAGGAGGCCAAGGAGCTGATGAAGCTGGCGTTCAAGATCATGGCCGAGCACGTCGAGCTCCAGTCGCAGGCGGTGCAGACCTTCACCCGCGGCTGAGGCGCGCGGAGGGCGACGAGTAGAATATGGCCGACGACCTCACTGTCCGCTCGCAGGCGGCGCAGGCTGCCATCCCGGCCCAGCAAGGCGACAAACCTGCCGTCGACCCCAGGCGCGCCGAGCTCGACCGGCTCAAATCGATCGCCAAGGAGCGCCACGGCCGCGTATTGAGCGACAAGGCCATCGAGGCGATGCTCGCCCGCCGGGAGGCCAAGCTCGAGGTGGCCCAGCAGCAGGAGGCGAGCAAGCTCGAGTTCGAGAGCTCACAAGCCAAGGAGACGGTCACCGGCAAGAACGAAAAGGCCCAGGAGCAGAACCTGAAGAAGACCACCGGCGCCAAGGAGACCCGCGGCGCCGATGGGCTGACGCCCGAGGACCGGCAGGCGGTCCGCGCCGATCCCAAGGCCGGCCCGAAGCTGCCGCCGGCCAACGCCAAGCCGACCACGCCCGAGAAGGCCTTCGAGCTGTTGACCAACATGGTCGGCCTGCTCACCGTCGACGGCCAGCCGTTCGACATCGAGGCCTACGCCAAGACGCTGAAGGAGAAACCGCCCACCCCGCCAAAGGACAGCGCGACGCCGAGCGGCAAGCAGACCGCCGCGCAGCCGCGCGTCGCGACGCAGCCGCAGCAGCAACCGGTCAAGCCGCAGAGCAACGCGCGCCCGGAGAGCGGACCTGCCACGAGCCGCCTCCCTCCGGGCGCGTTGCAGACCGGCAAGGGCGCGCTGTCGAACGCCGGGCCGGCCGACCCGGGCAAGCCGGGTGGCCTTTTGACCCAGCTCAACCCGGGCGCCAACATCGCGAACGCGCGGTTGAGCATGAAGATCGGCTCGGACACGAACCTCACGGGCACCAAGATCTCGGGCGACGGGCTGTTCAACGCCGGCGGGGGCTTGATCACGGGCTCCAGCTTTGACGGAATGAACTTCAACTGGGACGCCTTCTTCTCGCTGTTCATCATCCGCTCGACCAAGGACTTCCAAGAGTGGCGCAAGGCGATGAAGGAGTTCCGCCGCCTCGAGGGGCAGTTCGCCATCGGCGTCATCTCGCTGCAGAAGACGATGATGAAGCTGCGCCAGAGCTACGAGAAATGGAAGGCGGCGGTGGCGCTCGGCTCGGCGCTCAAGAACATCCCCAAGGCCTACACGCAGGGGCTGGTCAACAGCACCGCGGGTCAGGTGCAGTCGGCCGGGGACTGGGAGAAGTACCGAAGGAAGTCGCAGGAGCTGGTGCAGAACCTCCCGGTCGATCGCAACCGCTTCCCCCAGTTCACTGCGGCACTCGGCCAGAACATCCTCACCAATCAGCAGCTCGAGGAGATGGTCACGGCCGGCGCGCTGACGCGTGAGCAAGCGACCCAATACCAGAACGACCAACGTGACCTCGACCGCCAAACTGGCGGGACCTCCGGACGGTTGGCACTGCTTGCTGACGAGTACGCCCAATGCGTCGGCTCGGTGGTCGGACCGCCCACTGAGCAGGAGCAGCGCAGGGGAGGCGCGTTGCGCACCGAGTTCGAGGCGACGAGCCGTCAGCTCGACAGTCAGATCGCCGAGCTGGCCGGCGACGACCTCGGCCGGGCGATGCTGAACGAACAACGCACCCGTCTCAACCACATCGCCGCAGAGCTGCACACGCAGCAGGTGGAGTTGGAGAACAAGCCGCCGACCGCCGCGGAGCTCACCCGGTTGAACGAGCTCCGCCGGGACCGGGCCGCAATATTGCGGCAGATCATTGCCATCGACACCGGGTTGCGGCGACACGAACCGGTGAACGAGGAATACCGTACCGTCCTCGACGAGCGCAGGCGGGAGCTAGAGCCGCATTACCGGCAGAGCACCCGCGAAACCAGAGACGCCCAAGTGATCGAGTACGAACGTCTCGCGGAGGTTTCACCGCCCCCGGGCACGCCGAGCCAAGAGATCGGCGCAATCACTCGCCCGGAGCTGGGGATTCCCTCCGCCGTGCTGCCTCCTGACGGCACACCACCTGCCCTCCGCGAAGACGCGGGAGCGAGAGCCGTCGACACACTGCACACAGAAGCCGCGGCCGGCGACAGACGCGCGAACGCGCGCAAGGAGTACGGCGCGCACGATCTCGCCTTCGACCGCAAGATGGACGTCGCGAACGCGGCGGTTAGCCGCCTGGGCAGCGACCCGTTCTTCGTCCAAGCGGTCGACAAGGCAATCGGTTCGGCGCTGGCCCAGGCGTTCGCGATGCGCTCGGAGATCGACGCCGAGCTGCGGCAGCACACCGCGAAGGCGCAGGGGTTGATCAACCAGCTGATGCAGCTGCTCGCGATGTCACGCGCGCGCTGAGCGCGCCGGGCCGGTTCGATGGCGAGCTTCGTCCACCTCCTCGGTCAGCAGGCGGGGATGGACTGGCGCGGCTACCAGGCGCGCTGTGCGCGGGGGGTCGAGCTCTGCGCCGAGCTGTGCGGGCTCGCGCCGGCGCGCGAACGGGCGCGCCTCGCCTTCGTGACCGAGAAGCTCGGCCGGGCGCCGCCGCCGGCCGCCGGCGACCACCCGGTGAACCTCGTCACCCAGCTGGTCGGCGCCGAGCTGCCGCTCACCTTCGAGTTGGTGCTCACCTACGCCGGCCAGGGGCCGCGCGGGATGGCCTACCTGACCCAGGGGCGGCCGGGGAGCAACTTCCCGGCCACGCTGGCGACGCTGCTCGCCGGCGCGCTCGAGCTGCACGTCGCCGCCGGCGGCGACCCGGCCGAGAGCGAGCTGTTCGCCGATTTGTTCGCTCTCGCGTTCCCGGGCCTCGCGCGGCTGGGCGAGCACTCGCCGCACACCCAGGGGATGATCGTCGGCGTCGTGCCGGCGGGGGAGGGTGTGCAGCTCAAGATCTACTTCAACACCCGCGTCGATCCGAGCACGCCGCACGCCGCGCGCGTGAGCGCGATGCTCGCCCGCTGCGGCCTCGAGGACAATGGGCTCTATGACCTGCTCTACGGCCAGATGCCCGAGGCCTGGTTCCAGGGCGTCGGCGTCGACCTCGACAACGACCAGCGGCGGCGCGCCAAGCTCTACGTCCGGCTGCCGCCGCAAAGCGTGCCGGCGGCGCTCGGGCGCCTCGCCGAGCACCTCGGCGCGCAGGGGCTCGCCAACCCGGCGCGCGCGGTCGAGGAGCCGGTCGAGCGGCTGCTCGCAACGCTGCGCTCGCCGGCGATGGCCGACGAGCTCGAGCTCGCCGCTGCGATCGGCGAAGGCGAGCCGACCACCGCCAAGTTGACGCTCTTCTTCGGCTCGCGCGAGGTTAGTGCCGAGGACGAGGCGCGGCTGGTCGGGTACCTCGATGAGCTCGGCTACCCGACAGCGGCGCTGGCGCGCATCTTCGCGACCCTCGGCGCGCCGGCGGCGCCGCCGCTACCGGCGAAGAGCCCGCTGCACGGCGTCGGCATCGAGGTGCCGGTCGGGGCACGGCCGAAGGTGAACCTCTACCTGATGCCGGTGGTCTGAGGCCGACCGACGCGCTACTTACCGCCCAGCGGCAGGTCGTCGATGTAGCCCGAGTGGCGCAAAAAGGCGCGCAGGCGCGAGCGCAGGCGGGTTTCGGCGGTGCGCACCTTCATCCGCGTCGAGCCGAGCAGCGCCGCGGTCTCCTCCTGGCCCTTACCCTCGGCGAAGCGGAGCACCAACAGGCGCTGGTCGTGCTCCGAGAGCTCGCCCATGAACTGGTCGATGAGCCCCTTGAGCTCCGAGTCCTCCATCTGCGAGTCCTGGGGCTTGGCCGGGCTGCCGTAGAGGACGCCGGTGAACTCCTCGGTGACCTCGTCGTCCATCACCGTCAGGTGGCTGCGCTCGTCGGTCGGGGCGATGTACTGGCTGAAGGCGATCTCGCGGTTGCGGAACTGGTTGATCACCATGTTCCGGCCGATCGCCAGCACCCAGTTGGTGAACGAGTTGATGCCGTTGTACGAGGCGCGCGCCTTGGCCTCGAAGGCGCGGCGGAAGACCTCCTGGACCGCGGCCTTCAGCTCCGACGGCTCCTGGATGCCCTTGAAGTAGAAGGTGCCCTTGCCGCTCGAGAAGGTGAACCCCTTGCGCAGGAAGGAGGTCACGCCGGGGAAGTAGTGCCGGTAGACCGTCTCGAGCGCGGCGCGCTCGCCCGCCTTGAACGCGGCGAGCAGCTTCGGGTCCTTGGCCAGAAACATGCGCGACCACGCTACCGCGCCCGGCCCGACGACGCCAGAGGCGGGCGCCGCCGCGGCCGGCAGGCGTTTTCTTGACAGCTGTTCATCTGTTCACTATAAATTTGTTCAGGATCATCTGGAGGTGGCCGATGAGCAGATTGCCGGAGCTGACCGACCGCCAGCGCGAGGTCTTCGCGTTCATCCAAGAGAGGATCCGCGCCTGGGGCTACCCGCCGACCATCCGCGAGATCGGCGAGGAGCTCGGCATCCGGTCGACCAACGGAGTCGCCGACCACTTGAAGGCGCTCAAGCGCAAGGGGTACCTCACCCACGAGGGGATGAAGTCGCGCACGCTGCGGCCGACTCGCACCCGCAGCGGCGGCGCGATCCGGGCGGTGTTGCCGAGCGGCGGGCCGACGGTGAGCATCCCACTGCTCGGCCGCGTCGCCGCCGGTCAGCCGATCCTCGCCGAGGAGCAGGCCGAGGGGACGGTGGTCGTCGACTCGTTCCTGGTCGGCGACACCAAGAAGCTCTTCGCGCTGAAGGTGGTCGGCGACTCGATGATCGAGGACGGCATCCTCGACGGCGACTACATCTTTGTGCGCAAGCGCAGCCACGCCGACGCCGGCGAGATCGTCGTCGTGATGATCGACAACGAGGCGACGGTGAAGCGCTTCTTCCCGGAAGGGGATCGCATCCGCCTGCAGCCGGCCAACTCCGCGATGCAGCCGATCATCGTCAAGGCGGCCGACTTCCGCGAGACCCAGATCCTCGGCGTCGTGGTCGGCGTCTACCGCAAGATCTGAGCCGCTCAGCCCGGCGGCCGCGCACCGGCAGCGAGCAGGCGCTCGACCTCGGCCTCGATCTCGTCGACCAACGCGGCGAGCTCGTCGAGGCGCTCCTCGAGCCGCGCCAGGTCCTCGCGCCGCACCAACCCCGGGCTCACCGCGGTCAACCAGTCCTTGAGCACCCCGACCAGCTCGTCACTCTGCGCCACGTGAGCCTCGCCGCCGCATTCGCGGCCACCGGATAGATGTGCTAACGATCAGCCGCGTGGGCCCGCGGCTGCGCATCGTAACCGGCAAGGGTGGCGTCGGCAAGACCACCATCGCCACGGCGCTGGCGGTCGCCGAGGCGCGCGCCGGCCGGCGCACGCTGCTCGCCGAGGTCCACGGCCGCGACAAGGTCTCGACGTTGCTCGGCATCCCCCCGGTCGGCGCGGCGATGCGCGAGGTCGACGAGCGGCTGCACGTGGTCGACATGAACCCGCGCGCGGCGATCAAGGAGTACGCCCTGCTCACCTTCCGCTTCGAGGCGGTCTACCGGGCGGTGTTCGAGAACCGGCTGGTGCGCCGCTTTTTGCGCCTCATCCCCTCGCTCGGCGAGCTCGTGATGCTGGGCAAGATCTGGTACCACGAGCAGGAGCGCGCCGGCGAGCGTCCCCGCTTCGACGTCATCGTCCTCGACGCGCCGTCGACCGGCCACGCGCTGGCGCTGTTGCGCGCCCCGGCGCTGGTCGAACGTACGGTGCCCCCCGGGCCCCTGCGCCAGATCACCCGCGACCTGCAGCAGCTGCTCACCGAGCCGGGCCGTAGCCGCCTTCACGTCGTCACCACGCCCGAGGAGATGCCGATCAACGAGGCGATCGAGCTCGAGCAGGCGGCGGTGGCGACGCTGGGAATCAAGCTCGGCGCGACGATCATCAACCAACGGCTCGAGCCGCTGCCGGCCGAGGCGCTCGCCCGCCTCGCGCCGCTCGGCGACGACCCGCGCTTCGCGCCGCTGGTCGAGGCGCTGCGCCAGCGCTCCAAGCGGCGGCGGGTCGGCGACGAGCTCCTGCGCCGCCTGCCGGCCTACATGCTCGAGCACTCGGTCAGCCTGCCGCGGCTGGTCACCGCCGACTTCGGCCGCGCGGTGGTCGACGACGTGGCCACCCGCCTCGCCCCGGCGCTCGCCGATCCGGAGCCGACGCCGTGAGGCCGCTGTGGGAGGAGCGGCGGGTGATCACCTGCGTCGGCACCGGCGGGGTCGGCAAGACCACCGTCGCGGCGAGCCTCGGCGTCGCCGCCGCCAGCCGGGGCCTGCACACGCTGGTGATGACCATCGATCCGGCGCGGCGTCTGGCGAACGCGCTGGGGATCTCGGACCTCGGCAACGTCGAGCGCGTGATCCCGTCCGAGCTGCTCGCCGTCCACGGCGTCACACTGCGCGCGCCGCTGGCGGTGATGATGCCCGACGTCAAGCGCACCTTCGACGCGATGGTCGAGCGCAGCGCCCCCGACGACGCCGCCAGGCAGAAGATCCTCGGCAACCCGATCTACCAGCACTTCTCCTCGGCGCTGGCCGGCTCCCACGAATACGCCGCGGTCGAGAAGCTCTACGAGGTCTACTCGGCCGGCCGCTACGAGCTGATCATCCTCGATACACCGCCGGCGCAGAACGCGGTCGACTTCCTCGACGCGCCGGCGCGCGTGCTCGACTTCCTCGAGAACGAGACGCTGCAGTGGCTGCTGCGCCCGTCGGCAACCACCGGCAAGCTGTCGCTGCGGCTGCTCGACCTCGGCGGCACGTTGGTGCAGAACACGCTCGGCAAGTTGGCCGGCGGCGAGACGCTGCGCGCGCTGGCCGACTTCGTCCTCTCCTTCCACGGTATGTACGACGGCCTGCGCCAGCGCTCGCTCGAGGTGCGCAACCTGCTCCGCTCCGAGCAGATGGCGTTCGTGCTGGTCACCGGCAGCCAGCCGTCCCAACACCGGACGATGCTCCAGTTCCGCCGCGAGCTCGCGAGCGAGGGGCTCAAGGTGCGCGCCGTGCTAGCCAACCGGGTGCGCCCGCGACCGCCGCCGCCCGCGGATCAGGCGGCCTTCTCGGCGGCGCTCGACCAGCGCCTCGGCGAGCTCGCCGCCGACGCCCGCGAGTGCGTCCGGCGAGCGCTCGATCACGAGCTGCAGCTGGCGACGATCGACTGGCAGGCGGTGACCAACTTGCGCCAGCAGCTCGGCGAGACCCAGCTGTGGCTCTTGCCCGAGCTCGGCGCCGAGGCCCACGACCTCGCGGCGCTGGCCGAGCTCTGCCGCCACCTCGGGGGCGAGCGTCCCTGAGCAGGGCAGTGTTGACAGCCCGACGACGAGGACCGATAAACATTCGAGGCGCCCGATTCCATGGAGCAATCGGCGTCGCTCTCCGGGAGGTTCGCATGGGTGCCCGCCGATGGCTGCTCTCGTTGGCGTTTCTGAGCTCGGGCTTGGCCAACACCGCGTACGCCAATCCGTACGACATCCAGCTGCGCGGCCTCGGGCGCCCGACCTCGGCCAGCCTGAACGACCCGGCGGTGCGGCGTTACCGCGATCTCAGCTCCGAGCTGGTCTTCGCGCTCGCGCCGCGGCCGCTGGCGCCGGCCGAGACGCTCGGCATGAGCGGCTTCGAGTTCTCGCTCGTCTCGACCCTCTCCGACATCACCGAGACCGCCGCCTACTGGCAGGGCCAGCCGGGCGCGCCGATCTTCGAGGGGGCGCTGCCTGCCCACGGCAACCGCGGCGTGCCGACCCAGCTGTGGGTACCGACCATCCACCTGCGCAAGGGCCTGCCGCTGTCCACCGAGGTCGGCGTCAACGCCGGCTACCTGGCCTGGAGCGAGATGGTGATGCTCGGCGCCGAGGGGAAGATCGCGCTGCACGAGTCGTTCTTCCGCTGGGTCCCGGCCCTCACCGCGCGCGGCGCGGTCGGCCGGCTGATGGGCTCGAGCGACCTCGACATCGTCACCATCGAGGCCGACCTGCTCGCCTCGCTGCCGTTCGGAATCGGCGGCATGGTGCAGCTGACGCCCTACGCCGGCTACGGCTTCCTCTGGGCCCACGTCAACTCGCAGGTGATCGACGAGACGCCCTACGAGGTGCTGGACAGCAACGACCAGAAAGGCGGCACCGACGGCTCGCTGTACACCTTCCCGACCCTCGAGTGGCAGGACAACCAGCACGGCCGGCTCCTCTTCGGCGTGCGGCTCAACGTCGCGATGCTCGAGCTGCTCTACGAGCTGAACATCGGCATGCTCGGCAACCGCATCGGCAATCTGACCAGCCACTCGATCAAGCTGGGCATGGACATCTGAGCCCAAGCCACCGCGCGAGGCCGAACACGATGATGTGGATGGTCCCCTCGGCCGCCGACACCTTCGTGATCGTGCTCGTCGTCGTGGTCGTGCTCTTCGCGGTCAGCATCCCACGCCTCGGCGATGCGCTCGGCCGCCTGTGGCAGCGGTCACCGGCGACACCACCGCGCGAGCCCGACGCGACGTCCGACCACACCACACCCGACGCGCCGCGCTGAGCGACCTCACTCGAGCTCTTCGCTGACCTTGGCCTTGCGCTTGGCCTTCTTGCCCTTCTTGCCCTTCTTGCCCTTCAGCTTTCCCTCCTCGTCGAGCGCCGGCTCGGGAGGTGGGGCCGGCGGCGGCGCCGTCACCGACGGCGGCGCCGGAGACTCGCCGGCCGCGAGGCGGACCTGGTGCGAGAGCTCGCTCAGACCGGCCGGCGGGTTGAGCAGCACGACGGAGAAGCCGGCGGTGGCGCGGCTGGGCAACGGCGCCGGCGGCTTGGCGGCCTGCACGTCCTGGTAGGCGGCCTTCAGCGACGCGGCGTCGACCAGCCCGAACAGCTCGGCCGGCCCGAGCACCGCGCCGACCGGCGCGCGCGCGGTGGCGGTCAGGCGCCCCGCGCGGTCGCGCAGCTCGGCCACCGCATCGATCTGGGCCCGCGGCTCGGCCGATCGGTTCTCGACCTCGCC
>JBFYZW010000385.1:0-2808 GCA_041309305.1 Deltaproteobacteria bacterium | reverse complement strand
ATGGTCGGCGGCGCGCCCTCCGCCCCCGCGCCGCCGGCGAGCCCGCCGGTGCCCCAGGCGCTCCCGGGCGACGACGAGAGCGGCAGCGGGTCACGCCCGCCGCCGACCCTCGACGCGCCGGTGCAGTACCTCAAGGGGGTCGGGCCGAAGCTGGCCGAGCTGCTCCAGGGCCGCGGTCTGCGCACGGTCGAGGACCTCCTCCGCTTCTTGCCCCGCCGTTACGAGGACCGCCGCGGTCTGCGCTTCATCCGGCAGCTCGAGGAGGGCAGCTACGCCACGGTGACCGGCACGGTGTTGGCCAAGTCGGAGCGGCGCGCCCGCGGCCGCCGGGTCCTGGAGGTGGCGCTCGGCGACGAGAGCGGGGTGTTGCACCTGGTCTGGTTCCGCGTCCCGGGCAAGGGCTACGCCGACCGCTTCGTCAAGGGGCGGCGCCTGCGGGTCAGCGGTCAGGTCAAGCGCTATCGCGGTCAGCTGCAGATCGCCCACCCGGAGACGGCGCTGCTCGACGACGAGGAGGCGGCGCTCGAGCCCGACGACGCGATCGTGCCGGTCTACCCGGAGGTCGAAGGGCTGCGCGGGGCGTACCTGCGGCGGATCATCGAGCGGGCGTTGCCGGCGGCGGCACAGCTGGTCGACGTGCTGCCGGCGGCGCTGCGCGAGCGCCGGGGTCTGCCGAGCCTGAGCGAGGCGATCACCACGCTGCATCGGCCGCCCAAGGAGGCGCAGCTCGCCGACCTGCACAACTCGGCGACCCCCTGGTACCGGCGGTTGGCCTACGAGGAGCTGTTCTTGATCCAGCTGGTGGTGCTGCGGCGCAAGGCCGCCGCGGCGCGGCACGCCGGGTTGGCCCTCAGCTTCCCGGCGCCGTTCAGCGAGCTCGCCGCGCAGCTCTTCCCCTTCACGTTGACCGGCGCGCAGCGGCGGGTGGTCAGCGAATTGGAGGCGGATCTGCGCCGCCCGGTGCCGACCAACCGCCTGCTGCAGGGGGACGTCGGCAGCGGCAAGACCGCGGTGGCGGTGACCGCCGCGGCGGCCGTCGCCCGCGCCGGCTATCAGACGGCGATCATGGCGCCGACCGAGATCCTCGCCGAGCAGCACGCGCGGTTGGCGCTCAAGATCCTGACCAGGGCCGGCGTGCGCACGTCGCTGTTGACCAGCGCTGCCTCGACCGCCGAGCGGCGGGAGATCCTCGCCGGCCTCGCCGCTGGCCAAATCCAGACGGTGATCGGTACGCACGCGTTGATCCAGGACGACGTGCGTTACCACAAGCTGGCGCTGGCGGTCGTCGACGAGCAGCACCGCTTCGGCGTCTTGCAACGGGCCCGCCTGCTCGAGCTCGGCCGCGCGGGGATCGGCTGCACGCCGCACATGCTGGTGATGACCGCGACGCCGATCCCGCGCACCCTGGCGATGACCGTCTATGGCGACCTCGACGTCTCGTTGCTCGATGAGATGCCGCCCGGGCGGACGCCGGTGCAGACGCTGGTGTTCAAGGAGAAGGCGCGGACCAAGGTCTACGAGCGCGTTCGGCGCGAGGTGGAGAAGGGCCGGCAGGCCTACGTCGTCTTCCCGCTGGTCGAGGAGTCCGAGGCCGAGGGGCTCGAGGCGTTGCGCGACGCGACCTCGAGCGCCGAGGAGCTGCGCGCCGGCCCCTTGGCCGGGCTCGCGGTGGGCCTGCTGCACGGCCGCATGTCCGGGGACGAGAAGGACGCGGTGATGCGGCGCTTCGTCGACGGGCAGATCCAGGTGCTGGTCGCGACCACGGTGATCGAGGTGGGCATCGACGTCGCCAACGCGACGGTGATGGTGGTCGAGCACGCCGAGCGCTTCGGGCTGTCGCAGCTGCATCAGCTGCGCGGGCGGGTGGGTCGGGGCGAGCACCCCGGCCTCTGCCTGCTCGTCTCGCGCTATACGCCGTCGGAGGACGCCTGGCGGCGGCTCAAGATCATCGAGAGGTCGAGCGACGGATTCCGCATCGCCGAGGAGGACCTGGCCATCCGCGGCCCGGGCGACTTCCTCGGCACCCGCCAATCGGGTCTACCGCCGCTGGCGGTCGCCAACATGGCGCGCGATCAGGGGCTGTTGCAGCTGGCGCGTGACGACGCAGCGGAGCTGTTGGCCGGCGACGCCGAGCTGAGCAAGCCCGAGCACGCCGAGCTGCGCCGCTGGGTGACCGAGGTCTGGCAGGGGCGCTTGTCGCTGGCGCAGGTCGGGTGAGGTTACTCCTCGGGCTCGACCCAAACGACGTGGCGCTTGTTGACGAACAGCGTCTTGCCGCCGCCGGAGGGCAAGGTGACGTCGGTGACCACGAGGAAGGTCTCGGGCTCGTTGGTGAACAGATCGCTGACTCGGTCCTTCTCGGCGATGTTGACCTTGCCATTGACGGTGAGACCGTCGGTGGTGCGCAGGTTGATGCGCCGCCAGACGGTCTTGAAGGCCTTCGAATCGTCGCTCATGCCGCGCTCCCCGTGTGTCCGACGAGTGAACAACGAATGACGCGCCAGGGCAAGGGCTGACCTGCCCGGTCGATCGCGCTATACTGCCGCGGTGCGCTGTCCACACTGCGCCTCGCCGCGGGTCGCGCCGCCGGTCTGCTTGACCTGCGGCAGGTCCCTCGCGCTGCCGGCTGAGCAGCCGACGCTCGCCGGTCTGGAGGTGACCCGTCAGCCGCCGGTAGAGGGGGACGCGGCGCCGCTGGCGGGCCTCGAGCCGACGGTGCGGGCGTCGGTCGCGGTCGCGGTCCTGCCCGCCGTCGAGCTCGAGCCGACCGCGCGCCCGCCGGTCGGTGCGGTGGCGCCGCCGGCGCTG
>JBFYZW010000384.1:0-7981 GCA_041309305.1 Deltaproteobacteria bacterium | reverse complement strand
GCGCAGCAGGGCGTCGCGTTCATCGCGCAGGCTCGCGGCGGCGAGCGCGACCGCGGCCAGGCGAGCCTCGAGCTGCTCGAGGTCGACCGCCGGATCCTCGTCGAGATCATCGTCGGGGACCTCGGCCGCGAGCGCCTCGAGCCGCGTCAGGTTGCCGGCCTGGTAGAGAGCGGTCACGCGCGCCATCACCCGGCCGTGGTGCAGGCGCTCCGGTTCGCTCCCGGCCAGGTCCGGGTGGTAGCGGCGCGCCAGGCGGTGGAAGAGGCGCTTGAGCCGGGTGCGCTCGTCGGCGTCGGTCGCTGGGGGCTCGGCCAGCGCTGGTCGTCGTCGCGGCCGGGGGCGCCGCCGCCGTCGTCGTCGCCGCTCGTGCGCGCGGGCGGCCTCGACCAGATCGCCGGTGGCGGCGCGATGCACCAGCTCGGTCCACTGGGCGAGCGCGGCGAGGACACGCTCGACGCGGTCGAGCGCCTGCTGCTCCTCGACCAGGGCCAGCTCGAGGCGCACCTCGAAGTCGGCGAGCTGGACGCGCAGCTCAGCGAGCTCGAGCTCGAGGTCGGCGAGCTCGTCGCGCCGCGCGGCGATCGTGGCGGTCAGCGCTCGGCGCCGGCTGCGCGCGGCGGTCTCGGCGAGGACCAGCGCCTGGTCGGTTCCGGGCGTCATCGCCGGTCGAGTCTACACGAACGGCGAGCGTTCCCGAACCCCGGACGACAGCGCCCGCAGCGCCGGGGGGGGGGGGTGGCGACGCCCAGGACAACGGGCTATGCTCCGCCCATGATCGTCGAGACCGAGCTGCGCGCCCCGTGCTTCCTCGTCGCCGTGCCTCAGCTCGGCGACCCGAACTTCAACCGGGGTGTGGTGATGGTGCTCGAGCACGGTGACGAGGGGAGCATGGGGCTGGTGATCAACCGGCCGAGCACCCTCGACATGGGCACCTTCTGCGGCAGCCAGAACATGCAGTTCAAGGGAGACCCGTCGGCGGTGGTCTTCCAGGGCGGCCCGGTGCAGACCGACCGGGCCTTCATCCTGCACGCCTCTGACCACGAGGGGCCGGAGACCGAGCGCATCATCGACAACCTGCGGCTCAGCTACTCGCTCGAGTCGCTCAAGCTCCTGGTCGACGATCCGCCCGAGAAGCTGCGCGTCTTTCTCGGCTACGCGGGCTGGGGCCCGAACCAGCTGGCCGAGGAGGTCACCCAGGGCGCCTGGTTGGTCTCGCCGCCCACCGTCAACCTGGTGTTCGGCGTCAAGGTCGAGCAGGTGTGGGAGGTGGCGCTGCGCGACATGGGCATCGACCCGGTGCAGCTGATGCACTCGGGCGCGGTGCACTGACCGGCGCGGCCGCTTCAGCCCCCACCGGCGCCGTAGCCGGCCTTCCCCTTGTGCATGCCCCGCCGCTTGACGACGACGATGTGGCGTGAGGCGCCGCGCAGCAGGGTCATCGTCACCTGGGTGCCGGGGCGGCCGCGCAGGCTCATCACCACGTCCCCGAGGGTCTTGCCGCGCGTCGGCACGCCGTTGACCGCGGTCAGGCGGTCACCGATCTCGACGCCGGCCTCGGCGGCCGAGCCGCCGCTGAGCAGGCGGACGATGACTGGTTCGTCGCCGCGCATCGTCAGCTCGAGGCCGACGCCGACGTAGTTGTCCGGGAACGCGGCGACCACCTCCTTCCCGCGGCAGCCGCCGAGCAGCGCCAGCGCGACCGCGCCGGTCGCGATCGCCAGGGGCCGGCTTCGGACCGGGGTCCTGTGGTCAGCTCGGCTCAGCGGCGCAGCCTCCCGGCCAGCGCCGCGGCGACGGCGGTCGGCACCAGGCCCTCGACGCTGCCGCCGAACGCGGCCACCTCCCGCACCAGCTGGCTGGAGACGAAGAAGTACTCCTGGTCGGTCATCAGGAAGGCGATCTCCATCCCGGGATCGAGGCGCCGATTCATGTGCGTCATCTGGAACTCGAACTCGAAGTCGGAGATGGCGCGCAGGCCGCGCAGGATCACCCCCGCCCCTTGTCGGCGCGCGTAGTCGACCAAAAGCCCGTCGAAGGCGTCGACACGCACCCGCGGCTCGTCGCCCACCGCCTCGCGGATCAGCGCCTGGCGCTCCGCCAGGTCGAACATGGGCTTCTTGCTCACGTTGACGGCCACCGCGACGATCAGCCGGTCGAAGATGCGCAGGCCGCGCTCGATGATGTTGAGGTGGCCGTTGGTGATCGGATCGAACGAGCCTGGGTAGACGGCGATCATGGACCGCTCCTCTCGGGAGAGAACAGGGTCAACGCGACCTCGCCGTAGCGGCGCTGATCGACGGCGGTCAGGCCAGGCGGCGGCGCCGGCGCGTCGCGCCGGTCGTGCTCGCAGACGATCAGCCCCTCCGCCGCGCACAGCCCAGCTTTGACGATCGCCAGCAGGCTCTCGGGGAGGAGTCCGGCGGCGAACGGCGGATCGAGGAAGATCAACGTGAAGCGCTCACCGCGCCGCGCCAGGGCGTCGATCGCCCGGCGGACGGTCATCGTCAGCACCTCGCTGTCGGTGGGGCCGAGCAGGTCGAGGTTCCGGCGCAGGTGCTCGGCGGCGGTGCGGTCGTGCTCGACGAACACGGCGCGGCGTGCGCCGCGCGACAGCGCCTCGATCCCGAGCGCGCCGGTGCCGGCGAACAGGTCGAGCACCGTGGCGTCCGGGACGCGCGGGCCGAGGATCGAGAACAGCGCCTCACGCACCCGATCGGGGGTCGGGCGGGTCGCGCGGCCCTTGGGGGCCACCAACCTGCGTCCCCGGGCGCTGCCAGCGATGACACGCATCTAGCCGGCGATTGTATGCCAGCGCCCGGGCCGGCGAAAGAAACCGCCGACAGCGCGCCGCGCGGAGATCGGCGCAGAAACCGAAGAGGGCCGCGCTCGGCGCGCGCCTCAACGTGCCCGTCGATGTGCCGGCGCGCTGGCCAAGGCGACCTCGGCGAGCTGCCCGCGCGCTTGCGGCGCGCGGTAGAGGGTGTCCTCGACCTCCTCGATCACCCGCCGCCAGCGCAGGTAGGCGACGGTGAACGCCTCGCGCTCGGCGTTCCAGCGCTCGAGGGTGGTC
This sequence comes from Deltaproteobacteria bacterium, assembly GCA_041309305.1. Lineage (GTDB taxonomy): Bacteria > Myxococcota > XYA12-FULL-58-9 > XYA12-FULL-58-9 > XYA12-FULL-58-9 > JBFYZW01. The sequence continues at coordinate 4,911 of JBFYZW010000384.1, read as the reverse complement.
TTCGCCACGTCGACGGCGTTGGGGGCGTCGGACGGGGTCCAGGCCAAGGTGTGGTTGCCGTCGAAGTCGAGCCCGATGTCGATGCGTACGCGCATGGTGCGAATGCCTCGTGGAGCGCACACTACAGCATGGGCGTCTGACATTTCCGCGCCCTTGACTTGTGGCCACGAACGGCAGAACAAGCCTCGACGATGCGCTTCTCCTCGCGGCTGCCGGCGAGCCTCGCGCCGGGTGAGCTCCAGGCGCGGCTGGCGGCGTTCGGTGAGCTGGTCGAGCTCACCGAGTCGAACCCGACGCGCTGCGGCTTCGCCTACCCGCCGGCGATCGGCGCGGCGCTGGCCGAGGTCGACGCCGCCACGTACGCGCCCGATCCGCGCGGCCTCGCGCTCGCCCGGGCGGCGGTCGCCGCCTACGCCGGCGGTGCGGTCGCTGCCGAGCAGGTGCTGCTGACCGCGAGCAGCTCGGAGGCGTACGCCTTCCTCTTCAAGCTGCTGTGCGAGCCGGGCGACGTCGTCGCCGTCCCGGCGCCGAGCTACCCGCTGCTCGACGTGTTGGCGCGCCTCGAAGGGATCGGCGTCGAGCGTTACCGGCTCGAGTATGACGGCGCCTGGCGGCTGGATCCGCTGAGCCTCCGCCAGGCGATCGCCCGCGGCGCGCGCCTGATCGTCGCTGTCGAGCCGAACAACCCGACCGGTTCGTCGTTCGACCCTGCCGACGGCGCCCTGGTCGCGGCGCTCTGTCGCGAGCACGGCCTGCCGTTGGTCGTCGATCAGGTCTTCGGCCCGTATCGGCGCCGTCGTTCGGCATGGAGCTGGCCGGTCGCGGAGCTGCCGCTGGTCGCCCGCCTCGACGGCCTGTCGAAGGCCGCCGGCCTGCCGCAGCTCAAGCTCGGCTGGATGGTGCTCGAGGGGAGGGCGGCGCGGGACGCGCTGGCGCGGCTGGAGTGGATCGCCGACGCGTTTCTGTCGGTCGGCGCGCCGGTGCAGCACGCCGCGCCGGCGCTGTTGGCCGCGGCGCCGGCGCTGCAGCAGCAGATCAACGCCCGCGTCGCGGCGAATCGCGCGGCGCTGGTCGAGGCGCTCGCCCCGTTGTCGTCCGTTACGGTGCTGGCGAGCGAGGGGGGCTGGAGCGCGGTGCTCCGCCTGCCGCGGCTGGTCGAGGATGACGCGTTGGTCCTTCACCTCGCCGAGCGGGCCGGGGTGCTGGTCCATCCGGGTTACTTCTACGACTTCGCCGCCGACGGCTTCCTGGTGGTCGGCCTCCTGTTGCCCGAGGCGGTGTTCGCCGCCGCCGCCCGCCGGGTCGCCGACGCCCTCGCCGAGCTGCTCGACGATCTGTGACCCGGCTCACAGATGCGATCGGTGTGTCGCGACCGCAACCCGACCTACTCTCTTTTTGCGTCGCTGGGGGCAGGCCTACTCCGACCCACACCGAGCAAGAACAACCAGTTGGGCGCCGATGGTTGGCACAGGCATTGCTTGGTCGGTTTGCAGGACGAGGAGGGCAGCCATGAGGACCACGATCGAGCCCCGGCGCACCGACGAGTCGATGTGGGACGGTTGTCTGGTCGGCACCCTCGAGACCTGGCCGCTCTCCGACATCATCCTCTGGCTGCACCAGTCGCAACGCACCGGCATGCTGCGGCTCGGCACCGGGCTCGACGCCGGGGTGCTCTTCTTCCGTGACGGCTGGCTCTACCGCTGCGAGTGGGGTCAGCTGATCGGCGAGCAGGCGCTGTTCGCGTTGCTCGACCTCAAGCGCGGCTCGTTCTCGTTGATGCAACGCGAGCCGCCGGACGCGCGGCCGAACATCCAGCGGCCGACCGCGGAGCTGTTGTTCAACCTGACGGTCGCGCTCGACGAGCAGCGCCGCGCCGGCTCCGCCTGACCCACTGGCGTCCGGGGGGCCGGCGCCTTAGCCTATCGCCATGCCGTCGAGCACGTCGGGTCCAGCCATCCGCTGTCGGGGTCTGCGCAAATCCTTCGCCGAGGTGCGCGCGGTCGCCGGCGTCGATCTCGAGGTGCGGCGCGGCGAGTGCTTCGGGCTGCTCGGGCCGAACGGCGCCGGCAAGACGACGACCATCGAGATCCTCGAGGGGCTCGGCGTCGCCGACGGCGGCGAGGTCGAGATCCTCGGCCAACGCTGGGGCGGAGGGGACGAGCGGGCGCTGAGACAACGGCTCGGCGTTTGCCTGCAGGAGACGCAGCTCGCCGATCGCCTCACGGTCGAGGAGGTGTTGCGCCTGTTCCGCAGCTTCTACGAGCGCGGGCGCGACGTCGAGGAGGTGCTGCGTCTGCTCGAGCTCGAGCCCAAGCGCCGCGCCGCCTACGTCAAGCTCTCCGGCGGCCAGCGCCAGCGGTTGGCGGTCGCTTGCGCGCTGGTCGGCGCCCCGGAGCTCCTCTTCCTCGACGAGCCGACCACCGGCCTCGATCCCCAGGCCCGGCACCGCGTCTGGGCGGTCATCGACGAGTTCCGCCGCCAGGGGGGGACGGTGGTGCTGACCACCCACTATATGGAGGAGGCGGCGCAGCTGTGCGACCGGCTGGCGATCATGGACCACGGCCGGGTGATCGCCGAAGGATCTCCTCGCGAGCTGATCGCCTCGCTGCGGGCCGACCAGATCCTCGAGCTCGAGCCGACCGCGTCGCTCGACGCGGGTGTCTTCGCGGCGCTGCCCGGGGTGAGCGCCGCGCGGCAGCAGAACGGCCGCCACGTGCTCAGCGTCCGTGACGTCGGCGCCGCGCTGCCGGCGCTGCTCGAGGCGATCCAGGCCCACGGCTCGGCGGTCAAGACGCTCGAGACCCACCAGCCGACCCTCGAGGACGTCTTTGTCAGCCTCACCGGGCGGGAGCTGCGCGATGAGTAGCCGGCGGGTCGAGTTGTGGCAGCTGACGCTCGCCCGGCTGCGCGAGTTCTACCGCGAGCCCGGCGCGGTCTTCTGGGTCTTCGGTTTCCCGGTGCTCCTGGCCGTCGGGCTCGGCATCGCCTTCCGCAACCAGCCGCCCGAGCGGCCGCGCGTCGCGATCGTCAACGGCCCGGAGGCCGCCTTCGCCGCCGACGTGCTGCGCGCCGGCGACGTCGCCGAGGTCGTGCTCGTGTCGGACGACGAGGCGGCGCGCCAGCTGCGCACCGGCGAGGTGGCGCTGACGCTAGCCGTGCCCGAGCGCGCCGAGCTGCGCTTCCGGCTCGACCCGACGCGCGAGGAGGCGCGGCACGCCCGCGACCGGGTCGAGGCTGCGCTGCAGCGCGCGCTCGGGCGGGTCGATCCGGCGCGGGTGGTCGAGGCGCAGGTCACCGAGCCGGGGGCGCGCTACATCGACTTCCTCCTCCCCGGCCTCATCGGCTTGAACCTGATGGGCAGCAGCATGTGGGGGATCGGCTACGCGGTGGTCGACGCGCGCCGGCGGCGGCTGCTCAAGCGCCTGGCGGCGACGCCGATGCGCCGGTCGAGCTTCATGCTCGCCTTCGTGCTCTCGCGCCTGGTCTTCCTCGTCGTCGAGGTCGCGGCGCTGTTGCTCTTCGGCGCGCTCGTCTTCGACGTCACCGTGCACGGTTCGCTGGTTGCGGTCGCGGGCATCTCGGTGCTCGGCGCCGCGGCGTTCACCGGCATCGCGCTGGCGGTTGCCGCGCGGGTGCAGAGCATCGAGGCGGTCAGCGGGTGGATGAACCTGATCATGCTGCCGATGTGGCTGCTCTCGGGCACCTTCTTCTCCTACGCCCGCTTCCCGGAGGTGGTGCAGCCGTTCATCCGCGCCCTGCCGTTGACCGCGATCAACGACGCGCTGCGCGCGGTGATGAGCCGCGGCGCGCCGGTGCACAGCGTCGCCCTCGAGCTGGGGGTCCTCGCCGCCTTCGCGCTGCTGGGGATGGCCTGGGCGCTGCGCACCTTCCGCTGGCAGTAGCGCCGGCTGGTGCTTGCTCGCCGCCGCGGGCGCGGGTAGGTGGGGTGGATGCGATCAACGCTCATCGTCCTGGGGGCGCTGGTGGTCTCCGTCGCCGGCTGCGGCGAGGAACCGAGGGCCGATCGCGAGCCACCGAGCGTTCCGTCCGGGCTGGTGGTCGCGCCGCTCGTCCCGGGGCGCATGCAGGTCGACTGGCTGGCGGCGGTCGACGATCGGGCGGTCGCGGGCTACCGCGTCCTGCGCAACGAGGTGCAGATCGCCGAGGTCAGCGCGCCGGGCCTGCTCGACGCGGCGCTCGCCCCGGGGCTCTACTGCTACGCAGTCGCCGCCTTCGACGCGGCCGGCAACGCCTCGGAGTTCTCCGAGCCGGTCTGCGCCGCGCTCGGCAGCCGCGCCACCCTCCAGAACGACGCCTTCGTCACCGATGCGACCGTCTACTTCCAACAGGGCTTCGTCGCCGGTGAGGGGGCCGGGGTGACGCTCGGGCCGGTCAGCCACGCGGCGGCGGTCGTCGGCGTCGAGTTGCTCTTCGGCGGCGCCGCCGGCGTCCAGAGCCTGACGTTGACCCTGGCGCGCGACAGCGGGCAGGCCGCGCCCGGTGCCGAGCTGTTCGCCACCCCCGTGGAGCTGACCGCCGCCGACGACGCGATGCAGACGATCGATCTCACCAGCGAGGCGATCACCCTCGAGGCTGGCGCGTCGCTGCGCGTCAACCTGGGCTTCGCCCACGCCGGTCTGCCGAGCGTCGCGCGCGACGGCGGCCCGATCGCGGCGGGGCGCAACTGGCTCTACGCCGGCGGCGGGTGGGCGGACAGTGCGCTGCTCGGCCTGACCGGGAACTGGGTCATTCGCGCGGTCGTCGACTTCGACGGTTGAGCGCGGGCTGCGGCGGGCGCGCCCCGCCTCATCGTGGCGCGGACGTCCCGGCCGGCAGGCGGGCGCGCAGCGGTCCGTCGAGGCGGAGGAGCAGCGCAGCGCCGAGCGCGCCGAGCAGCGCGCAGGCGCCCCA
>JBFYZW010000383.1:0-2843 GCA_041309305.1 Deltaproteobacteria bacterium | reverse complement strand
CTGGTCGTCGCCGGGGACGGCCGCGGCCTCGGGCAGCTGCACGACCAGCGCCGGGTTGGCGGTGAGCAGCCGCCGCGCCACCGCGCGCAGATCGGCCGGCGTCAGCGCGCGCAGGCGACGGTAGTACTCCTCTTCGAAGGCGTAGTCGCCGGCGACCACCTCGAAGAAGCCGAGCTTGCGCGCCTGGCCTTGCACCGTCTCGCGCTGATAGGCCGCCTCGCTCAGGATGACCACCTTCGCCTTGTCGAGCTCCTCGTCGCCGACCAGCTCGTGGCGCAGGCGGAAGGTCTCGGCCAGCATCGAGCGCAGCGCTGCTTCGAGGTGCTCGTGGCGGAACCCGGCGCCGAGCATCAACAGGCCCGGATCGCGTGGCGTGTAGGCGTAGGCGTAGACGTCGTTGACCAGCTCGCGCCGGCGCCGCGTCTCGATGAACAGACGCGAGGACTCACCGTGCCCGAGCAGCACCGCCAGCGCGTCGAGGGCGGCGATCTGCGGGTCGTGCAGGCCCGGCACGTGCCAGGCCAACGCGACGCGCGCCTCCTTGACCGGCTCACGCACCACCCGCGCGCGGATCACCTGCGCGGCCGCCTCGACCGGTCGCGCCGGGCGCGAGAGCGGCGCCGGCTCCACCCAGCCGCCGAAGTGGCGCTCGACCGCGGCGACGATCGCCGACGTGTCGAAGTCACCGCAGACGACCAGCGTCGTCGCGCTCGGGCGGTAGAAGTCGTGGTAGAAGGAGAGGATCCGCTCGCGCGTCAACGCCTGGATCGACTCGACGGTGCCGATCACCGGCCGCCGATAGGGGTGCGCGGCGAAGGCGAGGCGGAACAGCTCGTTGGCGATGCGCCGCGACGGGTTATCCTCGGCCCGTTTGATCTCCTCGACGACAACCTCGATCTCGCGGCTGAGCTCGTCGGCGGCGAAGGCCGAGTGCTGCAACGCGTCGGCGAGGATGTCGAGGCCGATCTCGAGCTCCCCGGCGTTGAGCACCAGGTGGTAGACGGTCTGATCGAACGAAGTCCAGGCGTTGATCTCGCCCCCCGAACCCTCGACGGTCTGGGCGATCTCGCCGACGCCGCGCCGCGCCGTGCCCTTGAAGAGCATGTGCTCGTGGACGTGCGCGATCCCGGCGATCGCGTCGGTCTCGTCGGCCGAGCCGACCTGCACCCAGGCCTGCAGCGCGACCACCGGCGCCGCGTGCAGCTCCTCGATCAACAGGGTCAAACCGTTGGGCAGGCGATGACGTGTGACGCTCACAGAGATCCCTCGGCGGGGCGCACGTCCCCCGGCGGCCCGCCAGCCCGCTTCATACCTTTTTGCCCAGGCCAAGCAAGAAGATCTCGGTCGAGCGCTTGCGCGTCGCCGCCGGGCGCAGCTGCTCGACCTTGAGGTAACTCTGGCGCATGCCTTGGACCAGCGCGGGCAGATCGCGCCCCTCGAGCACCTTGACCACGACGTGCCCGGCCGGCACCAGGACGGCGGCGGCAATCGCCAGGGCCCGCTCGGCCAGCGCCGCCGAGCGGAGCGCGTCGGTGGCGTGGTCCCCCATCGTCGACGGCGCCATGTCGGAGAGCACGACGTCGAACGGCCCGCGCAGCTCATCGATCGTCAGCGCGAAGATGTCGGCCTGACGAGCCTCGACCTGCGGCGGCAGGCCGATGGTCACCCGGTTCAGATCCAGGCCGAGCACGCGGCCGGCGGCGCCGACCTTCTCCCCGGCGTACTGGAGCCACGACCCGGGCGCGCAGCCGAGATCGAGCACCCGGTCACCGGGACGCAACAGGCCCCAGCGGCGGTCCATCTCCTCGAGCTTGTAGACCGAGCGGGCCGGGCGGCCCTCGGCGTGCGCCCGGCGGGTGTAGTGATCCGGTTGTCTTCGTTGCCCCTTCGCCATCGATCTCCCTTATCCCCCGCGCCCCGGGCGCAGCAACCCGGCGGCGGCGAGGGCCACCCCGAGGCGCGCGAAGTCGGCGAGGGCCAGGGTCTCGGCCCGGGCGCGCGGGTCGAGCCCGGCGGCCGCGAGCGCCTGATCGACGACGGCCGCCGGCGCGCCGAGCGCCAGGGCCAACGATTGACGAATCGTCTTGCGTCGCGCGTGGAAGGCGGCGCGGGCTCCGGCGACCAGCGCCGCCTCGTCGGCCGCGGACACCACGGTCGGCGCGACGACCAGCTCGAGCACCGCCGAGTGGACCTTCGGCCGGGGGTGGAAGACCTGCGGCGGCACCGCGCGCAGGATCGCCGGGCGGAAGGCGCGCTGGACCAGCACGCTGAGCAGACCGTAGGTCCGGCTCCCCGGCCCGGCGGCGACGCGCTCGGCAACCTCGCGTTGGACGAGCAGGACGGCGCGCACCAGGTGCGCGCGCTGGTCGGCGAGCGCGACGAGGATGCGGCTGGAGAGCTGATACGGTAGGTTGCCGGTGACCAGCAGCGGGCCACGCGTCGCGGCGAGCGCGGCGTAGTCCAGGGCCACCGCGTCGGCCTCGAGCAGCTCGAGCCGCTCGGCCCAGGCCAACGTCTGGCGCAGCACGGGCAACAGCTCCCGATCGCGCTCGACCGCGACGACCCGCGCGCCACGGACCAGCAGCTGATGGGTCAGCCCGCCGAGCCCCGCCCCCAGCTCGACGACGGTGCGCTCGTCGATCGGGCCGAGATCGGCAGCGATCGCCGCGAGCAGGTTGGTGTCGCAGAGGAAGCTCTGCCCCCAGCTCTTCTTCGGTCGCAGGCCGGCGGCGGCGAGTTGGCGCCGGGGGTGTGGCGGCGGCCTCACCGCTGCCACGGCTTCACCCGGGCGTCGAGGGCCGACTGGTCACCGAGCGGCCAGCGCGACCGGGCCGAGGCCTCGA
>JBFYZW010000382.1:0-9231 GCA_041309305.1 Deltaproteobacteria bacterium | reverse complement strand
CGCGACCCGGCTGCGACTCGGCCGCCTCACCGCCGGCACGACGGTGGAGTTCGAGGTCGAGGAGTCGCTCGCCGCGCAGGCCCGACCCTGGTCGGCGGTGGTGCCGCTGGCCACCTGGTATCCGATCGCGCGACGCACCGTGATCGTTCGCCTGCCGCCGGCGACGCCGCTGGTCTGGAGCTGCCTCGCCTGCCCGACGCAGCCCGAGCTGCGCGCCGACCCGGCGAGCGGCACGCACACCTTCGCGTGGACCGGGCTGACCGCGGTGCCGGTGCCCGACAAGCGCGCCGCTCGGTTGGCGCTCGGACACGGTCAGCCGCGGCTCGTGCTCTCGACCACCGACTCGTGGACGGCGATGACCGAGCCGTTGCGTGACCGCTTCCGCGCCGCCGCGGCGATCACCGACCTCGGCCAACGCCAGGGCGAGGCGCTGCGCGAGGCGGCACCGACCCGCGCGCTGGCGATCACCGCCGCGCGCCGCTTCGTCGCTGAGCAGGTGACCCACCACGCGCCCGTCAGCTGGCAGCCGCGCCCGATCGACGCGCTGCTCACCGACGGCCTGCGCGACGCGCTCGACCAGGCGGTCGTGCTCCACGCGCTGCTCGGCCACCTCGGCGTCGCCAGCCGCCCGGTGCTGGTCGCCGGCGAGGCCGCGTTCGCGCGCGAGGTCCCGGCGCTCGAGCAGTTCGCGACCGTCTGGCTGGCCGCGTCGACACCCGACGGCGAGACCTGGATCGATCCGACGACGCTCCGCGGTACGGGCCTGGCCGCGCTCAGCGGGCTGGAGCTGCTCGACCTCGACAGCGGCATCTTCGAGGCCCCGCCGGCGACCAGCGAGCCGAGCGTCTCCAGCCTCGACGGCGTGCTGATCGTTCGCCGCGACGGCTCGGTGCGCGCCGAGCTGACGCTGGTGCTCGCCGGTGTCTACAGCCCGTTCTACGACCTGCCGCCGAGCGCCGCCGAGCTGCTCGACCGCTTCGTGCCGGCGCCGACCGACGCCCCCTGGCAGGTTGACTGCGATGGCTGCGCCGTGACCTGGCGCGAGCTCTCCGCGGCGCAGAGCGTCGCGACGATCGTCGCCGAGAGCCGCGCGCTGGCGATCGGCCGCTTCTGGGCGGTGGCGCTGCCACAACCGGCGCGCTCGCAGCTGCGCGCCCCCCGGGTGCGCGGCGCGCCCTGCCTCGGACCGCTGGCGCTCGACGGCGCCGGGCTGGAGCGCTGGGCGCTGCGGGTCGAGCTCCCCGACCAGCTGGCGTTGGCCAGCCATCCACCGGCCGCGGTGTTGACCAACAACGCCGGGCAGCTGAGCATCACCAGCCGGATGATCGGCAGCACGCTGACGCTCGGCGGCGAGCTGCTGCTGCCCGCGCGCCTGCTCGATCGCGACGCCTGTCTCTCGGTGCACGACCTACGGCGCGAGCTCGGCCGGGCCAACAACCAGCTGCTGCTGCTCGAGCGCCGGGACGCGTCGGCGACGCCCGGCGCCGGCGCTGCGGCTCAGGTCAAGGTCGGCGTGTTGTAGATCCGACCCTCGCGGATGAGCTGCACATACGCGGTCAGCCGCGACAGATCGCGGACCACCAGCTCACCGAGCAACCGGATGTGGTTGCGGAACTCGGCCGGGTTGGCGAAGTTCGGGGTGAAGTTCTCCATCTCGCCGGCCACCCGCTGCATCAAGGCCGGCAGCTCCCGGCGCAGGCAGAGCGAGTAGTCGAGCCGGCCGCCCCACTGGCGGGTGAACTCGCTCAGCCGCCGCTGCTCGCGCAGCACCAGGGTGAGGAAGAGGTCGCGGTAGTAGTCGCTCTCCCGCTCGTAGAAGTAGCGGTGCCGGCGTGTCTGGTTGCGCCGCCAGAGCTGCGCGTTCTCGCGCCCCCACTCGATGCCCATCAACGTGTAGGAGAGCTTGCGCCCCTTCTCCAGCTGTTTGAAGTGCAGGTGGTAGCACATGTCGCGCGTCTGCATCAGGTTGTCGAGCGGCACGTCGAGCGACATGATGCCGAGCTTCTCGTACTCGCCGAAGAGCAGCAGCTTGAAGTGGCCGTGCAGATCGTCCCAGGTCGCCGGCTCGCCCGAGCGGTTCTGCAGCACGTAGGCCTCGATCTCGGCCAGGTGCCCGATGATGAAGTTCTCGATGTTCAACCGGATCAGGTTGAAGGCCGCGTCGTCGGTCTCGAACTCGCGTTGGAAGTCGGGGACCGGCCCCCCCGGCGTCGCCTCGGCGTTCAGGCGCTCGAGCCGCTCCGGGTAGTCGCGGAACAACGGACAGCGGCGGAAGGTGTCCATCACCGCGGCGACCACCTCGCGGGTCACCGGGGTCGGCAGTCGGATCTCGACGTCCTCGTTCTTGTGCAGCGCCAGCGCGACGAGCGACAGGGGCTGGAAGTCGGACCAGGAGGTGCTCCCGGTGCGCCGCAGCGCCAGCCGATCGACCAGGCCGAGATCGCGCAGCTCCCCGTAGAGGAAGGTCGCCGGGCGCACGTGCAGGTCGTAGCGCAGCGTCGTCTGGACGATCAGCCCGTCGCTGTCACTGAGCACGACACGGAAGTCGATGCCATCGATCCCGGCCAGCACGTCCGCGGTCGACAGGTCAATCGTCGGGGCCACGGCCATCCTCGTACGCCCGCCGGTCGGTCACCCCGAAGCGCCGACGAGCCCCGCTATCCTAGCAGACGTGTCCGCCGTCGGCCAACGGAATGCGCGGCCGTCACTCGACCGCCTGGCGCAGGGCGCGGTAGACCTGGGCGAACAGGGGCCGACGCTCGACCTCCGCGGAACCGCTGGCCTCGCGCAACAACGCGCGCGCCGTCGAGACCTCGCCGAGCTGCACCGCGATGCGCGCCAGGTGCAACAGCGCCGCCAGCTCGGCCTCGTGCAGCTCGGCGGCCCGGGCGGCCTCCAGGCCCGCCTGACACAGCTCGCGGCCGGCGCGCGGATCGCGGCTGAGCGCCATCGCCGCGCCGAGGTGAACGCGCGCCTCGGCGCAGGTCAGCCCGTCGCCGACCTCCTCGCCGAGCGTCAGCGCCCGCTCGAGCAGCGGCACCGCGTCGTTGTACTCCCCCGCCCAGACGAAGGTCTGACCGAGGTTGACCAGGGCGATCGCCTCGCCGAGCCAGTCGGCCAACGCGTGGTCGATCGCCACCGCGCGGGTGAAGCCCTCCTTGGCGGCGGCGAACTCGCCGCGGCGCAGCGCGCAGGCGGCCAGGTTGGTCGTCGCCGCCGAGAAGAGCTGGCGATGGTTGTGCTCACGCGCGGCGTCGGCCACCTCGCGGTAGAGCGCGGCGGCGCGATCGAGCTCACCGGCCTCGTTGGCCAGGTTGGCCTCCATCAACGCCAGCTGCGCGTGGCGGTAGGTGTCGTCGCCGGCCTCCTGGTTGGCGCGATCGAGCCAGGCCCGCGCCTGGACCAGGTCGGCCGCGTGCATCTCGAGCCGAGCCAGCTCGCGCGCGGCGTCGCAGCGCAACCAGCGCTGCGGCGCCCCGGCGACCGCACGCTTGAGCCGCTCGCGCGCCGGGTTCGTCTTGCCGAGCAGCGCCAGCGAGACCCCGAGCCAGTAGTCGACCACCGCCCGTTTGTCCTGCTCGAGCGCCGCCCATCCGGGCGAGCCGAGGATGAGCCGACCGAGCCGAACCGCCTCGGCCGGCTGGCCGATCCGGGCCGTGGCGACCAGCTTGTTGATCAGCATGCGCGCCTGCACCCGTGGCTCGGGCCGCTCGGCGGCGGGCAGGCGCGCGACCACCGTCTCCCAGCGCTCGGCCAGGTCCCGCGCTTCGCGATCGAGGCCGCCGCGCACCGCCAGCCGCACCGCCCGTTCGTACCAGGCGACCGCCTCATCCAGCTGCTCTGCCCGCTCGCGGTGCATCGCGATCACCGAGGCGACGCGGCGCGGATCGCCGGGCGCCAGGTGCTCCAGCGCGTCGGCGATGCGGCGGTGCATCTGGCGGCGGTCGGCCTCGGGGATCGTGCCGTAGGCCACCGCCCGGGTGATCGCGTCCCGGAACATGTAGCCATGCTCGAGGTGGGGGCTCTTGATGATCACCCCTTGCCCCTCCAACGTCGCCATCCCGGAGACCAGCAGCTCATCGGCGAGCTCGGCCTCGCTCGCCTCGTTGAGCAGCGAGCGGTCGAAGCGCCGGCCGATGACGCTGGCGGTGCGCAGCACCCGCCTTTCGATCGCGCCGAGCTCGTCGAGGCGGGCCAGCGCCACGTGCGCCAGCGAGGGCGGCACGACGTCGTCGAGCAGCTGCAGATCGCGGTGAGCCGACTGGGCGACGCCAGCGCGCACGACCACCAGGCCACGCGCGGCGAGGAAGCGCACCACCTCAGTGAGGTAGCCCGGGTTCCCCTTGGTCCGCTGCCAGAGAAAGGCAGCCAGCTCGGCGTCGGCCTCCCGCGCCCCGACCTCGTGACAGAGCAGCTCGACTGTCTCCTGGAGCGTGAAGTCGTCGAGCGTCACCTCGAGCGACAGGTGGTGGCGTAGGTCGCGCAGGGTCGGCACCGGGCGGTAGGTGGTGACCAAGAGGTGGCCGCCCGGGAGGGCGGTCGCCGCCAGCCGTTGGACCAGCTGCAAGGTCAGGGTGTCGGCGAAGTGCAGATCCTCCAACACGTAGAGCGCCCGCTCGGCCTTCACCTGTTGCTCGATGAAGCCAACAATCGCGTCGAGGATCCGCTCGCGCGCCCGCGGCTCGGCCAGATCGAGCATCGCCTCGTCAGTCCCGTCCGGCCGGCGCACCGGCTGAAGCAGCGCGACCAGGTCGGCCGCACCACCGCCGAGGTCGAGATCGCGCAGGCCGCGACGGATCCGCTCGCGCCGCTCCCCTTCGCTGTCGCGCACGGTCAGCCCGAGAAAGCTGGCGAACGCCTGCACCACCGGCGCCAGCGGCGTCGCGCTCGACGAATAGCGACAGCGCCCGAGCAGCCCGACGCCACCGGCCGCGGTCCACTGGTCGATCACCTCGGCGAGCAAGAAGCTCTTGCCGGTGCCGTGCGCCCCGCACAGCCCGACGACCCGGCTGGCGCCGGCCAGGCCCTCGCCGACCGCGTCGCCGAGCTGGGCGCGCTGCGCGGCCCGCCCGGCGCAGAAGCGCCGCTGCCGGCGCTGACGCAGGTAGTGGGCGTGGGCCTCGGAGGCCGCGTGCACGACATAGAGCTTGAGCGGCGCGCGCTTGCCCTTGAGCTGGATCGGCAGCCGGGCCGAGACCTGGAAGCTGTCGCGCACCGCGACGACGACGTTCTCGGTGGCCAGGATCTCGAACGGCTCGGCCTGCGAGGCGACGCGCGCCGCGACGTTGACCGTGTCGCCGATCACGGTCAGGTCGTGCTTCAGCGCGCTGCCGATCGCGCCGAGGAACACCCGGCCGACGTGCAGCCCGATGCGCAGGAAGATCGGCTCGCCGCCGACCGTGAAGGCGCGCAGCCGGGCGTTGACCTCCAGCGCCGCCAACAGCGCCCGCTCCGGGTCGTTGGCCGACGGGTGGTGCAGACCGAAGACGACCATCAGGCGATGGCCGTCCTCGGTGAGGTTGGCCTTGAGCACGACGCCGCCGTACTTGCGGAAGGCGCGCACCAGCGAGCGCGAGACGTCGGCCGCCAACGCCGACGACGTCTCCGGCCGGTCGAGGCCCCACAGGTCGGCGAACAGGATGACCATGCGCCGCAGCTCGCCCTCTGACCACCACGACCCCGGCCGGCTCTTCAGCCGGGCGGCCAGCGGTTGGGGGACGAACGGCTCGAGCAGGGAGATCTTCTCCTCGGTGCGCAGCTCGACGCGCCCGGCCAGCTCGGCGATCGGCGCCAAAGGCGGGGAGCGGCGCAGCGCTCGCAGCACCGCGCCCTCCTCGCTGCGCGTCACCACCTCGGCGTCGTCACCGAGCGCGACCAGCGTCGGCCGGTCGATGACCACCGCGTTCGGCGCCGACCGGCGTTGCAGCACCAGCGCCCGGTGCGCGGTCTCCCCGGCGCAGAGCACCGAGCGCTGGGCCAGATCGCCCATGATCGGCAGCTTGATCTCGCCAGTGGCGATCCCGACCCGCAAGGTGAGCTCGCCGCTCCGGCCGCCGAGCAGTCGCCCCACCTCGCCGTGCATGATGTGCTGGGCCATCAACGCCGCGCCGGCGGCGCGGCGGACGTGGTCCTCGCCGGAGAAGACCGCCGACAGCGAGTCACCGCCGAACTCGATCACGTAGCCGCGGTGCGGGAAAACCGCCCGCTCGAGCAGGCGGCTGAACAGGTGGTTGAGGACGTGGGTGACGCGGCTCAGGCCGCCGGCGCCGTCGTCCATCAACCGCTCGCACATCGAGGTGAAGCCGACCAGATCAGCGTAGAGCAGGCTGCCGGTCACCGTCTGGTTCGCGACCGCCGACTCGACCGCCTGATCGAGGACCACCTCGACGATGTGGTACGGGACCGTGCGGCACAGGGCCTCGAGGTACTGGACGCGACTGGGCTTCCCTCGTTGGTCCACGCTCCGCCACTCCCGCGGCCGGCCCGCTCAGCTCTCCTCGGCGACCGCCTGCGCCGCCGCCAGCCGGGCGACCGGCACGCGGTACGGTGAGCAGGAGACGTAGTCCATGCCGACCCGGTGGCAGAACTTGACGCTGCTCGGCTCGCCGCCGTGCTCGCCGCAGATGCCGACCTTCAGCTTCGGCTTGGTCTTGCGCCCGCGCTCGATGCCGATCTTGACCAGCTCGCCGACGCCGTCCTGATCGAGGATCTGGAACGGATCGGCGGGCAGCAGCTTCTTCTCCACGTACTCGGGCACGAAGGCGCCGACGTCATCACGCGAGAAGCCGTAGGTCATCTGGGTCAGGTCGTTGGTGCCGTACGAGAAGAACTCGGTGCTCTCGGCGATCGACCCGGCGCGCAGCGCGGCGCGCGGGATCTCGATCATCGTCCCGAACAGGTAGGGGATCTTCTTCAGCCCGTACTTCTTGAGCACCTCCGGGTAGATGCGCGCCACCATCAGCCGCTGGTTCTCGAGCTCGCTGACGTCGCAGGTCACCGGGACCATGATCTCCGGCAAGACCTGCTTACCTTCCTTGATCAGCTCGGCCGCCGCCTCGAGGATGGCGCGGATCTGCATCTCGCTGACCTCGGGGTAGGTGATGCCGAGCCGCACGCCCCGGTGCCCCATCATCGGGTTGACTTCGTGCAGCGCCGCGGCGCGCGCCTCGATCTTGTCGAGGGTGATGCCGAGCGCCTGGGCGAGCCGCTGGCGCTCGTCGCGGTCGTTGGGCACGAACTCGTGCAGCGGCGGATCGAGCAGGCGGATGGTCACCGGCCGGCCGTCCATCACCGCGAAGGTCTTCTTGATGTCGTCCTTGACGTGCGGGAACAGCTCGTCGAGCGCCGCCCGGCGTTGCGCCTCGTTGTCGGCGACAATCATCTTGCGCAGCTTGAACAGCGGCGCCTCGGAGTTCTCGCCGTAGAACATGTGCTCGGTGCGGAACAGCCCGATCCCCTCGGCGCCAAAGCCGATCGCCTTCTTGGCGTCGACCGGCGTCTCGGCGTTGGTGCGCACCTTCAGGCGCCGCACCTTGTCGCAGACCTTCATGAACTCGACGAAGTACGGGTTGTCCTCGGTGCCGACCACCATCGGCAGGGTGCCCTTGTAGACCTTGCCCTTGGTGCCGTTGAGCGTGATCGGATCGCCTTCGCGGATCACCATCCCCTTGCCGGTCATCTTGCGCCCGGCGATGTCCACCTTCAGCTCACCGGCGCCGACGATGCAGCACTTGCCCCAGCCGCGCGCGACCAGCGCCGCGTGCGAGGTCATGCCGCCGCGGGCGGTGAGGATGCCCTTCGCCGCGCGCATCCCCTCGACGTCCTCGGGGTTGGTCTCGTCGCGGACCAGGATCACCTGCTTGCCCTGCTTGGCCCACGCCACCGCGTCATCGGCGGTGAAGACCACCTGGCCGGTGGCGCCGCCCGGGCCGGCCGGTAGGCCCTTGGCCAGAAGCTCCGCGCTCTTCTCCGCGTTCGGATCGACCATCGGGTGGAGCAGCTCGTCGAGCTGCTCCGGGGTGACGCGCAGCACCGCGGTCTTGGCGTCGATCAGCTTCTCCTTGAACATCTCGACCGCCATGCGCACCGCCGCCGGGCCGTTGCGCTTGCCGACCCGGGTCTGCAGCATCCACAGCCGACCCTCCTCGATGGTGAACTCGATGTCCTGCATGTCGCGGTAGTGCCGCTCGAGCCGATCGCGGATCGCCTTGAGCTGCTTGTAGACCTTGGGCATCTGTTGCTCGAGGCTGGGCAACGTCGCCCCCTCGGTCCGCGTCGACTCGTTCAGCGGATTCGGTGTGCGGATACCGGCGACCACGTCCTCACCTTGCGCGTTGGTCAACCACTCGCCGAAGAACTTGTTCTCGCCAGTGGCCGGGTTGCGGGTGAACGCGACGCCGGTGGCCGAGGTCTCGCCCATGTTGCCGAAGACCATCGACTGGACGTTGACCGCGGTGCCCCACTCGTCCGGGATCCCCTCGATGCGCCGATACGACACCGCCCGCTTGCCGTTCCAGCTCTTGAACACCGCACCGATGCCGCCCCAGAGCTGCTCCTGCGGATCGTCTGGGAACGCCTTGCCGAGCACCTCTTTGATCTTGGCCTTGTAGGTGCTGGTCAGCTGCTCGAGGTCGGCGGCGGTGAGCTCGACGTCCTGGTGCACGCCGCGCGCCTCCTTGAGCTTCTCCAGCTCGCGCTCGAGCTGCTGGCGGATGCCCATCCCCTCGGCCGGCTCCAGCCCCTCGGCCTTCTCCATCACCACGTCGGAGTACATCTGAATCAGGCGCCGGTAGGCGTCCCAGACGAAGCGCGGGTTCTCAGTCTTCTTGATCAACCCGGGGATCGTCTTGCTGGTCAGGCCGATATTGAGCACCGTCTCCATCATCCCCGGCATCGACTTGCGCGCGCCGGAGCGGCACGAGACGAGCAAGGGGTTCTTCGGGTCGCCGAACTTGCGACCCATGATCTTCTCCATCCGCTTGATCGAGTCCTGGACCTCCTCCTTGAGCTCCTTCGGGTAGCGGCCCTTGTTCATGAAGGAGCTGCAGACCTCGGTGGTGATGGTGAAGCCGGCCGGGACCGGGATCTTGAGCAGCGCCATCTCGGCGAGGTTCGCGCCCTTGCCGCCGAGCAGCTCCTTCATCTTCGCGTTGCCGTCCGCGCTGTTTCCGCCGAACGAATAAACCAGTTTTCCCGCGTTCCTTGGCATGTTCTCCCTCCGGTGTGGCGCCG
>JBFYZW010000381.1:0-5469 GCA_041309305.1 Deltaproteobacteria bacterium | reverse complement strand
CGCGACCGGCGCGGGCGGCGCGACCGACGCCGGTGCGCCCGGGGTCAGCTCGGCGAGCACGGCCCGCGTCTCGCCGGCGACGACGCGAACGAACAGCTCCTTGTCGACGTGCCCCGGGGCGATGAGCCGGATCTTGTACTCGCCGGGCACGAGCCCCTCGCCGGTCCAGGGCACCACGACCTGGCGGACGTAACCGCGCGGCCCGCTGATCGTCGCGGTAACCCCGGGCGTCGAGTCGGTGATGCTCAGCCCGCCGGTGGTCGCTGGCGGCAAGGGCTCACCGCCGGCGCTGACCACCTGCGGCGCCGAGCGTGGCGGGGTCAGGCTGACCAGCGCGCCGTCGTCGACCACCGGCGGCGGCTCGCCGGGGAGGTCGAAGAGACGAAACACCGCGCGGCGCAGCGTCGGCAGCAGGACGTCGGCCCGACCACGGCCGGTCTCGTAGGCGCGACCGAGCGGCCGGCCGCTCTTTGCGTCGATGAGCGTCAGCGTAACGACGTGGGTGTCGCCGACCGCGCCGGCGGTGCTGGCGAGCAGCCGCTCGACGCCGAGCGCGCCGCCGATCTCGGCCAGGCAGCTGGCCTCGTCGCAGCCGAGCAGCTCGCGCTGGCGCTCGAGCGCCAGCGTCGCGTTGAGATCGTCGGCGGTGATGACCCGGTAGCCCGGCACCGCGGCGAGCTCGCTGGTGAGCACCGCGGTCAGCGTCGCCGCGACGCGCTCGTCGACGTTCTTCGCCGCGACCGGCAGGACCGCCATGCTCAGCGGCGCCTCGGAGGTGGGCGCCGGCGCCGCGGCGGTCTCGGGCGGCGCGGCTGGTGAGGCGTCAGCTGGCGGCGGCGGGTGTGCGCAGGCGGCGAGGAGGAGCAGGAGCGGCCAGGCACCGCCGGCCACCAAACGAGCGAGGTTCGGCATCGCGCGACTCTATCGACCCACGACCGGAGAGTCACGCGCCCCGGACCGCCGCGGCAGCTCATTGCGTGAGGTCGATGTGGGACGCAATACGACAACCCCGACGAAGCCTTGCGCCGCAGAGGCGCGTGGATACGTGGTGAAATAACCACAGGAGGAGCGGCGCCCACAGTCGCTTACCAAGGGCGCACGTTCCCTACAGCGCGGAGGGCACGAAAGATCGATCGGATTGCTGCTGCGGGTTCTGGCACCGAGTCTTACACTAGAGACAGGAGCAGCAAGATGTATCGCAGTACAATGCAGCTTGGCTCCTTGGCGGTGCTGGTGGGTGTCTTCGGCGCTGGCTGTGCCCCGTATCGCTCGCTGAATGGTCAGGAGAAGCGGCCGATGGTGGCGTCGCTGATGCCGCTGCCGGCGCCCCCGTTGCCCCCACCACCGGCGCTCGCGCCGCTCGACGAGGACGCCTCAGCCGGCGAGCTCTTGGAGCGGGGCTTCCTCTTCTTCCACCAGGATCGACCCGACCTGGCGGCGGAGTCGTTCGCCGGCGCGATCGCCACCGGCAGCCTGAACGACGCCGGTCGGGCGCTGGCCTACTGGCACATCGCCGAGGCGGAGCGGCGCCAGTACCACGAGGACGCCACCGCCGAGGCGCTGGCCAGCTTCGCGACCGTGGCCGAGCAGGTGATCGAAATGCGCGGCGAGCGCCGCTTCGCAATCGACGAGAACGGCGACTTCATCGACCACTTCAAGCTCGAGCTGCGCGTCGCCGAGGCACGCGGCGCGCTCAACGCGCTGTGGGCCCGGCGGGTCCGCCACTACGGCCGCTCGCTCGCCAACCCGGTGATCTGCACCAGCGCCGAGGAGATCGACTTCTTCATCCGCCACGCCTCGCCGTGCAGCGGCACCGAGGGCCGGGTGCTCGAGCGCGAGGAGCTGGCCGCGATCGACGGCGTGCCGATCGAGGGCCGGCGCGTCGAGCGGATCACCGTCTTCTGCTCGTCGATCGACTCGTCAGATCAGTTCTACGTCGTGCTGCCCGACGCCGCGCCCCCGCCGGCCGCGAGCGAGCTGGACCCGGGGCCCTGAGCCAGGTTTGCGGGCCGCTCGGCCGCCGCGTACACTTCCCGATGCTCACCTCGCCAAGGAGCCGTGAATGCGAGCACGGGTCGGCTGCGCGACGATGTTGTTCGGATGGCTCGCCGCTTGCGCCGCGCCACCTCCGCCCACCGCCCCGACCGCGGAGGACACGAGCGAGCGCGCTGCGCGGCGGGCCCAGGCGATCGCCGCCTACGCTCGCCGACCGGAGCACCTGCCGGCGCAACGCGCGCTGGTCGAGGCCTACTTCCCGGAGCTCGGCGCCGCCGCGGCGGGCGAAGGCTCGGCCACGCTGGCCGTCACGCTGCCGCGCGACGGCGAACCGCTGACCTTGACGACCCGCGGTTACCGGGTCCGGGTGCACGGCGCGCTGCCGGTGGGCGCCTTGGTGCGCGACGGGGTACTCGTCGCCGGCGATCAACTCTGGCTCGGCTCGGCGCCGCTGGCCGAGCAGAGCGCGGTGAGCCAGACCCACCGCCTGCACCAGGTCGTACTCCGCGCCCAGGCCACCGGCGAGCACCGGGCGAGCTGGGAGCTCGAGCTGCCGGCCGGGCTCACCGCGCGTCGGGAGCTGCCCGACCACCTCGAGCTGCGCGACGCGGCCGGGGTGCCGGTCCTCCGGCTGCACCACATGCTCGCCCGCGACGCGCGCGGTCAAAGCCGCGCCGCCGAGGTGACGGTGCGCGAGCTGCCGGGCGCGCACCGGCTGCGGGTCGATTGGCGCGTCTCGCTCGCCGGCCTCCTGCCGCCGGTGGTCATCGACCCGGGCTGGTCGGCCACCTCCACGCTCGCCACGGCACGCACGCGCCACGCCGCCGTGTTGCTCATCGACGGCCGGGTGCTCGTCGCCGGGGGCTACGACGGCGAGAGCGAGGTCGCAACCGCCGAGCTGTACGACCCGCGGACCGACGCCTGGACGACGGCCAACTCGTCGATGAGCACGGCCCGCATGTACCCGACCGCGGTTGGCCTCGGGAACGGACAGGTGCTCGTCTGCGGCGGCGTTGCCGGATCGGCGGCAGCCGCGACCTGCGACCTCTTCGACCCCCGGACCGCGTCGTTCACCCACGAGGCCTCGTTCGATCTTCCCGAGGCGCGCTCCGGCCACACGCTGACGCTGATGCCCGACAACACGGTGCTCGCGGTCGGCGGGAAGAACGCCAGCGGCGCGGTCGTCGGCGTCGCGCAGTTCAACCCGGCGGCACGGACTTGGACCTCGATCCTGTTGCTCTCGTCTGCCCGGCACAGCCACACCGTGACGCTCCTGCCCGACGGCGCGCTGCTCGTCGCCGGTGGCCTGGACAGCACGAACGCCCCTCTCGATTCGGCGGTCAAGCTCTCGTTCAACATGACGATCGGGAGCTGGATGCAGGAGGGGCCGATCGCGATGGCGGCGCCCCGAGCGCTGCACACCGCGACGGTGCTCGACGCGACACACGTCCTCTTCGCCGGCGGGCGCGTTTCCAGCAGCTCGATCACCAACACCTGGCAGCTCTTTGACATCGGCTCCGCCACCTTCGCCACGTTATCAGCCGCCAACGGCCTGCCGGCGGCGCGCGAGCGGCACACCGCGACGCGGCTGCCGTCGGGGCTCGTCCTCTTCGCCGGCGGCGCCGGGGACGGCGGCGCCCCGCTCGGCGGTGGGGTGCTGTTCGATCCGACCGCGATCGGCTCCGCCATGCCGCCCGCGGTCGCCGCTGGGACCAACCCCGCGGGCCTGGCCGGCCGCCTCGACGCCACCGCGACCCTGCTGCCCTCGGGTGAGGTGCTGCTGGTCGGCGGCGAGGACGTCAACCACGACGCGTCGGCCGAAGCCTATCGCTACTCGGTCTTCGCCGAGCCGGCGCAAGCTCGGGTCTGGCGTGCAACCCCCGCGCTCGAGCTCGGCCGGACCGGTCACAGCGCGACCCTGCTCGAGGACGGCCGCGTGCTCGTGGTCGGCGGCCTCTCGGGGACGACCTACCTTACCGACGCGCGCATCTTCGACCCCGTGCTGAACACCTGGCAGCTGGTGGATGCGCTGCCGACCGGCGAGGGGCGCTATCAGCACACCGCGACGTTGCTCACCGACGGGACCGTGCTGGTCGCCGGCGGCGTTGGGAGCAATGTCCAGCGGGGCAACGCCTTTCGCTTCGACCCGAGCTCGGGGACCTGGTCGGCGGCGGACACGCTGCACGTGCCCCGCTCGCGCCACTGCGCGACGCTCCTGCCCACCGGCGAGCTGCTCGTCGCCGGCGGCTGGGATGGCAGCCAGTCGCTCGCCAGCGTCGAGATCTTCAGCTACCAAGGCACTAGCTTCAACTGGGTCGCCGCCGCCGACCTCCACCAGGCGCGCCGCAACCACGCTGCGGCCGCGTGGCACGACGGCCGGGTGCTGGTCATCGGCGGCTACGCCGGCGCCGCGGCGCTCGCCTCGGTCGAGGCCTATGATGTGACCACGGACGCCTGGACGCCCGTCGCGACGCTCGCGCAGGCGCGGCACGAGCACACCGCGACCCTGACCGCCGACGGACGTTTGCTGGTGGTCGGCGGCAAGCGGTCGACCTCGTACCTGCCGCAGACCGAGCTGTTCGACGGCGACTCCTGGCGGACAGGGGCGCCGTTGACCGTCGGGCGCGCCCGGCACAGCGCGACGCTGCTGCCGGACGGCGAGCTGGTCGTCTTCGGGGGCCTCGTCACCGACAGCTCAGCGACCGCGACGGTCGAGGTGTTGCGGCCCGGCCTGGCCGCCTGGAGCAACGTGCCGCCGGGCAACGGCGCCGCCCCGCCGGCGGCGCGCAGCGAGCACAGCGCGACGTTGATGGCCACCGGCGACGTGTTGATCGCCGGCGGCCACGGCGCGACGACCGACGTGGCGCGCCTGCGCCTGACCGGCGCCGGCGACAACCAGGCGCCCAGGCCAACCCTCTTCACCGAGCCGACCCCGGGCTCACCGCTGCAGCTCACCGGGTCCGGGTTTCGCGGCGCGCCCGACTTCGCCAGCGCCAGCGGCGACACCTGCTCGAGCTCGGCCACCCCTTTCCCTCTGTTCGTCGCTCAACAAATGCAGGACGGCCGGCTCATCCCCGCCGTCGAAGCGTACCACGTCGGGACCTACATGATGTCGACGACGTTCCAGGGCACGGTCCGGCTGCCGACCGAGGCACGCGGCACGACCCTGGTCTGGCTGATCGTCAACGGCCTGTACGGCGCGGTCCCAGGCGTCCGGCTCCCTGACGGCGGCATGGGCATGGGCTACCCGTCGTACCGCGACGAGGACGGCGATGGCTACCCGCGCGACGGCGAGCGCCGCTACACCAACGGCATGCCGGTGGAGGGTTGGATCCCGTGGATGGGGATGACGGCGTTCGATTGCGCCGATCTCCCCGGCTCCGACCCCGCCTGCGGCGGTCTCGACGGTGCCGAGTGTTACCCGATGGCCGACGACTACGGCTGCGACGGCATCGACAACGACTGCGACGGGAC
>JBFYZW010000380.1:0-2512 GCA_041309305.1 Deltaproteobacteria bacterium | reverse complement strand
GCGGTCGATGCCGCGCTGGAGCGCCCGACGGCCGAGCTCGAGCGCCAGGCTCGGCGGCGGGCCGACGCTCAGCTGCGCCCGCCCCCGTCGGTCGACCTGGCGGAAGCCGACCACGCCGGCCTCGGGTCGCCGGCCGGCCGCGGCGCGCATCGCGGGCCGCGCCCCGGCCGGCAGCTCGGCGGCCGGATTGAGCAGCAGCAGCAGCTCGGCCCGACAGGCCGCCACCCCGAGATTGACCGCCGCCGAGAAGCCGCGGTTGTCGGGCAGCGCCAACACCGTCCGGCCTG
This sequence comes from Deltaproteobacteria bacterium, assembly GCA_041309305.1. Lineage (GTDB taxonomy): Bacteria > Myxococcota > XYA12-FULL-58-9 > XYA12-FULL-58-9 > XYA12-FULL-58-9 > JBFYZW01. Next base: position 2,225 of record JBFYZW010000380.1, on the reverse strand, counting down.
GGTGCTCGCCCCGGGCCATCTCCGCGCTGCCGTCGCGCGAAGCGTTGTCGACGACGACCACCTCGTCGGCGTCAGCGAGCGACGCGAGACACCGGCGCAGCAGCTCCCGGACCTCGTAGCTGACGACGATGACCGCCAGCCGCTCGCCGGCGGCGCCAGCGGCCGGTCCCGCGGTCGCGCCGCTCATCGCTTCTTCCGCGGCGGCGAGCCGCGCTCGGCGGCGAGGAAGAAGCTCAACGCCTCGCGGTCGTCCGGGCGGACCCCGAGCACCTTCAACGCCTCGGCGCGGGCGTCCTCGCGTTGCCCCCGAACCCACAAGGCCCGCGCCAGCCCGACGCGCGCCGCGGTGTCCAGAGCGTTCGCCTCGAGCAGATCACGCCAAATCCGCTCGCTCTCCCCGGCCGAGCGCGGGCTCTGAAGCCCCACGAGCGCCTGGTAATGACGAACGACCCGGTGTCGGGAGTCGGCCTTCAACGCGTGCAGCAGGTCGCGTCGCGCCGGCCCGAGCTGACCGCGCCGATAGGCCAGGATGGCCCGATAGAGCCGGGCCCCGACCTCGTTCGGATCGGCGCGCACGACGCGACCAAGGGCGGCGTTCGCCGGCCCGATCTCGCGCGCGAAGTACGAGGCCATCGCCGCGGCGACCTGCAACATCGGGTTGTCGGCCTTCCGCCCCCGGCCCGCGAGCTGCCGTCCGAGCTCGGCGTAGGCCGACAGCGGCGGCGCGAACGCGCTGACCGGATCCTCCGCGACGCGCACCGGGTCGAAGTCGAGCGCCCGCCGGATCGCGACCGCCGCGGCGACGGCGTCGCCGGCCTGCAGCTCGAGCCAGGCGCGCATCAGGTGCAGCGGTACGAACCCGGGCGCCTCGGCGAGCCCCTGCGCCACCGTCTGACGGGCGGCCTCCGGGCCCTCGCTCGCCAGCGCCTGGGCGAGCACGAAGGCGACCTCGGGGCGATCGGGGCGCAGCTCGACCGCCGCCTCGAGCGAGTCGATCGCCGCCTCGCGACGTCCGGCCTGGAGATCGGCCAGCCCGGCGACGTACAAGAGCTCCGGCAGGTCGGGGGCGAGCGCCAGCGCCTCGTCGAGCCACGCCGACAGCTCGGCCGCCGTGGCCGTCGGCCGCCGCCCGGCCAGGGCCACCGCCACCTTCTCGGCGAGCACCCGCGCCCGGTCGATCGGCGCCGGCGCCCCGCCCAGGGCCGCGTCGAGCTCGGCCATCGCCGCCGGCGTTTGGCGCTCCTCGCGGGCCAACAGGCGCACATAGTGCAGGCGGTCGTCCACCGATCCCCAGCCGTTCTCACACAGCTCACGCAGGCGCTCGCGCGCCTGGCCCAGCTCTCCGGCCGCGAGCCACAGCTGGGCCAACCGGCGCAACAGCGGCGCGTCCGGCTCGGCGCCGACCAGCGCCCCCTCCCAGAGGGCCAGCGCCTGACCGACCTCGCCGGCCAAGAGCCGCGCCTCGCCCCGCCACAGCGTCAACCGCGGCGGCGGATCGGCGGCGAGCGCGTCGAGCTCGGCCGCGACCTCGCGCGGCTGCGACCGCATCCGGGTGATCGCCTCGGCCAGGCGGACCCGCGGCGCCCCCGGGCGCAGTTGCACCGCGCGCTCCGCCGACTGGCGCGCCGCCTCGAATCGTTGCCGGCGGATGTGCAGCCAGGCGCGCGCCTCCTCCAGGTCGGCGCGATGGACGCTGTCCGGATCGTCGCCGATCGCCGCGGTGATGGCCCCCAGCGCCTGATCGAGCGTCTCGTCGTCGACCCAGCCGGGCGCCCAGGCCAACGCCAGCGCGTAGGTCGCGATCGCCGCCGGCGCGCCGGGGTCGACCATCAGCGCCCCGCGCGCGGCGGCGAGCGCCCGGAGCACGTCGCGGTCGGAGCCCTTGGCCATCGCCGAGCGGGCCTCGACGACGCCAGCCTCGACCGACGGCGCCGGGCTCCCGCCCCCGTCCTGGGCCCACGCCGCCACCTGCGCGCGCAACGGGTTGGGCATCCTCGGCGGCGGCGGCGGCCGGCTGCGCACGACGCCGACGAGGATCACCGCCAGCGCCGCCGCGACCGCGGTACCGCCGACCGCGGCGTACAGCCGCCACGGCGTCGCGGCCGGCGCCGCGGAGATGACGACCATGCCCGGCGGTTGAGCGGAGCGCCGCCCGCCCGCCTGGCGGGCCGCGATCGGGCGTTGTTCGGGTCGCGCGGGGGCGGCGGTTGACGCGGGCGCCGCCT
>JBFYZW010000379.1:0-3645 GCA_041309305.1 Deltaproteobacteria bacterium | reverse complement strand
CCGGTCGCGGCAGTCCCGCCGCCGCCCGTGGGTGGCCCGCCGCCGCGGCCGCCGGCGCGTCGACCGGCTCCTGCTCGTCACCGGCCGGGAGAGTCGCGTCGAGCAGCGCGCGATCGATGCTGGCGCGGACGACCATCCAGGCCAGAAGCCGCGCCGCGCCCGGCTCGTCGACCACGATCTGGCGCGCCGACAGCTCGCGCTCCGCCTCGAGCACACGCACCTCGATGCGCGACGGCTCGGCCCAGGCGACGCGCACGACGAAGCGCGGTGCCACCTCGAGCGGCGCGTCGTCGCCGACCACCTCTGCCTGCCAGGTCTCGCGCGCCCGCGCGGCGATGCCCGCGGCGAGCGCGGCGACCTCCGGCCCCCCGCTCGCCTGCACCTGCACGACGAAGCTGGGCGGCTCGGCGCCGAGCTGCACCAGCAGCAGGAGGGTGAGCGCAGGCATCGTGACCCCCATAGTTGCGCCGCGCGAGCTTTTTTATGATCGGGCGCGCGGGTGCGCCAGCTAACCACCCCGGCCGGCCGAGAAGCAACGTCTTCCCGGGCGGTTCGGGGGACCGTTGCACCGCCCCTCCGGCGCGGCTACCTTGCCCCGATGACCTACCGCGTCATCGCCTGCGCCGCCCTCGGGCTTCTGCTCTGCGCCTGCGGCGACGAGCCGCGGCGCGACGATCCCCCGCCTCCCGTCGAGCCGGAGCCGAGCGCCAGCGAGCTGGCGCTGCGCGCCCTGATCGCCACACCGTCGCCCGCGGCGGCGGAGATCGAGGCGACGCTCTCGGCGGTCGCGCTCGGCGACGGGCTGCCGCTACGCACCCGCGACGGGACCTTCCTGTTCGTCTTCGCCGCCGACGGCGGCCCGTGGTTGGTGGCCGGCGACTTCGACGGCTGGAGCGGCGCGCCGATGACGCGCAACGGCGCGCTCTGGTGGGCCGAGCTGGTCATCTCCGCGCCGCGCGGCGCCGGCTACAAATACCGCGCCGGCAGCCAGTGGGTCGCGGATCCCTGGGCGCGTCGCTTCGCCTACGACACCTACGGCGAGCTCAGCCTGGTCGAGGCGGCCGGCGCGCACCTCGAGCGCTGGCCGGGGCTGGCCAGCCACGGCCTCGTGCCCCGCACGCTGCGCGTCTTCGTCCCCGAGGCCGCGGTGACGCGGGTGCTCGTCGCGCACGACGGCCAGAACCTCTTCGACCCGGCCGCGCCGTGGGGCGGCTGGCAGCTGCAGGCGTCGCTGCCGGCCGGGACGCTGGTGGTCGGCGTCGACAACACCGCCGAGCGGATGGACGAGTACACCCACGTCGCCGACGACATCGGCTGGGGCAGCCCGGTCGGCGGGCGCGCCGCGGCCTACGCCGACTTCATCGACCAGACCGTCCGGCCGCACGTCGTCGCCCGCTACGGCGACGCGCCGCGCTGGGGCCTCATCGGTTCGTCGCTCGGCGGGCTGGTGTCGCTCATCATCGCCGATCGCTTCCCCGGCCGCTACGCCTTCGCCGCCAGCCTCTCCGGCACGCTCGGCTGGGGCTCGTTCGGCCCGCACCAGGAGACGATCATCGAGCGCTACGCCGCGGCCGGCCGGCGCGACACGGTGATCTACCTCGACTCCGGCGGCTCCGGCAGCTGTGTCGACACCGACGGCGACGGCATCCTCGACGACGATCCGGAGGCGCGCGACAACTACTGCGAGACGGCGCAGATGCGCGACACGCTGGCCGCCGCTGGCTACGTCTTCCAGCAGGATCTGTGGCACTGGCACGAGCCGGGCGCCGAGCACAACGAGGCCGCCTGGGCGGCGCGCGTCTGGCGCCCGTTGGACGTGTTCGCCGGGCTGTGACCGACCCTTGACATACGCCTGCCGATAGCGTTGTTTGCCGCTCCGCGACCCCAGCGAGGAGAATCACGATGGTCTCGACCACCGCCGCGACAAAGGTGAAGACGGCAGCCCGCCAGCGCAACATGGGCAAGAAGCGCAAGAAGAAGCTGGCGCGCGACGGCTCGACGCCGAGCAAGGCGGCCTTCTTCGGCGAGAGCAAGAAGAAGGACTGAGCCCCCCGCCCGCGCGCCGCGCTGGTGCGCCCTCACCCGTCGAGCAAGGCCGCCTGCTGGTTGACGCCGTCGGCGATCAGGCCGTAGGCGAGGATGTAGTTGGCGTGTAGGAACGGGTCGAGGTGAGTGAGATCCAGCGTCGAGAAATAGGCGAAGACGATATCGCCGACGCAGACGAAGACGAAGCCGGAGAGGAAGGTCAGCCAGACGCGGCCGACCTGACTGCCGCCGAAGCCGAAGCCGACGCGCAACAACAGCGCCAGCGGCGCGAGCAGCACGAAGTCGAGCACCGGGTAGCCGAGGTTGAGCAGCTTCTCCACCCCGCCGAGCTCGGCCTCGATCACCGGCGTCAGGATCGGGTAGCCGATCACCACCGACAACACCAGCACGCCGCCGACGATCGCCAGCCGCTCGGCGAACGAGCCGACCAAAAAGCCGACCGAGCGGTAGGCGAGCAGGAAGAAGATCAACGCGAGGGTGAGCAGCGGGTAGGCGCCGACGAAGAAGACGTCGGCGATCGACGGGAACGGCGAGGTGCCGTGGACGATCTGCTCCGGCGCCAGCGCCAATTGGCCGGCGAACATCAGGCCCATGCCGGCGGCGAAGGTCCACCAGGCGCGGCGGATCGGGTTGCCGACCTCGAGCCGGCGAGCGACGCGCGCGGCGAGCAGCGCCGCGCCGCCGAGCGAGGCGAGCTTCATCAAGGCGGCGACGGCGAGCAGCAGGTGCGGCGTGAGCACGGCCTGGTAGAGCCAGCTGTCGGGCAGCGCCGCCCAGCCGAGGACGAGCAGCACGCCGAAGGCGAGGAGCAGGCGCAGCGGCATCGCCAGCCAGAGCAGGTTCATCGCTCCACCCCCTTCGCGCCGAGGGCGCTCTTCATCTCGGCGACCACCTTGCTCGACTTCTCCTTGCCGACGAAGATGTTCAAGCCGACGCCGAGCCGGGTGACCAGGTCGTCGAGCTGCGCCGCGCTCGGCGTGCCGCTGAGCTTCAGCTTCTCGCAGTGCGACTGCACCGCGGCGTGGGCCATGTGACCGCCGATGTACGGCGTCATCGCCTCGACCAGGATCTTGACCGCCTCTTCGAGCGCCATGGCACCCCCTCGGCAGCCGCCAAAGTAGGCAGCAGCGCTGGCCGAGTCAATCGCATCGCCGCGGCCGCGCGAGTTGACAGTCGCCGCCGGCCTTGTCATCTCTCGGCGGCGGCGAGCGTGGCGGAATTGGCAGACGCGCTGGATTTAGGTTCCAGTGGTGAAAACCGTGTGGGTTCGAGTCCCTCCGCTCGCACCAGCGATGATCGTCACGCTGCTCCGCGCCGTCGCTCGCGCGCGGCCAGCTGCTCGAGCCGGCGGGCGATCTGTTCGCCGGCGCGCAGCGCCAGGGCCATGATCGTCACCTGCGGGTTGACGCCCAGCGAGCCGGGGATCACCGAGCCGTCGCAGAGGTAGAGGTTGATGAGGTCGTGGCTCTCGTGCGTCGGGCCGACCACCGAGGCGAACGGGTCGATGCCCATCCGCGCGCTGCCGAGCGGGTGGTAGGCGGTCAGGTCCATCTGCCGCGCCGAGAGCCGCGCCGCCGCCAGCGCCGCGACCCGCGCCGG
>JBFYZW010000378.1:0-4742 GCA_041309305.1 Deltaproteobacteria bacterium | reverse complement strand
GGTGACCGCCGTGGCGTCGTCGGCGTCGGTGAGGGGAGCGAGGTCCGGGCCGTCGCCGTTCTCGTGGCTCAGGGTCACGGTCAGCGGGGTCAAGAAGCCCACCCGCTGCTCGCTGACCTCGACCAGGGCGCGGCTGCCGCCAACCGTGCGCCGGCGGACCCCGGCGAGCAGATCCACGCCCCCGGCGCTGCCCTCGAGGTGGAGGAACTGCGGCCGGTCGACCAGCTGCAGCGCGCCAGGCTCGCCGCCGACCCCCGCGGGCACGACCCCCGGGGCGATCACCTCGTCCGCCTCGGAGCGGACGAGCAGGAGCCGCTCACGCAGTCGGGCGGCGCAGCCGTCGCTCGGATCGAGCAGCAGCACCTCCTGGACCACGTCGTCCGGGCTCTCGTCGATCGCCGTGACGAGCAGGAGCGGGCCGTCGTCCAGCTCGATGAAGCGCACCTGGTCGAGCTCCGCCCCGGCGATCGCCTCCCCCTGGCAGACGGCCGCCCAGGAATCACCCTGCGCCTCGCGCTGGTGGCGGAAGACGACCGCCGCCCAGCCCTCCGCGACTCGCCTGACGACCAGCGCGTCGGCCAGGTCGTCGCCGTCGAGATCGCGCTCGAGCAGCGCGAAGACGTACGGGCGGATGTCGGCGAACGCCGCGCTGTCAGAAAAGCGCGGCGCGACCGCCGGGGCCGGGGGTGGCGTGGGGGCGTGCGCGCAGGCGGCGAGCGTCAGCGCCCAACCGCTGACGCCGCCCCCCAACCAGACACGTGGGCGCACCGTCAGTACTTCTCGTCGTAGAAGCCGTCGAAGATCTGCTTGTAGCGCTCGTTGACCACCTTGCGCTTGACCTTCACCGACGGGGTCATCTCACCCGACTCGACGCTGAAGTCGTGCTCAAGGATCTTGAACTTCTTGATCGACTCGTAGGAGGCGAGCTGCTTGTTGAACCCGTCGAGCGCCTCCTGCACCGCCTGGTAAACCTCCGGCTTCTGGGTCATCTCGGCGTAGGAGCCGTTGCCCAGGCCCTTCTCGGCGCAGAAGGACTTGAGCGCGTCGGGATCCATCGTCACCAGCGCGGTCAGGAACTTGCGCTTGTCGCCGTGCACGACCACCTGAGAGATCAGACGGTGGGTCTTGATCAGGTTCTCGATGTTCTGCGGCGCGACGTTCTTGCCGCCGGCGGTGACGATGATGTCCTTCTTCCGGTCGGTGATCTTCAGCTTGCCGTCGATCATCATGCCGATGTCGCCGGTGCAGAACCAGCCGTCCTTGAACACCTCGGCGGTCGCGTCGGGCAGATTCCAGTACTCGCGCATCACCCCGCCGCCCTTGAGCAGGACCTCGCCGTCCTCGGCGATGCGCACCTCGGTCTCGGGCATCGGCGGGCCCACGGTGCCGATGACGTTGTCACCTGGGCGGTTGACGAAGGTCGCGGCGCTGGTCTCGGTCAGGCCGTAGCCCTCGAGGATGGTGATCCCGGCGTCGCGGAAGAAGAAGGCGATCTGGGTCGACAGCGGCGCGCCGCCCGAGATGAGGAACTTCAGCCGCCCGCCCATCAACGTCGACAGGCCGGCGCCGACCTTCTTGAAGATGATCTTTTTGAGCAGGCCGAACTTGATGCTGTCGCCCAGGCCGAGCGACTGGCCCTTGAGCTCGAGCTCGCCGTTGCGACGCGACAGCTCGAGCGCGGCGAGGAAGAGCTTGGCCTTGGTGCCGCCGCCGGCGGTGCCCTTGTTGACCACCGCGGTGTAGAACTTCTCGAACAGGCGCGGCACGCCGGCCATCACCGTCGGCCGGGTCTCGGGCAGGTTGTCCTTGATCGTCTCCATCGACTCGGCGAAGGCCATCACGTGCGCGGTGCCGAGCCAGGCGATCTCGAGCACCTTGGCGAACGAGTGAGCCAGCGGCAGCCAGAAGAGCTGGATGTCGTCCGGACCGATAATCTTGATCTTCTCCACCGCCTCGGCCTCGTAGAGCATCGCCGAGTGCGGCAGCACGACGCCCTTCGGGCGGCCGGTGGTGCCGGAGGTATAGATGATGGTCAGGATCGAGTCCTGGCTGAGCGTCGCGCGCCGTTTGTCGAGCTCCGCCTGGTCGGCCTTGCCGAGCGCGACGAAGTCGGCGTACGAGAGGACCCAGTCGTCCTTGACCTTCGGCTGGCCGAAGATCTGCACCACCTTCTTGATCTTGGGCAGGCGGGCCCGCTCGGCCCGGAACTTCTCCACCTGCGTCTCGTCCTCGACGAAGGCCAACACCGCGCCGGAGTTCTCGGCGATGTACTGGCACTCGTCACTGAGCAGCGACGTGTACACCGGCACGGTGACCGCGCCGGCGCCCAGGATGCCGACGTCGATCATGCACCACTCGTAGCTGGTCTTGCACATCAGGTTGACCCGATCGCCGGCCTGCACGCCGAGGGAGGCCAACGCGCGGCTGACCTTCTCGACGTCTCGGTCCATCTCGCCCCAGGTCACCTCGCGGTAGGCGCCGTCACGCTTGACCAGCGCCGCGGTCTTCGCGCCGCGCGTCGCGGCCTGCTTCTTGAAAAGATGGAAGATCGACTGCTCGCTCATCGGCTCGACCCTTTCGCTTAGGCTCACGATTGCAGGAGTGACTCCCCACGCCCACGGAGCCGCTTGTTCTAGCCGAACGTCCCGGTGCGCGGCAAGAGAAAGCGACGCCCGATCGGCCTGATTGACCGGAGCGAACAAACCCTCTAAACACCTTCCCCGGATCTGCGTGCTGTGCTGCCGAGACCGAGGGAGGTTTCCGATGCTCAGAGTCTCCTGCGCACCGATGCTGCTCGTCGCCGCCGCCTGCGCGCCGGCGGTCGAGCTCGACCTGGACGAGCGAAACCCGGCGGTCGGGCTCCAGGTCGAGTTCGATCCTGCCGCCGCGGTCGTCCCCTTCCCCAACGACCTGCTGCGCGTCGACGGCCGGCTGGCGCTCCCGCCCCAGTGCGACGAGCCCGAGTCGAGCGCCGCGGTTCGGGAGCTCGCCCTCAACGCGCTGGACGGCTTCGGCGTGTTCAAGCCGGCGTTGACCTTCACCACCACCGCGCCGGTCGACCTCGGCTCGGCCTTCGGCACCGTCTTCCTCTTCCCGATGGTGGTCGACGGCGTCCCGGTCGACCCGGCCACGGCCGATCCGGTGCCGCTGTGGACCTTCGCCGGCGAGGCGGTGCGCTGGGGCGCGGGCTGCGCCAGCTTCGCGCCGGTCGACAACCTGACCCTGGTGCCGGCGGTGCCGCTGCGCGACGCCACGACCTATGCGGTCGCGGTGCTCGACGGCCTGGCCGCGGTCGGCGGCGAGGCGTTCGGAGTCACGCCGACCTGGGCGCTGGTCCGTCAGGTCGAGCCGCCGGTGCTGATCGTCGAGGAGGCCTCAGGCCCGCGCGTGGTCGCTAACCGCACGCCGTTCGACCCGACCGAGCCCGAGGGACTCGCGACGCTGGTCGGCCTCGACCAGCTGTGGCGCGGCCACGAGAAGACGCTCTCGTTCCTCGACGTCGCGTTGGCCGGCGCCGGTGCGCCGGTGGCGCGGGCCGAGATCCTCCTCGCCTGGGCGTTCACCACCCAGACGATCACCGCGCCGCTCGACCCGGCGCGGGCCGGGCCAGCCGCCGAGCTCGCAACCCTGTCCGCCGACACGACCGCGCTCGACGAGCTGGCCGGCGGCGCCGCGGTCCCGGCCTTCCTCGAGGCGACACTCGGCGCCGGCGCTTGCACCGCGCTGCCCTGCGCCGCGGTCGGCGCCGTCATCAGCGGCACCTTCGCGGCGCCGAGCTTCCAGGAGCAGCGGCCCAACCCGGCCGGCTTGTCGCGTCGGGTGCCGGGCGCCTGGAGCGACCCGTTGGCTCCGAGCCACACGGGCAACGAGACGGTGCCGCTCATCGCGGTCGTCCCGGCCGGCGCGCCTCCGCCCGACGGCTGGCCGGTGGTCGTCTTCGGCCACGGGCTCGCGGGCAACAAGGGACAGCTGCTCGCCTTCGCCCCCCAGCTCGCCGCCGCCGGGATCGCCAGCGTCGCGATCGACTGGGTCGCCCACGGCTCGCGGGCGGTGCGGGTCGACAACCGCGACGTGGTCGGTTGCGGCGGCTCGCCGACACCGACCAGCGCGCCGCACTGCTTCGCGCCGCTGCTCGGCGCCGACCTCACGGTCACGCGCGACAACCTGCGCCAGAGCGTGCTCGACCAGCTCAAGCTGCTGCGCGTGCTCGCGGCCTGCGCCGACGGCGCCTGCCCGCTCTTGCCCATCGACCCCGAGCGCCTCGGCTACGTCGGCCAATCGCTCGGCGCGTTGATCGGCGGAGTGGTCGCCGCGGCGGCGCCGGGGCTGCGCGCCGCGGTGCTCAACGTCGGCGGCGCCGGGTGGGTCGACGTCTTCACCGAGACCGACCGGGTCGAGATCCGCTGCCCGATCATCGACGCGCTGCTCGACGCCGGCCTGATCGCCGGCGACACCCGTGACCGCTGGGGCGGCGACAACCCGGGCGCCCTCTGCCTCGGCGACGCCTGGCGCAGCGACCCCGGCTTCCTCCAGTTCCAGGGGCTGGCCCGCTGGCTGCTCGACCCGGCCGACGGGGCGAACTTCGCGCTTCGCCTGGCGGTCAGCCGCCGGCCGGTGCTGCTCCAGGAGGTGATCGGCGACCCGGTGGTGCCGAACCTCGCGACGCGCCAGCTGGGGACGCTCCTCGGCCTCGCGCCGCAGCGCGCCGCGCGCGCCGTCACGCTGCCCCCGCCGCCGACCGC
>JBFYZW010000377.1:0-6884 GCA_041309305.1 Deltaproteobacteria bacterium | reverse complement strand
GGTCGTGCGCGCCACGGCGCGCACCAGCTGCTCGCGCGCCGCGTTCGCCGGCGGACACTCGTCGAGCACCATCGCGATGTCCGGGCCGAGGTACTCCTGCACCGTGACCAGCCGCTCCGGGGTCAAGCGCACCAGCGCCCCGTCGATGTGCGAGCGGAAGCTCACCCCGTCGTCGTCCAGGTCGCGAAGGTCCGTGAGGCTGAAGACCTGGTAGCCGCCGCTGTCGGTGAGGATCGCGCCGCCCCAGCTCATGAACCGGTGCAGCCCGCCGCGCTCGGCGACCGCCTCGGCGCCCGGGCGCAGCATCAGGTGGTAGGCGTTGCCCAGGATGAGCCGCGCGCCGACCGCCTCGAGATCGGCCGGGTCGAGCGCCTTGACCGCGGCGCGGGTGCCCACCGGCATGAACGTCGGCGTCTCGACGACGGCGTGCGGCAAGGTCAGGATGCCCCGCCGCGCCGGCGAGCCGGTGGCCTGGTGAGTCACGTCGAACGAGAGCGCAGCCATGGTCGTTCACCCAGTGCGAGTCAAAGGATCAGCATCGCGTCGCCATAGGAGAAGAAGCGATAGCCGGCGGTGATCGCCTCCGCGTAGGCCGCCAGCACCCGCTCCCGCCCGGCGAAGGCCGAGACGAGCATCAGCAGGGTCGAGCGCGGCAGGTGGAAGTTGGTGACCATCCCGTCGACGACCCGGAAGGCGAAGCCCGGGACGATGAACAGAGTCGCGTCGCCGGCGCGCTCGCCGGTCGCCGCCCAGCTCTCGAGCGCCCGCACCACCGTGGTGCCGACGGCGATCACCCGCCCGCCGCCGGCGCGGGTGCGCTCGATCGCGGCGATCGTCGCCTCGGGGATCGCGTAGCACTCGGCATGCATCGTGTGGCCGCGGACGTCGTCGGCGTGGACCTCGCGCACCGGCACGAACGTCCCCGGCCCGACGTGCAGCACCAGCTCGGCGCGGTCGATCCCGGCACCGCCGAGCGCCTCGAGCACCCTGGGGGTGAAGTGCAGGCTGGCGGTCGGCGCCGCCACCGCGCCCGGCTCGGCAGCGAAGATCGTCTGGTAGTCGCCGGCGTCGCTGGCGCGGGCGGCGCTACGCTCGATGTAGGGTGGCAGCGGCACCTCGCCGTGCTCGGCGAGCAGCGCGAGCCACGGCCGCTCGGCGATCACCTCGATCAGCTCCCCGCGCCGCTCGCCGACCGTGACGCCGGTGCCGTCCGGCGCGCACAGGACCCGGCCTGGCTTGAGCGCCGCCGCCGGCCGCCCCATGGCCCAGAACGCGCGGGCCGCGCCGATCTCGCCGCGCGGCCGGCAGAGCAACAGCTCGACCGGCCGGCCGTTCTCGCGCGTCAGGTGCACCCGGGCGCGGATCACCTCGGTCCGGTTGACGACCAGAAGATCACCGGCGCGCAGCAACGACGGCAGCGCGACGAAGCGGTGGTGCCCGAGCGCCGTCCCGCCGCGGCGCGGTAGGTGGAGCAGGCGGCTGTGGTCACGCGGCCGCACCGGCTCCTGCGCGATGCAGGAGCCGGGCAGCGCGTAATCAAACAGCGTGATGGGGAGCGGTTCGCTCAGGCTACTTGAAGCTGCGATGCGAGATGAAGCTGATCTCGCCGGCCTTGACCTCGGCCGGCAGGCGCTTGCGCTCGACCACCTGGCCGGCCGCGCCGAGCAGCTCCACCTCGATCTCGTGCGCCCCGGGCGCGACGAACAGCGAGGCGACGTTGACGCCTGACGGCAGCGTGATCCAGCTGCGCTTGTCGGCCTCCTCGGCGATCGCCGAGGCGACCTGGAAGGCCGCGCCGGCGAGCTGCAGCAGCGCCCCGCCGGTGCCGCCGACCTCCTCGCCGCCCTTCTGCGCCGCCTTGGCGGCGATGTACTTGGCGATCGCCCGGGCGATCGCCTTGGCCTTGATCCGACCCATGTGGTCGTCCAGGTTCTGGATGGCGATCGCGGTGATCGGCTCGGCCAGCTCGCTCTGATCCTGCTCGCCGGCGACGCGGATGCGCGAGCCGACCACGACGTTGCTCTTGGCGACGAAGCGCGGGAAGGCGATGCGGATCAGCTCGCCGTTGGCGTTCGCCTCCCAGAACTCGTCAATTTTGTACGGCGCCTCACCCCACTTGTGGATGAAGACCACCTCGCCGAGCTCCTTGGTCGCTTCCCGGCTCTGGTAGGTGACACCCGGGAACTTGGCCTTCAGCTCGTTGAACTCGGGCTCGAAGTCGCGCCCGAGCGCCTCGAGCGCACGCAGCGCGTCGGCGACGACGAACTGCGGCACGGTGACCTTGTAGCGCTCGGCGTAATCCTTGAGGTAGACGTCGATCGCCTTCTTGTAGTCGATCCAGGCGTCGTTCAGCGCCTGTCCGTCCTCGCCGATCGCGGTCTCCGAGAGCTTGCCCGACAGCCAGCGGGCGAAGGCGTCGTCCTTGTAGATATTGTCGCGCTGCTCGTACTTCGAGGTGTACAGCTCGAGCTTGTTGCTGATCTGCCGCGCCTCGACGCGCGCGCCGCTGTAGTTGTCGAGGCCGATCTCGTTGAGCGCGGCGATGAAGTGGATCAGAACCTTCTCGAAGTCCTCGCCCTGGTACGGCAGCGAGTTGTCGGTGGAGAGCCACGCGGCGGCGTTGGCGCCGATGCTCTCGGTCCACAGATCCTCGGCGGTCTGCTTGGCCTGCTCGAGCAGCTTGTTCGAGTCCTGGTAGCGCTTGGCCAGGTGCAGCACCGTGCCCTTGTCCATGTAGAAGAGCAGCCGGTTCTTCTCGCTGTAGATCTTGGTCTTGACCTTCTCGAGGTACTGGTCGACCGCGTCGTAGTTGCCCGCCACCAGGTTGGCGCGCATCTTCTGATAATTCTCCTCCGGCTTCATCCCGCAGGCCGCGACCGACAAAAGCACGACGGCCGCCGACAGGGCAGCGATCTTACGCATGGGGTGTTCCTCCGCGTGGAAAGGGGGGACTTACCAGCTGGCCTTGGCCTGCTGCATCCGCTTCTGGATCTCGTGGTCGCCGACCCAGACCTTGTTGCCCTTCCCGGCGGCGATCAGCGTCGCGTTCAGCCGGTAGTACTTGACCTTCTCGCCGTCCGCCTGATCGAGGATCGAGGTCATGTGCACGGTGAGCACGAAGTCGCCGCCCATCTCGCCGCCGACCCCGACGCCGCCGTCGACCCGGCCAGAGATCGAGTCGTCCTGCTCCTCGCGGGCGCTCGACAGCTCAGCGCCGCGTTGAGCGAGGACCTCGACCTGGCCGCTGTTGACCATCGCCTTCTCGAGCTCCTTGATGAACACCTGCGCGTCGATCTTCTCGTCGGTCTTGTTGACCACCCGGTCGACCCGCACGGCCGGCGGCCGGCCGTTCTCGTCGCTGAAGCGCTGCAGCCAAGGGGCCGCGAAGCAGTCCTTGATGAACGCCGCCGCGGTTTCCTTGGCGTCAACCGCGCTCCAGTTGCCGGACAGCTCGTCGCCGGAGCCGGCCTTCTCGCGCGTCACCCTCTTGGTCGGCGCGCACGCGGCGAGCATCGCCGCGCCGAGAACACATGCCACGATCAAACGGATCTGAGCCTTCATCGTCGTTCCCCTGTCTTGAGTTGAGTGGGCTACCAGAGCCCCATTCCCTTGCCAGACTTGCCGCGGACCTTGCCGCGCATCTCGTCCATCATCTCCTCCATCTCCTTCATCTGCTGGCGACGGAGGTCGTCGAGGTTATAGGCGCGCTGCTCGGTGTGGTAGGTGGGCTTCGCCTTCGCCGGATCGAGCTTCTTGCCGGCGGTCACCTTCTCCTTTGCATTGGCTCTGCCGATCGCCACGCCCTCCTTGCGCACGTTCTCGGGCTTGGCCGGCGGCGCCTCGACGATGACGATCGTCGCCGGTGGCGGCTCCTCGACCTGCGCTGGCTCGGCCGGCGGCGGCGCGGTGGTGCCGGTCGTCCCGGTCGTGCCGGTGGTGGTCGGTGCGGCCGCAACCTCGGCCGGCTTGGTGTAGGTCGACGGCGCCTGGGCGCCGACGGTGGCCGGCTTGTCCGGCACCGGCGCGACCGCCACGACCATCGGCTGCTCCTCGCCCTTGGGCGCGTATGCCAGGCCCATCCCCTCGCCGGCCAGCCACTTCACCGCCACCGAGGACTTGAGCGAGAAGTTCACGTCGGTGATCGCGATGCCGCCGGCTCCCTGACGGGCGATCATCGTGTTGACGCCGACCATGTTGCCCTCCATGTCGAGCAGCGGGCCACCGGAGTTGCCCCGGTTGACCGACGCCTCGGTCTGGAAGACATCCTTGCCCTTGATCCGGTTGAAGTTGGCGATCATCGTCGAGACTGAGCCGGTGGTCAGCGTCCACAGGCCGCCCTGCTCCGGGTGCCCGATCGCCACCACCTCCTCGCCGATCTCGACCTTGTCCGGGTCGGCGAAGGCGATGGTCGGCAGCGCCGGGGGCGGGTTCTCGATCTGCATCAACGCCAGGTCGAGCTGCTCGGCCGGGCTCCAGGAGAGCACGCGCGCCTTGTAGCGGTTGGCCAGGTCCTTGGCGTTGTCGCCGGTGATCTTCGGTGGCTTCAAGAAGATGTAGAGCATCTTGTACGGCTGCTTGGTCGCCTCGCTGATCACCACGTGGGCGTTGGTGATCACCTTGCCCTCGGGCGTGACGATCGAGCCGGTGCCGCCCGACCCGGCCTTGCCGTCGTCCGAGCCGAGGATGAGCACCACCGCCGGCCCAGACTTCTTGAACACGTCTTTGGCCGTCTGCGCCTGCGCCGCCGTCCAGCTCAACGCCAGCGCCGCCCCGACCGCCCATGCCGTCCTCATGGTCCTCTCCTCACGGCGCCCGAGCGCCGCTGTCGCCCACAAAGAGAAACCCCCAACACGCTGCCCACCGAGGTCGGCGTCGTGTTGGGGGTCCTAACTACATGCTAACCAATGCTGTTAGCAAGCCCCTCGGCAAGTGCCTACGGGCCAGCGCGCTTGGCCTCTTCGGCCTCCAGATCCATGTGCACCTTGTCGGCGTTCTTGCGCACGTAGTCACGCACCTGGGCGCTCAGCTCCTTCATCTTGTCGAGGCCGTTCTTGAAGCCCTCGAGGTCGAGCTGGGCCAGCGCGTAGACCGTGCCGTCCGGGTGGAACCAGTGATCGACGATCTGCACACCCGACAGCGTCTGGGCGCTGAAGGTCTTGATCGCCTGCTCGACGTGCTGCTCCTCGCTCGAGGCCGACATGTCACCGGCGGTGGTCGACGCCATGTAGTCCTTCATCAGCGAGGCGCTGTAGACCTCGAAGATCTTCGCGATCTCCGCCCGCGCGCGGTTGTCGGCGGTCGACCGCGCCAGCGCGTGGTTCTTGATCCCGCTGACCGAGCCGACGCCGTAGAAGACCCGGCCGGCCTCGCCACCGAAGGCGCCGCTACCCTTGAGCACCCAGTCCGGGTAGTCGATGCCCTTGAGGTTCTCCGGCTCGCTCTTCTTCTCGCCGCAGGCCACCAGGGCCAGAGCCAGCACACTCGCCACGACCGTCAGAAACCTGGACCATGCCTTCATGAGCTTCCTCCTGGCTTGTTCGCTTGTTGATTCAGATCCTCAATAGACGACCGACTCGCCGGCCAATTTTTCGACGAGGTGTCTCCACGCGGTTCCAATATCGGTTTGGCCGTTCGGGTGTCAAGCGACAAAGGTCCATTGCCCCCGCTCGCCAACCCCCTATCTCTGCGTAGTTTCTAGCCACCGCGATCCTCTCGGCTTCAAACCACGGACTCTGAGACGCCGCCGGCCGTGCCCCGATTCACTGGATCGCCCCTCTCGTCGTCGGACAGGTGGGGGCTGCAACCACCCCGCCCCCGGGGCTATACTGGCGGCACCATGTCCACGTCCTTCCGCCTCCCCGCGCTCCTCCTCGCCCTGCTCGCCAGCACGCCGGCCCACGCCGGCACGGTCCTGCTCATCAGCGACCCGCAGAGCTCGACCCGACAGGTGACGCTGCTCGAGCACGCGATCGCCGCGACCGTGCGAGCGCGCGGCGACCACGCGCTGGTCCGCCTCGACGCCGGCGATCGCCTGCCGGCCGCGACGCAGAAGGTGCTCGACCAGGCCGAGAAGCTGCGCCGCGGCGCGAAGGACGACTTCGAGCAGCTCGAGCTCGACAGCGCGCTGAAGAAGTACACCAAGGCGCTGACCAAGCTCGACAAGGTGATCGGCTCGACGCTCGACCCGAGCCCGCTCATCGACACCCTGGCGATGCTGGCGGCGACCAACCTGCTCCTCGGTCAAGAGCGCAAGGCGCGCGCCATCCTCGAGCGCCTCGTCCTGCTCCAGCCCGACTACGAGCCGAACGACACGATCTACAACCCGCAGATGATGGCGGTCTTCGAGGCGATCGCCTCGCGCGCCCGCGGCGCGCCCAGCTTCGACGTCGAGGTCAACGTCGACCCGCCGGGCGCGGCGGTGCTCTTCGACGGCCGTCTGGCCGGGATCGCGCCGGTGACGGTGAGCAACGTCCGCGCCGGCCGCCACTACCTCGGCGCCTCCCTGAAGGGGTTCTCCTCTTCGGCCAAGGCCGTGGACATCAAGGCCACCGGCACGCACCGCTTCGAGTTCAAGCTCACCGACGCGCCGCCCGACACGCGCGTGCAGGTGCAGGCGAGCGCCGCGGTCGCGGCGATCGACGACAACGAGCTGCCGCCCGAGGCCGAGACCCTGGCCAAGGAGCGCGACGCGACCTACGTGCTGTTGCTCGGCGTGCGCGGCGGCAACTTCCTGCTCGTGCGCTATGGCGCCGACGGCGCGGGGCGCTTCGCCCGCTCGACCAGCACCGACATCAACGACGTCGACCAGGCGATGCGCGCCGCCCGGCGGCTGGTCGGCTCGCTCGGCGGCGGTGACGACGGCGCGCTGGCCGGCGAGGCGATCG
>JBFYZW010000376.1:0-2927 GCA_041309305.1 Deltaproteobacteria bacterium | reverse complement strand
GGCGACGCGGCCGGCGGCGACGCGAACGGTGGCGACGTCGCGGCGGCCGATCTCGACCTCGGCGACCCTGTGGCCGGCGACGGCGGCGGCGGCGCTGACGCTCTGCCCTCTGGCGACGACGACGGTGGCGACCCCGGCAGCCTGGTGACCGTGCGCGAGTGCGACACGCCCGACGCCGCCTGGATCTGGTGCGACGACTTCGAGAGCGACCGCTCGAGCGCCTACTTCGAGGGGTCGCTGCCGCCGGTCGCCGGTGTCGGCGTCGGCGGCTCTCACGGCGCGCGGATCGTCTTCGTCCCGGGCACCTCCGGCGCCGGGGGGGTCAAGATCGCCTTCGGGCGCACGCCGCAGAGCTACTTCCGGCCGGTCGACGATGGCACCCAGGACTACCGCGAGATCTACTGGCGGATGGTTTTGCGCAATCAACCTGGCTGGGTGGGCGGCGGCGGCGACAAGCTGTCGCGAGCGACGATCTTCGCCAGCGACACGAGCTGGGCCCAGGCGATGATCGCCCACGTCTGGAGCGGTGGCGACGGCTCGCACTACCTCGGCATCGACCCGGCCTCGGGCACCGACGCCGCGGGCACGCTGCAGACGACCACCTACAACGACTTCGCCAACCTGCGTTGGCTCGGCTGGCGCGTCGGCCAGACCCCGCTGTTCGACGCCGCGCACGTCGGGGTCTGGTACTGCGTCGAGGCGCATGTGCGGCTCAACGACGCCGGCCAGGCCAACGGCGTCTTCGAGCTGTGGATCGACGATCAGCTCGAGGCCGCGCACACGGAGCTCAACTGGGTCGGCGCCTACTCGGCCTACGGGATCAACGCCGTGCTGTTCGAGAACTACTGGAACGACACCAGCCCGGTCACCCAGGAGCGCTACTTCGACAACCTCGTGGTCAGCACCGCGCGCATCGGCTGCCGTTGAGTCGGCCGGGCGGCCGCTACTCCACCGTCACCTGCAGCGCGTAGTCACCGGTCGAGGTGCGCTGCCGGCCGCAGACCGCGAGCGTGTAGACCCCGTCGCCGCCGGCGGGCACCGTGTAGCTGACCGTCCGCGGGTCACCCTGCGCCGCGCCGCCCAGGCAGCTGGTCGCGGCGCAGTCGCCGAGCAGGTAGAGCACGCCGTTGAACGCGTCGGCGTCGAGCGTCGCGGTGAGCTGGTCGCCGGCGGCGAGGGTGACGCTGTAGAACTGGTCGGGCCCGTAGCACCAGACGCCGCTGCAGCTGAGGAGCGCGGGCAGGTCGTGGGCTGCGCCGATCAGGTCGCCGTTGGTCCCGGCCGAGCCGCCGGCGAGCGCGAGCGCGGTCGCGCCGGCGCACAGGTCGTTGGCCGGTGACAGGCGCGCCGCGGCGCGCAGATCGAAGGCGCCGCCGCCGCCGGCGAGATCGCGCACCGCGACCAGCAGCTCGGCGCCGCTGTCCGGCCAGGCGAAGCTCAATGTCAGCGGCTCCTCGACTGCCGTCGCGCTGGCCGCGGCGATGCGGCCGAGCTGGTGCGACAAGGTGTTCGCGTCCCAGTAGAGCTCGCCGCCGCTGTCGTACTGCCGACCGATCGCCAGGGCCCAGAGCTCGGCCTGCATGCCGCTGCCGACCGCCGGGGTCACGGTCAGGTCGACCCCCTGCCACGCGGTCGCGGTCAGGGTGTAGAAGGCGAAGGCGCTGTCGGCGCTGAACGTCTCGCCCAGGCGCTCCACGGCGCTGGCGCCGAGTACCCCGAGCGCGACCGGGGTGTGCAGCTCGAGCGTCGCATCGTAGCTCTTGCCGGCGACGCCGGCGCCGACGCCGCGCACCCAGTGCAGGGCGTCGCCGCTGTCTGGCAGTCGGGCGAGCAGCGGCGCGAGCGTCGTCGGCGTGAACCGCTCCAGGCCGTCCACTGCCGGGCCGAGCAACTCGCGCGTCGGAGTCAAGAGCTCGGCCACCGGCGCGTCCCACGCCCCGAGGACGGCAAAGTCGGCGATCAATGCCACCTGCCCGGCGGCGCCGCCGAGGTGGGCCACCGCCGCGTCCTCGAGCTCGGGCGCCGGCAGATCGATCGCCGGCACGCTCAGGGTCGGCACCCGGTCGATGAGCGCCGGAGTCGGCGCGTGCGTGGCGCTCACCGCGTAGGCCGAGGGCGGGTTGTCGACCGCGGTCTCGAGCCAGAGCATCACCCGCGCCGCGGTCGCGGCGTAGTGGAACAGCAGCTGCGGCCGCGAGCGGTCGACCAGCAGCGGGCCGACGAGCGGCGCCAGCTGCTCGTCGACCAACGTCGCGCTGGCCGAGCCGACCGACGCGGCGTCGACCGAGAGCGCGATCGCCACCAGGTCCCCGGCGTCGAGGTCCCAGGCCCAGAGCAGGCTCTCGTCGTCGGCGCCGGTCACCGCGCAGCTCTGCGCGGTGCACTCGAGCGGATCGACCGCGCTGAGCGTCGTCGCCCACCGCCGCTCGGCGCCGAAGGCGGCGACGAAGTCCTGGACGACGAGCAGCGCCTGCGCGGCGTGCGTGTCGAGCAGGAGGTCGAACCGCGCGTCCGCGTCGTACGACTCGACCGCGCCGACCAGCGCCCCGGCGCCGGTGAAGGCGAGCAGCGCACCGTAGACCTGGTTGTGGACCCCCGCCTCGACCTGCCCAGAGGAGACGACGCGCAAGGTCTGGCTGGCGAGACCGGCCGGCACCGCCCAGAACTGCAGCGCGCCCTGGGCGTACTCGCCCGACGCGACGACCGGCAGCGCGCTGACCGCGGTCGGCGTCGGCGCGCCCAGGTTCTCGATCCGCGCCCGGTAGGTGAACGCGTCGCCGCCGATCGGCAGGGGGTACTGGCCGAAGAAGGTGCTCCAGACGTGGACGTAGTCGGAGAGGCTCAAGTAGTAGGTGTCGTCGGCCGGGAGGTAGAGCTCGCGCACGCAGCTGCCGGCGTTCGGCTCGAGGCAGAGGCGCATGTAGACC
>JBFYZW010000375.1:0-7784 GCA_041309305.1 Deltaproteobacteria bacterium | reverse complement strand
GCGGTGAGCGCCGCCCCTGCACCGGTCGCCCCGGGGCCGGCGCGTGCGCCGAGCTGCGGCGGGGAGCGGGAGCGGCTGGCCAAGACCTTGAAGGGCAGCCAGAAGGCGATCGACGACTTCGGCGAGTGCATGCGGCGCAAGAACGACGAGGAGATCTGTCGCCGGTTCAAGGCTGGCGTCGAGCAGGCCAAGGGCCACGAGGACGCCGCCGGCAAGAAGCTGGCCGACTGCCTCAACGCCGGCCTGTCGGCGACGTTGCGCGCCGCGCTGGCGCGGGAGCTGCCCGGGCACGCGGCGGTGTCGGTCGAGACCTCGGCGGCGGGCAACGCGGTGCTGTGGACCTTCTCGCCGGTCGAGCAGACGGCGTTCGCGATCGAGCTCACCCGCGACGGGGGCGCCGCGGGGCGGGCGCCGCTGGCCGCGAACCAGGTGCAGTGGGTGCGCGAGCAACTCGGGCTCTGAGCCGCGACGATGGCGCCCAAGCGTGCTGCGTTCGAGCAGCCCCCGCCGCTGCCTGTCGCGCAGCGGGTGGCGGCGCTGCCGCTGCTCCGGCCGACCGAGATCGAGGCGCGGCTGGTGGCCGCTGGCTACCGCGGGCAGGAGCACGCCCGGCGCGCCGCGGCGGTGATGGCCTACCGCCATGTTCGCCGGCTGCAGCGGGTCTTCGTCGAGGGGGTCGCGCCGGGAGCGCTGCCGCCGCGGGACAACTACCTGTTCCTGGGCCCGACCGGCTGCGGCAAGACCTACCTGGTCGAGCTGCTCTTCCGCGACATCCTGGCCATCCCGACCGTGACGGTGGACATCACCCAGTACTCGGAGACCGGCTACGTCGGCGAGGACGTGAACATGATCCTGTCCCGCCTGTTCGAGGCGGCCGGACAGGATCTGGACTGGGCGCGCTGCGGCGTGGTCTGCATCGACGAGCTGGACAAGATCGCCAGCTCGCGCTCGAACGCGCGCTTCGCCGGTGAGGGGACGACCAAGGACGTCTCTGGCTTCGGCGTGCAGCGGGGCCTCCTGACCCTGCTCGGCGGCGCCGAGGCCCCGTTCCCGGTCGACTTTGGCTACGCACACCTCGGGCCCAAGCTGGTCCTGCCGCTCGACACCTTGACCTTCGTCGCCTGCGGCGCCTTCTCGGGCCTGAAGACCACCGCGGCGCTGCTCGAGCGGCGCGAGCGGATCGGTTTTGGCCGCACCGGTAGTCCGGTCCCGGCCGAGCAGATCGCGGTCAGCTTCGATGACCGAGTGCTCGAGGAGACCGCGGCGTTCGCCAGCTACGGCTTCTTGCCCGAGCTGATCGGTCGCTTCTCCCGTCTGGTCGCCTTCGCGCCGCTCGACGCGGCGACGCTGCGCGCCATCCTCGCCGACACCGTGGTGAGCGGCTACGTCGCCGAGTTCGCCGCCGAGGGGATCTCGCTGGTCGTCGAGCCGGCGGCGCTCGACCTGGTGATCGCGCGGGCGTTGAAGCGCGAGCTCGGCGCCCGCGGGTTGCGCGCCGCGCTGGTCCCCTTCCTCGAGGAGGCGGCGTTCGCCCACTTCGGCGCCGGCGCCGGCGGCGAGGTGCGGTTGACGGTCGGCGCCGACGGGCTGGAGGTGCGCGGCGTATGATCGACGCTGAGCGGGCGCTGCGGCGCATCGTCGAGCAGTGCGCCCTCGGGCCGCGGTACGCCGGCTCGCCCGGCCACGCGGCAGCGCAGCAGCGGCTCGCCGAGTGGCTGGCGCCGGCTGACGAGCTCCGGGTGCAGGCCTTCGTCGAGCCCTTCTTCGCCGCGCCGGTGACCTGTCGCAACCTCTGGGCCCGCTTCCGCGGCGACCGGCCGGGGCGGCTGCTCATCGGCACGCACTTCGACACCCGCCCGTGGGCCGACCGCGACCCGGATGAGGCGCGGCGCGCCGATCCGGTCCCGGGGGCCAACGACGGCGGCTCGGGCACCGCGGTGCTCGCCGAGCTCGCCGCCGAGCTCGCGGGCCGGCGCGACCGGCCGAGCGTCGATCTGGTGCTGTTCGACGCCGAGGACTGGCACGAGATCGACGGCAAGGAGGTCTCGCTCGGCGCGCGACGCTTCGTCGCCGAGCTGCCGGACGAGGAGCGGCCGGACCGGGTCCTGATCCTCGACATGATCGGCGGGCGCGACCTGATGCTCGACGTCGACGTCTTCTGCCAGGACCACGACCCGTCGTTCGCCTGGACCTTGGAGCTGTTCCAGACCGGCGCCGCCCTCGGCCTGCCGGCCTTCACGCTCAACAAGCCGCACCCCTACAAGTGGGTGGTCTGCGACCACGCGCCGTTCCGCGCCGCGGGGATCCCGACCGCGCTGCTCATCGACCTCGACTACCCGCCGTGGCACACGGTCAGCGATCTCCCCGAGGCGTGCAGCGCCGACGCGCTGGCGCAGATCGGTCGGCTGCTCGAGGTGGTGCTCTACGGCGGCCGGGGGTGAGGAAGCCACTTGTGCTGACCGACGCCTGCCGGTAGCTTGAGGGCTGGCGCATGGACTATCTCGAGTACTTTGAGCTGAGCTCGGAGCCGTTCTCGAACGCGCCGCTCAGCCGTCTCTACTTCGCCAGCCGTCAACACACCGAGGCGCTCGAGCGGTTGCGGCACGCGGCGGCGAGCATGCGCGGCCTGGCGCTGCTCATCGGTGACATCGGGCTGGGCAAGACGACGCTGGCCCGCCGGATGCTCGAGTCGCTGCCCGAGGAGGAGTACGAGGCGGCGATGCTGGTCATCGTCCACGCCGGCATCACCCCGAACTGGTTGCTCAAGCGCATCGCCATCCAGCTCGGCGTCCCGGATCCGGCCGACGACAAGCTGACCATCCTGTCGCAGCTCTACCAGCGGCTGGTGCAGATCTACGAGAGCGGCAAACGCGCGGTGGTGCTGATCGACGAGGCGCAGATGCTCGCCAGCCGCGAGCTGATGGAGGAGTTCCGCGGCCTGCTCAACCTCGAGGTGCCGGAGCGCAAGCTGATCTCGTTCATCTTCTTCGGCCTGCCGGAGATCGAGCGCAACCTGCGCCTCGACCCACCGCTCGCGCAGCGGGTGGCGACCCGCTACCACATGAAGCCGCTCGGGCGCGAGGACACCATCGCCTATATCACGCATCGGCTGCGGCTCGCCGGCGGGGGCGGGCGGACTTTCTTTCTCCAGCCGGCGCTCGACGAGATCTACCGCTTCTGCCGCGGGGTGCCGCGCCTGATCAATACGCTGTGCGACAACCTCCTGCTCGAGATGTTCTTCGCCAAGGTCGACGAGGCCGACGCGGCGCTGGTGCGCGCCGTGGCCGAGAACCTCGGCTTCGGCCGTGACTTCGACGCCACCGCCGATCAGGCCGTGACCGAACCCGAGCGGCCGGCGGATCCGCTCGCCGTCGAGGGGGGGCCAGGTTACGACGCCGTGCTCGCGGTGCGTCGCGGCGACGAGGAGCCCGCGCCGGCGTCGCTCTTGGAGCCGGACGCGATCGCCAGGCAGGTCGCGGCCGAGCCGCTGGTCGAGGAGGCGCCGGCCCCCCGGCCGTTGGCCGAGGAGGAGACCCCGCCGGCGCTCGAGGTCGTGCCGTTGCCGCTCGCCGACGAGGAGACCCCGCCGCTCGGCACACCGCGCGGCGCGCCGCCGGCCGTCGAGGCCGGCGAGGAGCTGTGGCCCGAGGCGGAGAGCAAGACGCCGCCGAAGGGGCGACCGGCGCCGCTCGCCGAGGTCGATCCCGAGGTGACGCTGCCCGAGCACACGCCGGCGGCCGACGACGACCGCGGCCCGCCGGCTACGGCGCTGGCGGCGAGCCCGGCGACGACCACCGTCGACATCGAGGACCCGCTCGCCTTCCTGGCCGACTCGGGTATCCCGGAGCCGCCGGCCGCGCCGTCACCCTGGATCGCGGCCGAGGAGGAGGGGATCGCCGTCGAGGTCCACGAGGCGGACGCCGACGTGCCCGAGCTCGGCGGCGAGTTGGAGGTCGTCGAGGAGATGGCCGGCGTGGACGTCGAGGCCGAGGTGACCGTCGAAGAGGGCGGGGGGGACGACGCGGAGTCCGACCTGATCGTCGAGGTCGAGTCGAGCCCGCCGGCGGCGCCGGCGATCCCCGCCCCGCGGCTGGTCGTGCCAGCCCCGGTCGCCGCGCCGGCGGCCGTGCGGCCCGCGGCGGCGCGCAAGTCGAGCATCGATCTGGGCGAGATCGACGCGCTGTTGGCCGACATCAACACGACCTTGGCCAAGAAGTAGGCGGCGCTCAGCCCTCGAGCGCCGCCAGGTTGGTGGTCAGCGATGCGATCTGGGCGCTCAGCTCGGCGACCTTGGTCTTCTCGCCGGCGACGACGTCGGCCGGGGCACGCTCGACGAAGCTCGGGTTGGCCAACTTTTTCTGGCTCGCCTCGAGCTGCTTGTGCAGCTTCTCGAGCACCGCGCCCAGCCGCTTGCGCTCGACCACCGGGTCGAGGACATCGCCGAGCAGAATCTCGAGGTCGGCGGAGACCTGGGTGGCGGCGTGGTGCAGCGGCGGCGCCTCGCTGCCGAGGTGCAGCGCGCTGAGGCGGGCCTGGTCGCGGATCAGGCCGGCGTGGCGGGAGAAGACCGCCAGCCGCTCGGCCGGTCCGCGGATCGCCGCCGGCAGCTCGCGGCGCGGCGGGACGTCGTGGCGGGCGCGCAGCTCCCGCAGGCGGCCGATGACCTCCTGGACGCGGGCGAGCTCCTGCTCGAGCGGCGCGTCGATCAGGCCCGGGTCGACCGTCGGCCACGGGGCGTGCAGGCAGAGCGGGGCGTCGCCGAGCGGCGTGGCCAGGCCGCGCACCGGCGCCTGCTCGCGCAAGAACTCCCACAGCGCCTCGGTGATGAACGGGACGAACGGGTGCAGGAGACGGAGCACCTGGTCGAGCACGTGGGCGAGGACCTGGCGGGCGATGGGCGCCTGGGAGTCGTCGCGCATGCGCGGCTTGATCAGCTCCAGGTACCAATCGCACAGCTCGCCCCAGAAGAAGTCACGCGCCACGCCGACCGCCGCCGCCGGCCGGTAGGCGCCGAGGTGCTCGTCGACCGCGGAGATGGCGCGCTGCAGGCGGGAGAGGATCCACCGGTCCTCGGCGGCGAGCGCGCTTCGGTCGAGCGGCGAGAAGCCGAGCTGGCCGAGGTTGGAGAGCGCGAAGCGAGCGGCGTTCCACAGCTTGTTGCAGAAGGCGCGGCCGACCTCGAAGCGGTCCGAGGTGACGCTGGCCGCCGGGACGTTGGGCATCGTGCCGAGGACGTCGAACTCGGCGTGGCAGGCGGTGCACAGGTAGGTGAAGATGGTGTGCCCGTGCTCGGCGTCGGTCAGCTCGACCTTCGCCTGGCAGGTCGGACAGGTGGCTTGGACCGGCAGGCGGACGTCCTGCATGCCGGTCTCCATGTCGCAGATCAGATAGCGCATCGCATCGGCGCCGTACTGGCGGATGATCTCGGCCGGGTCGATGCCGTTGCCCTTGCTCTTCGACATCGTCACGCCCTTGCCGTCGAGGATCTTGGCGTGGACGAAGCAGTCGGTGAACGGCAGCTCGCCGTGGTTGTACAGCCCCATGATGATCATCCGCGCCACCCAGAGGGTGATGATGTCGCGCGCGGTGACCAGGCACGAGCCCGGGTAGTAGTAGCTGAAGCTGTCCGGCCCGCCGTCGCCGCCGAGGCGCGTCTGCCCCGGGTTGACCGCGGCCGCGGCCGGGTTCGGCCAGCCGAGGGTCGAAAAGGGCCAGAGCGCCGAGCTGAACCAGGTGTCGAGGACGTCCGGGTCCTGCGCGAAGCCGGCCGCGGCGAGGGCCGCGGCGTGGGCCGCCTCGGCGGCCTTGCTGCGCACGCAGACCTGGACCTCGAAGCTGCCGTCGGCGTCGGTCGGCACCGCGTCGGCGGTGAGCTGCTGCCCGTCGGCGTCGCTGACCCACAGGTGGAGGGCGCCACCGGCGTCGCGCGGCACGGCGTCGACGGCCGCGCGCACCTCGCCGCCGCCGGTGCAGACGCGCGTCCAGACCGGGATGCGGTGACCCCACCACAGCTGACGGCTGATGCACCAGTCGCGCTTCTCCGCCAGCCACGCGACGTAGCCCGCGGCGTAGCGCTCCGGGTGGAAGGACAGGCGCAGGCCGCCGGGTGAGCGCCAATCGGCGCGCACCGCGTCGATGGCCGCCTGCGCCAGCCCGGTGGTGTGCCTCTCCTTCGCGGTGCCGCGCCCGCAGGTGACCCCGCCAGGCAGGTCGCCCATGCGCACGAACCACTGCTTCGACAGGTAGGGCTCGACCGGCGTCTTCGACCGATCCGAGTGGCCGATCTCGATCTCGCGCTCCTCGATCGCCTCGATCAGCCCCCGAGCCTGCAGATCGGCGACCACGCGCTCGCGTGCGGCGAAGCGATCGAGACCAGCGTACGGGCCGGCGTTGCGATTCAGCGTCCCGTCGGGGTTGAGGATGTTGAGGATGCCGAGCTGGTCGCGGTGGCGTTGCCAGACCGCGTAGTCGTTCGGATCGTGGGCGGGGGTGATCTTGACGCAGCCGGAGCCGAGCTCCGGTTTGGCCCAGGGGTCGACGATCAAGGGGATCTCGCGCTCGAGCAGCGGCAGGATCACCCGCTTGCCGGCGCGCGCCAGCGCCGCCAGCTGCTCGAGCCCGGTCACCTGCTCGCGGGCGCGAGCCTCGAGGCGGGCCAGCTCCTCCTCTTCGGCGGCGCGCTCCTTCGCGCCGGCGGCGCTGATCTTGTCGCGCTGCGCGGCGATGCTCGCCGCGAGGGCGGCGCGCGGATCGGGGTGACAGGCGACCGCGGTGTCGCCGAGCATCGTCTCGGGGCGGGTGGTGGCGACGACGACGTGGGTCGGCTCGCCCGGGCCGGGGTCCTTGAGCGGGTAGCGCAGATGCCAGAAGTGGCCGGCGACCGGCTCGTGGTAGACCTCGTCGTCGGCGACCGCGGTCTGCAGCTGGCAGTCCCAGTTGACCAGCCGGTCGCCGCGGTAGATCAGCCGGTCGCAGAAGAGGCGGAAGAAGGCCTCGCGCACCGCGGCCGAGCAGACCTCGTCCATCGTGAAGCGCTGGCGCTGCCAGTCGGCCGAGCAGCCCATCTGTTGCTGCTGGCGGACGATGCGCTGCTGGTACTCGTCCTTCCAGGCCCAGATGCGGCGCACCAGCTCCTCACGGCCGATGTCGTGCCGGGTCTTGCCCTCGAGCTCGAACAGGCGCTTCTCGACCACCGCCTGGGTGGCGATGCCGGCGTGGTCGGTGCCCGGCTGCCACAACGTGTTGTCGCCGCGCATCCGGTGCCAGCGGACCAGCAGATCCTGCATCACGTTGTCCATCGCGTGGCCCATGTGCAGCGCGCCGGTGACGTTCGGCAGCGGCATCATGATCACGTAGCGACGCTCGGGGGGCCGACCGTCCGGGACGGCGGCGAAGGCGCCGGAGGAGAGCCACCGCTCGGTCACGCGAGCTTCGATCGCACGGGGTTCGTAGGTCTTGGCCAGCTCGGTCGCCATGTGTCATCCCACTCGACGAAGGAAACGAGGCGCGACAGTAGCGTCACGCCGAGGACGGTTGCAAGGGCGGGGTGAGGCGGGGGCGGCTCAACCGCCCTGGGTCTGCTCGCGCACCAGCCGGTCGAGCTGCTCGCGGATCAGGGTCTCGGCCAGCTCGGGCACGACCTCCCACGCGATACGCTCGATGATCTCCTTGGCCAGCGCGCGGATCATCTCGGGGTCAGCGCCGGCCAAGGGAGCGGCTGCCGCGCTGGCGACAGCTGCCGCCGGCGGCGCCGCGGTCGGAGCGGGCGCGGCGGGGGTCGGCGC
>JBFYZW010000374.1:0-4496 GCA_041309305.1 Deltaproteobacteria bacterium | reverse complement strand
CGCCGCCTGGTCGCGCTGCCCGGCCACGAGGTGCACCAGGCCGAGGTAGAGGTGCAGATCCGGGGTGTCGGGCTCATCGCGCAGGGCGCGCTCCAGCTCGCGCCGCGCCCCCTGGTCGTCCCCGACCAGGAGCCGGGCCCAGCCCAGGTCGCGTCGCGCCAGCCCATACCGATCACGGAGCACCAGCGCCTGGGTGAACAGCGCCACCGCCGGCTCGAGCTCCCCGAGCAGAAGGTGCACCCGCCCGAGCTGGTAGCGGAACAACGGCACCCGCGGGGCCAGCGCCACCGCGTAGGCCGCCTCGGCCAGGGCGACGAGCGGCTCCCCACGGGCGAGCAGCACGGTAGCGCGGTTATTCAAGAAGCTCGGGTTGTCCGGCGCCAGAGTCAGCGCCTGATCGATGGCCCGCTGGGCCTGGTCGAGCTCCTGGCTCAAGTAGGCCGCCACCGCCAGGTGGTTGTAGTGGTGGGCGGCGAGCTCCGCGTCGCCGAGCTCGCGCACCGCCGCGGCGCTGCCGAGCGCCTCGTTCTGCAGGTCGAAGACCGTCAGCCGGCCCCCGGAGGAGAAGCGCACGCCGGCCATGATGTGGCCGATCTGCCCGGTGCCGGTAGGCTCGTCCCGCTCGACCCCGACCGCGCGCAGCGAGACGCTGCGCGCCGCGGCGATGAACAGCGCCGATAGCTCGTAGCAGCCGGCGCGCCGGTCCCCGTCCGCCTCGGGCCGCAGCGCCAGGTCCATGAGCTCAGCGGCGGTCTTCGGCGGGCGGGCCTTCGGGGTGTTGTCCCGGTCGGCGGCGATCGCCCCCTGGCGCTTGAGCGCCAGCAGCGCGGCGTAGAGCGCGTGCGCCTGGGCGCTCGGCTCCCGGGCGCTGGCCACCGCCCGGCGCGCGAACGCCTCGATCGCCGGGGTCGCGGCGAAGGCGACGATCGGCGCCTCGCCGACGCCCGCGGCCGTCGAGAGGATGAGGGCGAGGACGCACAGCATCGACGCGCCGGCGACTCAGCGGCGCTTGGTGTAGTCCCGCCAGGCCTGCTGCGCGTCGGGCAGGTTCTGGGCCAGCGCCTGGCAGTCCTCGCTCGACTCGAGCAGCGCCGGATCAATGCGCTTGGCCAGCTCGAGCAGCCGGTTGGCGACCGCGAGCGACTGGGTGACGAACGCGTCGAGGCGCACGGTGATCGGCTCGATCACGTACTCCTCGATCTCGGTCTCGCTGCCGGAGAAGAAGCTCAGCTCAACGCTCTCGCCCGCCGGCACGAAGGCGTAGCAGTGGGCCGAGTTGCGCAGCGCCACCGTCTCGGTGTCGCCGGCGATGATCCAGGGCACCTTGCGCACCCACAGGTCAGCGAGGCGCAGGATCGGGTCGAAGGTGTCGCTCAGCAGCTCCTCGCCGTCGACGCGCAGGACCAAGATCCCGTTGACGGACCCGAGCTCCTTGAGCTGGTCCCGATAGGTGTCGAGGTCAGCCTCGACCGCCCGGCCGTCGACGACCTGATCGCCGACCTGGATCCGAAAATCGAGTTCGAACTTCATGTGTGTCGGTCTTGCAGAGAGAGAGTCACCATCACCTGAGCGCTGCCCCCACGAGGGCAGCTAAAGCATGGCCGTGTTGCTCGGTCAAGCGTCAGTCGCCGTCGCTCGCGAGGTAGATCCGCTGCAGCCGCTCCACCGCCGCCTCGAGCCGCGCGACCCATTCGCCGGCATCCGGCGCCCGCCGACCGACCGCGAGCGAGCGCTCGTAGGCGACCAGCGCCTTCTCGACCAGCACGTGGACGCGCCGCCGCAGCTCGGTCTCGTAGACGGCGCGCGCCTCGGCGTCGAAGTCGGCCGGCGGCTGGAGGGTGACGATCTGGTCGTAGAGCGTCTCGTACAGCGAGCCGAGGCGCAGCCCGGCGACCGCCGCGGTGTGCGCGTCGCCGAAGCGGATCGCCCGCAGGTAGCGGCTCTGCGCCGTGAGCAAAAGCTCGCACTTCCGCTCCAGCTGGGCGACCAGGGCCGGCTCGTCCAGCGCCAGCGGCAGCGCGGCGAACTCGGCCCGGCTGATCTCGCCGAGCTCGTAGGCGGCGCGGAAGGCCAGGCCCCGATCCTCGAGGCGTCCGGCCTGGCCGAGCGAGACGAACAGACGCAACGCCTGGCTCAGGACCAGCTCAGCGGCCGCCGGCTCCGCGGCCTGCTGCAACGCGATCCCCTTGCCGACCATCGCCTCGAGGCGATCGCTCTCGTCGACCCACGGCTGGTCGAGGACCGCGTCGAAGGCAACCACCGCCGCCCAGGCGTCGCCGACCCGGCTGGCGCAGCTGGCACGGCGGAAATGGGCGTCGAGCCAGACCCGCCGGCTCGACGTCCCATGCGGCGGCTCGGCGGCGATGATCACGCCGTAGTGGCGCATCGCCTCGGCGAAGGCCTGCTGTTGCTCGAGGAGCAGGCCGAGGTTGAAGTGACAGGCGGTGACGAAGGGGCTGGCCGGGAACTCGGCGATCAGCCGCTCGTACAGCGCCCGAGCTCGCTCCGGCTGCCCCTGCTCCTCGGCCTGCACCGCGAGGTGGAAGAGCAGCGGCGGGTCATAGCTGGTCAACTGGGTCAGCGGGTCGGGCGTGGTGCGGACCACCGCGCCATCGAGCTGCAGGCGTGGCCCGGCCTCGACCGGCGGCGCCGTGTGGCACGCCACCACGCCTACACCAACGACCGACATGGCGACGAGGTTGCGCATCACCCCAAGGTGGTTCCTCTCCCGCTCATCGTCGAGGGCACCGCAACCCGGACTCAGGGCTTGCCCTCACGCTGCTGGCGGATGCGCTCGAGGTTCTCGTACATCTTCAACCCCTCCTCGGCCTCCTGGTTGCCCGGGTCGAGCCGGCGCACGCGCTGGAAGAACGGCACCGCGCCGGCCAGATCCTGCTTGAGGAAGAACTCGTTGGCCTTGGCCAGATACTCCTTGATCAACGCCTCACGGGCCGGCTTCAACCCCTCGAGCGCCACCTTCGCGGCGTTGTTCTCGCTGTCGAGCTCGCGCACCTTCTCGAAGGCGACGATCGCCTGGAAGTAGGCCTTGCCCTTTTGGTGACGGGCCCCGAGGCGCAGCAGCTCCTGGATCTCCTTGCCGTAGTTGTTCTCGGCCGGCGGCGGGCCGAGCTCCTCGGCCTCGCCGACCTCTTTGTCACCGCGCCGCTTGATCTTGCCGCCCCCGGCCTTCTTGCGCCCGTCGGCGACCGTGAGCGGGCGGACCTGCGCGAAGCGGAACTCGGCGGCGGTGATCTGCCGCTGGATGTCGAGGGCGTCGCGGTAGTTGAAGGCGCTGGCCAGCTGCTCGGCGCGGCGCAGGGTCTTGATCGCGCCGACGAAGTCGTGGCGCAGCAGCTGCTCGGCGGCCTGGTTGCGCAGGTCGAGGATCTCCTGCCGCGCCTCGGCCACACCGTCGCTCACCTGGCGCAGCCGCTCGTCGATCGCCGCCCTCGTCTCCGAGGTGAGCGGGAAGTGGTCGAGCAGGTAGAGTCCGCGCGCGCGCGCGGCGCGGAAGTCGCGCCGCTTGATCAGGCCGTCGATCGCTTTGAGCCAGTCCTCGGCCATGCTCGCCGCGTCGGTCTTGGCCCGGGCCAAAAGCTCGGCCCCCTTCGCCTTCTGCGGGTCGTCGGCCGCCAGGGTGTCGAGGATCGCCAGCGCCCGGACCGGATCGCCGAGGCTGTAGGCCTGCTCGGCGGCGGCCAGCTCCTCCCCCGGCGTGATCGTCAGCGGCATCCCGGGCAGCGCCGCCCCGTCGATGGTCTCCGCCGCCGGATCGGCCTCGAGCGGCGCCGGCGCCGGCTCGACCGGCGGACACTCCGGCGCGGCGCAGGCGCCGCCTCCCCCCATGCCGGAGACGGTCAACAGAAGAACCAGACGAGACGTCATGCACCACCTAACGCGAAGCAGCGGAGGAGCTCAGGGCCCGCCCGGCCTGTGCAGGCCCAGCCGAGCCATCACCTGCTGCAGATCCTGCCAGGCGAGGCGCTTCTCGCTCGGCGTCCGCAACAGGTAGGCCGGATGAAAGGTCGGCATCAGCGGGATGCCCCGGTACTCCCGCCATCGCCCGCGCAGCTTGCCCACCGGCCGCGGGTCGGCGAGCAGGCTCTGTGTCGCGCAACGCCCGAGCGCGACGATCACCTCGGGCCGGACCACGTCGATCTGCGCGCTCAGGAAGGGACCGCAGAGCGCGATCTCGTCCGGCTGCGGATCCCGGTTCTGCGGCGGCCGGCACTTGACCAGGTTGGCGATGTACACCTGGCCGCGCTTGAGCGACATCGCGGCGATCATCTTGTCGAGCAGCTGGCCGGCGGCGCCGACGAACGGCTCCCCCTGCAGATCCTCGTCGCGCCCCGGCCCCTCGCCGACGAACATCAGCCGGGCGCGTGGGTCACCGACCCCGAAGACGATGTGCGTGCGCTTGGCGTGCAACCGGCAGCGCCGGCAGTCGCCGAGCTCGGCGCGGATCGCCCCGAGCGCCGCCGCCGGCTCGAGCCCGG
>JBFYZW010000373.1:0-2600 GCA_041309305.1 Deltaproteobacteria bacterium | reverse complement strand
GCGGTGCCCTGCCTCGAGATCGCCAAGCAGCCGCAGGACGCCTACCTGTACACCAACAAGAGCAACCTGGTGGCGGTGGTCTCGAACGGCACCGCGGTGCTGGGCCTGGGCAACATCGGGGCGCTGGCCGGCAAGCCGGTGATGGAGGGCAAGGGCGTCCTGTTCAAGCGCTTCGCCGGGGTCGACGTCTTCGACATCGAGCTGAACACGCTCGACGCCGACGAGATCATCCGCACCTGCGAGATCCTCTCGCCGACCTTCGGCGGCATCAACCTCGAGGACATCCGCGCGCCGGAGTGCTTCTACATCGAGGAGGAGCTGAAGAAGCGGCTCGACATCCCGGTCTTCCACGACGACCAGCACGGCACGGCGATCATCTCCGGCGCGGCGCTGCTCAACGCGCTCGAGTTGACCGGCAAGCGCATCGATCAGATCCGCGTCGTCTTCTCCGGCGCCGGCGCCGCCGGCATCGCCTGCGCCAAGTTCTACGAGACGCTCGGCGTGCGGCACGAGAACGTCACGCTGGTCGACACCCAGGGGGTGATCTACGCCGGGCGCGAGGACCTGGATCCGAAGCACAAGAAATACAACCCGTACAAGGCGGCCTTCGCGGTCAAGACCAACGCCCGCACGCTGGCCGACGCGATGAAGGACGCCGACGCGTTCGCCGGGGTGAGCGTCGCCAACATCTTGAAGCCGGAGATGGTCAAGACGATGGCGAAAAACCCGATCGTCTTCGCGATGGCCAACCCCGACCCGGAGATCACCTACGACGCGGCCAAGAGCGCCCGGCCGGACGTGATCATGGCCACCGGCCGGAGCGACTACCCGAACCAGGTCAACAACGTGCTCGGCTTCCCGTTCATCTTCCGCGGCGCGCTCGACGTGCGCTCGACGGCGATCAACGAGGAGATGAAGGTCGCCGCGGCCAGGGCGCTGGCGGCGCTGGCCAAGGAGGACGTGCCAGACGTGGTGCTGCGCGCCTACCACGCCGAGCGGCTGGCCTTCGGCCCCGAGTACCTGATCCCGAAACCGTTCGACCCGCGCGTGCTGACCTCGGAGACGATGGCGGTGGCCCGCACCGCGGTGGCCACCGGCGTCGCCCGCCAGCCGATCAGCGATTGGGACGCCTACCGCGATCATCTCGAGAAGTTCCTCGGCGCCGAGCGCGAGACGGTGCGCCGCCTGATCCATCAGGCGCAGCGCCAGCCGCAGCGCATCGTCTTCGCCGAGGGGACGGACGACAAGGTTCTGCGCGCGGCGCAGATCATCCTCGACGAGGGGATCGGCGTGCCGGTGCTGCTCGCGCCGCCGGCCGAGTTCGAGGCGCGCAAGCAGGCGCTCGGCCTGCAGCTCACCGGCGCCGAGGTGCTCGAGCCGCGCCACTCGTCGCTGTACGACCGCTTCGTCGAGGAGTACTTCGCCCTCCGCTGCCGCAAGGGCGTCAGCCGCGACGACGCGCGCCGGCACATGTCCCGCCGCGCCTACTTCGGACCGATGATGGTCCGGCTGGGCGAGGCCGACGTCTTCATCTCCGGCCGGGCGCGCTATTACCCGGCCGCGATCCGGCCGATGCTGCAGGTGATGTCCGACCAGATCAAGGGCCACACGATCGCCGCGGCCCACATCGTGGTCAAGAACGGCAAGCACTTCATCCTCATCGACACCTCGGTGAACCTCGAGCCGACCGCCGAGCAGCTGGTCGACATCACCGAGAACGTGCACAAGCTGGCGGTCGATCTCGGCATCACGCCGCGCATCGCGATGATCTCGTTCAGCAGCTTCGGCAGCGTCAAGAGCCCGCAGAGCGACAAGATGCGCCGCGCCGCCGAGCTCGTGTGGCAGAAGCACCCGGCCTGGCCGGTGGACGGCGAGATCCAGGCCGACGTCGCGATTCTGCCGCAGCTGCTCGAGGAGGAGTTCCCGTTCAGCAAGATCAAGGGCGGCGCCAACTGCCTGGTCTTCCCCAACCTCGACGCGGCGAACATCGCCTTCCGCCTGCTGCGCGGCATGGGCGATCTGGCGCTGGTCGGGCCGATTCTCTGCGGCCTCGATTTGCCGATGCACATCCTGCAGCGCGGCGCTTCGCCCGAGGACATCGTCCACATCGCGGCGATCGGCGTCGTGCAGGCGCAGCGGCGCAAGAAGCAGGGGAGCTGACCGGCGAGCGCCGGTCTACACAGGTGTGCGCGCTTCGCGCACCCCCCGTTTGCGGTTCTTCCTCGGGCGAGGCCGCGCGTTGGTGATCGGGAATCGTGGCCGTCCGTGTAGCGCCAGCGGGGGGCGCCCGGCTCAGCCGGTGTTCTGCATCCCGCGCGCGATGCCGCGCACGGTGGCGAACAGCGCGCGCTCGAGGGCGGCGTCCTGGCGCTGCCCGGCGCGCCAGCGGCGCAGGAGGTCGACCTGCAGCAGGCTCATCGGGTCGACGTACGGGTTGCGCAGCGCCAGCGCATGGGCGAGCGCCGGGTCGTCGGCGAGCGGTGCCTCCTGGCCCTTCAGCGCGCGGACCTGCTCGAGGGTGAGCGCCAGCTCGCGCTCGATCGCAGCGAACAGCGCGTCGCCACCGTCGGCGAGCGCGTGGTAGAGGCGGCCGATCTCGA
>JBFYZW010000372.1:0-5582 GCA_041309305.1 Deltaproteobacteria bacterium | reverse complement strand
TCAAGGGAACGGTCATCCTCCAGGCCGACCAGGGCATCCCGTTCAGCGTCGTGCGCAAGGTGATGTACGCCGCCGCCGAGGCCGGCTACATCGACGTCAACTACGCGGTCAACGCCACCGCCCCGGCGCCGAAGGCTCCCGCCCCGGCGCCCGCCAAGTAGCGCCCACTCCCGTCCTCCGCCGCCTGATCAGGGCGTCCCGCCGGGACGTCTCGGGGTAATTGTATTGCGCGGTGGTGCCGGAGGAGGGAATCGAACCCACAAGCCCTTTCGGACAACGGATTTTGAGTCCGTCGCGTCTGCCAGTTCCGCCACTCCGGCACCGCAGAACTCCCGGGCTTGTGCCACAACCGCCGCGCGGGAGCAAGCGCGTCACCCGGGGCCGCGCCCGCCGCGGGCCCGCCGGTCCGCGACGGCGGGAGCAGCGCTCGACAGCCCCCCGGGGCTGTGCTTCTATTCACCCGCCGCCATGGTCGCGGCGAACGGAGTCGCTCATGCCCAAGGCTCGCCTCGCTCTCCTGGCCCTGCTCATCACCCCGCTGCTCTCCGTCGCCGCCCCGGCGCGCGCCGACACGCTCGCCATCCTGCCGCTGTCGGCCACCGACGTCGCCCGCGCCAAGGTCGACACGCTCAACGACTCGCTCGCCGCCGCCAGCTCCGACCTCTTCGCGTTGCGCATGCTCGGCGCGGCCGAGGTCCGCGAACTGCTCGGGCCGGCGCAACAGAAGGCGATGGCCGGCTGCGACAACCTGTTCTGCTGGGCGAAGACCGGCACCGCGCTGCAAGCGACGCACGTGCTGGCGGTCAAGGCCACCGGCGCGGGCGCCAGCATCCTGCTTTCGATCACCTGGGTCGACGTCGCCGGCAACCGGGTGTTGATGCGCCACCAGCAGCCGATCCGCGACGACCTGGTCGCCTTCCCGGCCGAAACCCGAGCGGTGCTCACCCAGGTCAGGGAGAAGCTCCCCGCCGAGCTGCGCAGCTCCGGGCCGGTGCGTCCGCTGCCGCCGCCCGCCGCCGCAACCGCCGCCGCGACACCGAAGGCCACCCCGACGGCGACCGCCGCACCCCCGCCGGCCGCCCCGGCGACCAAACCGGTCGAGGCGCCGGCCGCGCCGAAGCAGCCCGCCTGGCTCGGGGTCGGCCACCGGAGCATGGACGACGTCACCAACGCCGAGACCAAGAACGAGCGCAAGTACGGCGCCTACGTCCAGCGCGTCGCCGCCGATGGGCCGGCGGCGAAAGCCGGCCTGCGCGAGGGGGACGTGCTGCTCAAGCTCAACGGCATGATCATCGGCAGCTCCGACGCCCTGCGCCGCTTCCTCAAGACCCTGCACGCCGGCGACAGCGCCGCCTTCCTGGTCTGGAGCAAGGGGGAAGAGAAGACCCTGACGGTGCTGCTCGAGCCGCCGCCGGCCAAGGAGTGAGCTGCCAGCCGGCGAGCGAACAGCCGCTCGGTACACCCATATGATGTAGTCGCCGGCCGCTCGGCCAGCCGCACCGCGTTGCGCGGCCTCGCCCCGCCGCGCCACAGGTGTCGCGACTGTGACCCCGATCACACGTGCACCTGGGCGTATTCGTGAATGCAAACAGCCACCTGGAAACGAGGCTCGTGGCATCCCGCTTGCTTGACCCATGGTCAATGCGAGCCGCGATCCCCGACAAGACGCCCAAGCGCGCCAGCCCCCGGGCACAGGCGCTGTGGACCGCGGACATCTGGGGCGCGGATCAGACGGACGCGGTCTGCCTGAACGTCTCGCTCGGCGGCATGGCGCTGGCGGTCGGCGCGCCGATCCCGGTCGACACGCTGGTGCGGGTCACCGCGTTCGTGCCCGGCCTCGGCCCGGTGCACGCCACCGCGGTGGTCGTCTGGGCGCGTCGTTACCGCGGCGAGGGTCGCATCGGCCTGCGCTTCGTGCGCCTCAGCCCCGAGGCGCTCGCGGCGCTGCAGGACCACGTCTCCGCCTCGCTCGCCGCCTGAGCGCGCGCGCCCGGTCGAGCGGCGCGCGGCGGTTACGCCCTCAGGCACACTGACCCTTTCGCTGCCCGTGCTTGTTGCGGTTGGGTTATGATGACCACGTGCGGGCACTTGAGCACCACCGGTCGGCATCGACGATCGTAATCGGCACCCTCGCGGCCACGCTCTGCGCCGGCTGCACCGGACGCGTTGGCTATCGGATCGACTGCACACCGGTGCCAGATTCTGACCTATGCCGCCAGCGAACCGCCGAGTGCGGTGAGATCCTCGTCAGAGACAACTGCGCCAAAGTCCGCAGCGTGGATTGCGGCAGCTGCACGCCGCCCGAGATCTGCGCGGGGGGAGGGGTCGAGCACCGGTGTGCCAGCCCAACGCCGCCGCCGCTGATGTTCACTGATTCGACACAGGCTGATTTCGCGGCCGGGGTACAAGCTGGCCTGCGCTGGAACACGGCCGACCGGGTGCTCGAGAACGACGACGACCAAACATGGGAGCTCGACCCCTCTTGGATCGACACCCGCGGTCTCGTCGGTCTCTGGCATCTCAACGAGCAACCGGCCGACGGCAGCACGAACAACGTCATCATCGATTCGTCGGGAAACGGCCGGCAAGGCGTCTTGACGACTGCCGACGGCGCGACCAGCAAGAGCGCCGCAGGACAGCTCCGCGGCGCCATCGCTTTCGATGGCATCGACGACCGGATCACCGTCGCTCACCAGGCGGCGCTCGCTCCCACCGCGGCGATGACGGTGCATGCCTGGTTCAAGACCAACGACCTCGCACAGAGCGGCCTGCTCGTGTCCAAGAGAGAACAGGCCGGTTGGAAGATGGGTTTTCGCCACTTCGATTGCCCGACCGACACCTTCTGCCTGGAGGCCCGGGTCGGCGCCGCGTTCCAGATCGTGAGCTATCCCGCAGCGCGATTCACCGCCGATCGTTGGCACCACGCGGTTGGCACCTACGACGGCGAGACGTTGCGCCTCTATGTCAACGGCGTGTTGGTCGACGAAGAGACCGCGCCGAGCGGCGACATTGTCTACGTCTATGAGAACCCCGTCTGTATCGGCGAGGAGGCGGTCTACACGACCTGTGGAGAGGGAGGGGCCTTCGACGGTCTCATCGATGAGGTCGCGCTGTGGAACAGAGCCCTCACTGCGGACGAGGTTGCGACGATCTTCCTCCATCAGGCACCGAGCCTGAGCGGGCGTTTCCGATCACGGGTGTTCGACGCCGAGGGACCGGCGACCTGGACGACAATCGGCTGGTCGTCGTACGCTCCATACGAGAAGGCGCTGCTGGGGCAAGGGATCAGCGAGACAGTCTACTCGCACGGTCTCGTCGCGATGAACGACAATGTTCTGCTGCTCCACCTCGAGGACGACGCGGGGACCGAGGTCTTCGGCGATGATTCGATCCAGGCGCACAGCGTTTCGTGCGCGCAAGTGAACGACGAATGCCCGGTGACCGGGACGGAGGGTAGACTGGCCCGCGCAGCGGTCTTCGATGGTGTCGACGATCTGATTCGGGTCGACCACCAACCCATCCTCAACGCCTTTCCCATCTCGCTCACCGCGTGGTTCAAGACCATGTCGGGGGACAACGGCGGGATCTTGAGCAAGCACGTCGAAGCCGTGGACGACGGATACCAGATCTTCCTCGCCGGTGGGGATCTGTGCGCCAGGTACTTCGGGCCGACCGCCGGCCAAGCAGTGACTGACGGCACGCCCTGTCCGATGCGCGTGTCTGGCTACAACGACGGCCGTTGGCATCAGGTGGTCTTCGTCGTCGACGCCAACGGCGGGCGTCTGTTCGTCGACGGTTCCGCACGTGCCGCAGAGCCGTGGCAGGGAGTCCCCGCGGCGGCGGAGACGACGGCCGATCTCCTGATCGGGCACTGCGATCCCCGGCCCGACGCCTTCTTCCGCGGTCTGATTGATGAGGTGGCCATCTGGGCTCGGGCTCTGACGGACACCGAGGTCGCGAGCCTCTTCCAGCGGGGCGCCACCCGGTTGCGCTTCCGCGTCCGCACGTGCACGGATGGCGATTGCGTTGATGGAGCGTTCGTCGGCCCTGACGGATCAGCCAACTCCTTCTTCTCCGAGCTGTGGAACCTCTCTGCCGCCTTCCCGTCCTTCTCCTTGCCGTCGTCCCTGGCGCCGACTCAGTATTTCCAATACGAGGCCGAGTTCGATTCGAGCGACCGGCCTTCGCCAGTCGTCTTCCCGCGGGTTAGCAGCGTCTCTATTCGCGCTTCGCGGTGAACGCGCAGTCGGGCTCGCGACAGACCGTGGTGCCGTCCTCCTCGGCGAAGAGGAAGACCGTGCCCGAGGCCGGGTCCCACGGCAGCGGCGCGAGACTGAGGGCGCTCTTCGGCCAGGCGGGCAGATAGGCGGGCACGAGGTCGCCCTCCTTCTCGGGCCACGCGCCGCGCTCGTGGACGTGCTGGCGCGCGGCGAGCACGACGCGCAGCGCGCCGATCCGATCGATCGAGCTGCCAACCCGAGCGCCGAAGTGGAAGAAGCTCGGCACGGCGATCGAGGTCAGAAGCCGCCCGATCGGGTTGTGGAAGTATTTGACCCAGCCCATCGTCTCCCAGCGCTCCACCTCGACGACCCGGCCGAGCAGCGGCGGCTCGCGCACGCTCGCCTGCAGCGCCGCCCAGTAGCGGTCATGCATCCGACGGGTGTGAGCAGGGTCGTAGAGCCCGAGCGTCTTCGCCGCGGACCAGTCGATCCGCACCGCCTCGCCCTCGTCGAGCGGCTCCTGGTCGGCGCCGAGCTCGTCGACCAGCGAGAACGGGCCGGGGGACGCCTCGAGCTCGTAGTCGAGGAAGTAGGCCATCATCGCCCACTCGCTGCCCATCGCCAGGCGCAGCGAGGTGAGCCGGTCGGCGTCGGTGGGCAGCCAGGCGGCGACGCGAGCCGCCTGCGCCGGCGTCACCACGGCGACCGCCACCTCCACGGCGTGGTTGGTCAACGACACGCCGGCCATCTCCTGCAGCAAGGTCGCCGGGTTCTGCTCGAAGAAGCGGGCGAGATCGAACAGCGCGCGCAGCAGACGCTCGCTCTCCCCATCGTCGCCGCCCGCGTGCGCGACGCCGGCGGCGATCCCGGCCAGCCGCCCGAGACGCATCGCCGGCAGCACCGCCGGCAGCTGGGCGGAAACCCCCTTCGGCAGCGGCCACCGGCTGTGAGCGCCGAGCTCGGCGCTCTGCCGCGGGCCGAGCTCACCCGGTTGCTCGGCCCAGGCCAACAGGCGAGCCAGGACCTCGCGTTGCCCCGACACGATCGCGACGCAGCGGTCGAGCTCGTCCTTCTCGAGCGCGTCCCGTGGGCAGTCGCCCGCGTCGTCCCAGTCGAGGTCGGCGGCGATCGCGAGGAGGTCCGCCGCCGCGCTGTCGCCGGCGCGCGGCGGCAGCGGCGCCTCGATGCGGGCCGGCACCGCATCGCTCGCCAGCGTCGCGGAGAGGAGATGAGCCCCCAGGGTCCACAACGCCGGAAAGCAGAGGAAGAGCAGAAACCCAATCGCGCCGAGGACAACGAGGACGCGTTTGACCATGGCGCCGACCATACCACGCGGTCGGTCGGACGACGACCACCGGCCCG
>JBFYZW010000371.1:0-5117 GCA_041309305.1 Deltaproteobacteria bacterium | reverse complement strand
CCGGTGCGGGCAGCTTCATCCCGACGTTGAGCGCGCCGCCGACCGCGGGGCCGAGGCGCGGATCGCGCAGGGGCGTCGCGGGCGGCGCGCCGGGCTTCGTCCCGTTCGCCACACCGCCAGTGGGGGCGGAGCCCTGCGGCGCGAGCTCGGGACGGGGAGGCAGGCGAGGGAGCTTCGGGATGGTCATGGTCGCGCCCTATCCTCGTGGCGCCGGCTCAACGCCGGCGCGGGTATTGTGCCGCAGCGCGATGGGGTCGGCAAGCTGTGCGAACTACTCGCCGACCACCAGCCGGATGACGAAGCCGCGTTGGACGCTATCGACCGCGGTGTGGCCGACGAGCAGCAGCGCGTCCCCCTGGCGGACCTGGGCCAGCGGGCGGAGATCGATCACGCCGTCGCCGAGCGTGATCTTCCCGCCGACGCCGAACGTCGAGTCGACGGCGCCGGCCGCGGTGAGGCCGAACAGGACGCCGGTCCCCGCCGTGCTGATGATGTAGCCGTTGATGTCACCGAGCAGCAGCAGGCCGCCGTCGGGCCCAGCGACGAGCCCGTGCGCGTTCTCCTCGTCGAGCAGCGCCGGCGGGGTGGCGGAGAGCAGGCGGTAGCCGGCGCCGTCCGCGAACGCGGTGTCGAGCGCGCCCGCGGCGGTGAAGGCGACGGCGATCAGATCCTCTTTGTCCATCGGAAGCGGGGAGATGATCTGTCCGGTGCGGTAGAGCGCGCCGTCGCTCAGGATCACCGGCTTGCCGTCGCAGCCGACCTCGCTCCCGTCGCCGAGCGGGGCCAGCGCCGCGACGCCGGTGCCGCCGCCCCAGGCAAGGTCCGGCGCGCCGTTCGCCTGGTACCGCTCGACCATGCAGTTGCTCCACAGCAAGGTGACGAAGCTCCCGTCGGCGAAGGTGTGCAGGTGGCTGAGGTAGGCGAAGCCGGGCTCGGCGCGCCCGCTGGTGCGCAGCGCGCCGTCGCCGCCGCCCATCGCCGTGTCCGGCGCGCCGTCAGGGAGGAGCCACCAGATGACGGTGTAGCGCGTGGCGCCGCTCTGGTTCGTGCCGGCGACCAGGATCCGGCCGTCGGCGAGGAGCGCGACGCTGCCGAACCGGTCGCCGCCG
Organism: Deltaproteobacteria bacterium; assembly: GCA_041309305.1. Lineage (GTDB taxonomy): Bacteria > Myxococcota > XYA12-FULL-58-9 > XYA12-FULL-58-9 > XYA12-FULL-58-9 > JBFYZW01. Next base: position 4,008 of record JBFYZW010000371.1, on the reverse strand, counting down.
CCGGCGTTGTCGAGGATCACCGCGCCGGCTCCGCCGCCGAAGTCGCTCGCCAGCGCGCCGGTGGCGTCGAGCTTGGCGACGAACAGATCGGTGCCCGGGTAGGGGCCGCAGGCGCCGGCGATCAGCGCGCCGCCGTCGGCGAGCGGCAGGCCGCGTAGGCGGTAGCCCTGCCGGGTCAGCTCGGCCGGTTGAGGGCAGACGTCGACCAGCGCCAGGCCGGCGACGCCGAAGCTCGTGTCGCGGACGCCGTCGGCGGCGAGGCGCGCGGCGGCGACCGTCTCATCCGCCGTCACGCCGACGAGCAGCAGGCGACCGTCCGGCAGCAGCGCGACGTCGTTGAGCTCGATCAGATCCTCTGCGCCGTCGAACACGACGCGGCCATCGTCGCCGAAGCCGATGTCCGTCGCGCCCGCCCCGACGCGCCAGCTCCAGCGCGCCGAGCTGACCAGGGCCTCCCCGTCGTCGAGCAGGCGAACGACGACCTCGTGCGCGCCTGCGGAGAGCCCGGCGACGACGAAGGGGCTGGCGCAGGCGGCGAACGCGCCGCCGTCGAGCGCGCAGACCGATCTCGGCGCCGCGGCGGTGGGCGGCTCGATGACGAACGCGATCACGCCGTCGTTGCGCCACGCGGGATCCGGCGGCCCGCTGACGATGCGGACCTGCGCCGACGCCTGCTCATCGCTCACCGGCGCGAGCGACGAGCGGCCGACGCAGCTCGGTAGCAGCGCGGCGACGCCGAGCGCCGCGGTCCGTGGTGAGACGAGCGTTGCCATCCACCTCCTGGTCGGCCACCGGCCGCGAAGCCGTCGCCGCTCAGTAGCAAATACCATGATACCGCGGCCTCGGACCATTTGATCGTCCAGGGGCCGAGCGAGTAGTCTCGGAGCCGCGCCAGCCGGCGCGACGGGGCGTGCGCCAGTGGGCAAGGCGAGCGCCAGGGAGCAGTCAGGAGCACGATGACCAACGAGCCGATGCCGCCGACCCGGGCGAAGAGCAAGCCGGCGGCGCATTACCGGGAGCTTTTGCGCCAGACGCTCACCCGGCAGGTGCTGTTCTACTTCCTGCCGCTGCTGCTCGTCGCGGTGTTCTTCCACCTGCAGTACCAGCGCCTGATCGTCGACAGCCGGCACGCTCACCTCGCGGTGGTGGCCGAGCACCTGGCCAACACCCTCGACCTGTTCCTGCGCGAGCGGGTGATCAACCTTCACAACCTGATCGCCGACCCGCGGCTGGGCGACGCCCGGCAGCTGCAGCGGTTCCTCGACGAGTCGCTCGCCAGCCTGCAGAAGACCAGCGAGACCTTCGTCGACCTCGGCCTGGTCACCGCCGCGGGTGAGCAGGTGGCCTACGCCGGCCCGATCCGTTTCCCCAGGCCGGTCAACTACAGTGACGAGCGCTGGTTCAAGACCCTGCTCGCCCAGAGCGACGACTGGTTGGTCACCGACATCTACCTCGGGGTGCGCAACCGCCCGCACTTCACCATCGCGGTGCGCCGCAACCTCGGCGACCAGGTCACCGTGCTGCGCGCGGCTCTGTCGCCGGAGAAGATCTACGAGTACCTGGCGACGCTCGAGGCCGGCAGCGGGGTCAACGCGTCGGTGGTCAACGAGGCCGGCGTCTTCCAGGTGGTCACGCCGCGCGCCGGCGCGCCGCTGGAGAGCTCGCCCTTCCGCCCACCGCGGACGCCGCGGCTCGGCCATCAGGAGCTCGCCGGCGCGGCGGGCGGCGGCGTCGACGAGTACGCCTACGCCTGGCTCACCGAGACGCCCTGGGCGCTGGCCGTCGTCGACGCCGAGGCGGATCCGGCCGGGACGCCGCGCTACATCCTCTGGGCGACGTTGGCCTTCTTCGTCCTGATGGGGCTGGTCATCCTCATCCGCGCCCGGCAGCTGGTCGGCCGGCAGCTGGCGGTCGAGCAGCACGAGGCGGAGCTGTCCGGGCAGCTGGTCCAGGCGGCCAAGCTGGCCTCGGTGGGCGAGCTGGCCGCCGGCATCGCGCACGAGATCAACAACCCGCTGGCGATCATCGCCGAGGAGGTCGGGCTGCTGCAGGACTCGCTCGACCCGACGCTCCAGGCCGACGAGGAGCCGCTCGTGCTGAGCGAGCACCTCACGACCATCAACGACGCGGTCTTCCGCTGCCGCGACATCACCCGCAAGCTGCTCACCTTCGTCCGCCGCACCGAGGTCAAGCTGGCCAGTCACCACGTGCACCAGATCCTCGACGAGGTGGTCGACGGCATGCTCGCCAACGAGCTGCAACTCGCCGACATCGAGGTGACCAAGGACTACGACGCCGAGGTGCCGTCGCTGGTCACCGACCGCAACCAGCTGGTCCAGGTGCTGGTCAACCTGGTCAAGAACGCCATCGACGCGATGGGCAAGCGCGGCCGGCTCACGCTGCGCACCGAGCACCGCGGCGATCGGGTCGCGATCGACGTCCGGGACACCGGGTGCGGCATGACCGCCGAGCAGCTCGGGCGGGTCTTCATGCCCTTCTACACCACCAAGGAGCCGGGCAAGGGCACTGGGCTCGGCCTGAGCGTCAGCATCAGCATCATCAAGAGCCTGGGCGGCCGGATGTTCGTCGACAGCGCGGCGGGCAGGGGGAGCACGTTCACGATCGAGCTGCCCTACGAGCTGCCGGGGTGACGGGGGCGGCAGAGGCACACCGGCGCGTGGTGCTGTGGTCCGGGATGATTCTGGGGTATGGAGAGGCTGGGGGTTGCCCCGCGAGCCGAGCAGGAGACGGGCATGGAACACGTGATCAAGCTTCTGATCGTCGATGACGAGAGCAAGTTCCTCGACGCGATCGCCAAGCGGCTGCGCAAGCGCGGCTTCGACGTCTACGAGGCCAACAGCGGCGCCGAGGCGCTCGAGCTCGCCCGACGGGAGAAGTTCGACATCGCGCTGCTCGACCTCAAGATGCCGGGCATGGACGGCAGCGAGGTGCTCAAGCACCTGAAGAAGGAGCACCGCTTCCTCGAGGCGATCATCCTCACCGGGCACGGCTCGCTCGAGAGCGCCGTCGAGCTGACCAAGCTGGGCGCCTTCGGCTACCTGCCCAAGCCCTACGAGATCGATCGGCTGATCGAGATCCTCAAGGAGGCCTACGCCGCCCGCCTGCGGCGCAAGTTCGCCGCCGACACCGAGAAGATGGACCGCATCATGAAGTTGGCCACCGGTGAGAGCCCGCTCGGCATCCTGCGCCAGCTGCGCGATTTGGACGACGAGAACCGCTGACCCATCGTCTCGTGCTCCGCCACCTGCCGGTGACCTCCGCGGGCTCGCCTACCTGGTCTCGGTGGTGTCCGGGACGTAGACCACCTCGCCGGAGGAGAGCAGGTACGCGACGCCGAGCCGCCGGCCGTCGCCGCCGGTCTGCTCGGGCGTCATCCGGTAGCGCTCGATGGTGACGCCCTGCTTGGTGATGATCTCCATGTCGGGTCGGCCGGCGTTCTTGACGATGGTGAGCGGTTCGGGCGAGGCGAGCAGCTCCGGGAGGCTGGTGGCGGCGAGGGCGAGGACCAGGGCGACGGCGAAGACCATCGCCACGTCGAAGAGGTTGACCACCGCCGCCAGCGGATCGTCCGCCGGCTGGGCCAACAGCCGTCGATAACGCCGCTCCGCGGCGGGCCGGCGCCGGTTCACGGTCGCCCCCGCGGCGCGGCGCCTTCGACCAGCCGCTCGACCCGCGCCAGGTCACGGGCGTACCACTGCTGTCGGACCACGAGCATGACGTAGCAGATCGACCCGACGAGCAGGCCGACCACGGTCGTGCCGAAGGCGATGATCAGGTCCTGGGACATCGCGGCGAGATCGCCGCGCGAGATGCTCATCAGCGCCGGCCCCATCGGGATGAGCGTCCCCATCAGTCCGAGCGCCGGGCCGAGCCGCAAGCCGACGCGCAGGCGCGCGAGCCGACCGGCGGCCGCGAGCTCGAGCTCGCCGAGCAGCTCCTCCCGGTCGAGCGTGACCACGCCGCGCCGGCCGCGGCGTAGCAGCTCCG
>JBFYZW010000370.1:0-2829 GCA_041309305.1 Deltaproteobacteria bacterium | reverse complement strand
CCGGTGGACGAGCAGCTGGCGATCGTGCGCAAGCTCGACAAGCCCCTGGCCGCCGAGCTTCGCGCGCCGGTGCTGGCGCTGGCCGAGGCGGCGGGCGAGGAGGTGCGCGGCCGGGCGGCGTGGGCGCTGAACGAGACGCTGGAGCAGGAGACCGTCGAGCGCCTGGTGACCGTCGCGGAGCGCGAGCGCGACGGCGAGATCCTGCGCGCGCTGTTGCGCGCGGAGGTGCTGCCGCGCGCTGAGCGGGTCGTGCGCGCCGCCCTGGCGCTCGGCCTCGGTGAGCGGCTGCGCGACGATCTGTGCGCCGCCGCCGAGCACGGCCAGCTCACCGGCGATGAGGTCGTCGCGCTGCTCGACGAGCGCGCGCCCGAGGAGCTGGCGCCGCTGTTGCGTCTGGCCGAGGCGCAGCTGGGCGTGCGCCCCGAGCCGGCGCTGCAGCGCGCCGTGCTGCGCCGGCTGTTCGACGCGACGCTCTCGGTCAAGCTGCGCTGCGAGGCCTGCTGGGTGCTGCTGCGCGCGCAGAAGCGGGTCGGCGAGGCGCTGACGCCCTTCCGGCTCGCCGAGGAGCGGGTCTCTTGGGCCTTCGGCGACTGGCGGGAGTTCCTCGACCGGCTGGCGGCGATGCTCGCGGACGAGGCGCTGCTCAAGGAGGTCGGCGTCTACGACTGGCTCGCCGACCTGCTCCGTTACGAGCGCTCGCCGGCGCTCGGCGAGGAGCTGGCGCGCGCCGGGGTGTCCACCGACGCGGTCTGCCAGGCGCTGGTGCGCGTCGCGGCGGGCGACTACTGGGTCTACCTGCGCACCGCCGCCGCCGAGGTCTTCCCTCTCTTCGCCGCGCACGCGTCGGCCGAGGCGCGCGCCGCGCTGCTGGCGCTGCGCGACCGCCCCGACTTGCCGACCGACCTGCGCTACTGGCTGGAGCGCGCCGGGGCGTGATCGGGTGGTCCGAGCCCTGCCGTTGGTGTATGGACCCGAGGGCGTCACGGCGGGGGGTGGCGGAGGCGACACCAGCATGGCACGGCAGGACCCCCACTCGACCACCGACACCGAGCAAGGCCGCGTCGTGCACCTGGCGCTCGACTGGCGGGTCGACTTCGCGGCGCGGCGCATCGGCGGCTCGGCGACGCTCGAGCTCGCTGCCGCGGCGAGCGGGCCGCTCGACCTCGACACCCGGGACCTGACCATCGAGGCGGTCACCGACGACGCCGGGCGGGCGGTGCCGTTCGCGCTCGGCGAACGCGACCCGGTGCTCGGTCAGCGCCTGCGCCTGACGCTGGCGCGCCCGAGCGCGCGGGTGACGGTCCGTTACCAGACCTCACCGGAGGCGACCGCGCTGCAGTGGCTCGAGCCGGCGCAGACCGCCGGCGGCGCGCACCCGTACCTGTTCAGCCAGTGCCAGGCGATCCACGCCCGCTCGCTGGCGCCGATGCAGGACAGTCCGGGTGTGCGGCTGACCTACGCGGCCAAGGTCACCGTGCCGGCGGCGCTCAGCGCCGTGATGTCGGCGGCGCCCGGCGAGGTCGCGGCGAGCGGGGGCGGCGAGCGGGTCTTCTCGTTCACGATGCCGCAGCCGATCCCCAGCTACCTGCTGGCGCTCGCGGTCGGGAACCTGGCCCGTCAGGACCTCGGCCCGCGCTCCTGCGTCTACACCGAGCCGGAGATGCTGGCCAAGGCGGCCTGGGAGTTCGCCGAGGTCGACCGGCTGATCACCGCCGCCGAGCAGCTGTTCGGGCCCTACCGCTGGGAGCGGTTCGACTTCTTGGTCATGCCGCCGTCGTTCCCGTACGGCGGGATGGAGAACCCGCGCTTGACCTTCCTGACCCCGACGCTGCTCGCCGGTGATCGGTCGTTGGTCAACGTGCTCGCCCACGAGCTGGCCCACTCGTGGACCGGCAACCTGGTGACCAACGCGACGATGAACGACTTCTGGTTGAACGAGGGGTTCACCGTCTGGGCCGAGCGGCGCATCCTCGAGGCGATCGCCGGCGTCGAGGCGCAGGCGCTCGCCGCGGCGATTGGCCTCGGCGGCCTCAAGGAGGACGTCGCGCGCTTCGGCGCCGAGTCGCCCTACACCCGGCTGCGCACCGATCTCGGCGGGGTCGATCCGGACGAGGTCTTCTCGCGCGTACCGTACGAGAAGGGCGCGCTGTTGGTCTTCCGGCTCGAGCAGGCGGTGGGCCGGCAGCGCTGGGACCGCTTTGTCCGAGACTACATGGATCGCTTCGGCTTCACCTCGCTGACCACCGACCAGTTCGTCGCCTTCCTCGACGAGCGGCTGCCGGGGGTGGGCGCCGAGATCGGGCTCGGGCGCTGGCTCGACGCGCCCGGCCTGCCCGATGACGCGCCGGTCTTCCGCTCCGCGCGGCTGGAGGAGCTGCAGACCATGGCGCGCCGCTTCGCCGCCGGCGAGCGACCGCCGGTGAAGGCCCTCGAGGCCTTCTCGGCCGAGGACTGGCAGATCTTTCTCCAGGAGCTGCCCAAGCGCCTGCCGGTCGAGAGCTGCGCCTGGCTGGACGAGACCTTCGCGCTGTCGCGCCGCGGCAACGCCGAGATCCTGGCCGGCTGGCTGGTGATCGCCGCCAGCTCGGCCTACGCGCCGGCCTTCGCGCCGATCCGCGCCTTCCTCGGCGCCTACGGTCGGATGAAGTTCCTCAAGCCCTTGTACCGGGCGCTGCACCAGGGGCCGACCACGCGCGCCCTCGCCGCCGAGGTCTTCGCCGCCTACGCGCACACCTACCACCCGATCGCCCGCGCCGGGATCGAGCGGCTGCTCAAGGAGTGAGCGATGCGGCGCGGCCTACTGCTCGCCGCGCTGCTCGTGGCCGCCTG